>NZ_JBFAIN010000006.1:307132-361871 GCF_040654735.1 Saccharopolyspora sp. NPDC050642 | reverse complement strand
CTGCTATCCCGGGTGAGATCGGTGTTCCCGGACTGCTTGGTGGCCAACATTTACGGGCCGACCGAGGCGACGGTCTATGCGACGGCGTGGTTCTGCGACGACGACCGGCCGGTCGGAGTGCCGCCGATCGGCCGGCCGATCCCGAACACCCGGGTTTATGTGCTGGATGCCGAAATGCGGTTGGTCCCACCAGGCGCGGTCGGAGAGCTCCACCTGGCCGGTGCCGGACTGGCGCGGGGCTACTTCGGTCAAGCCGGGTTGACCGGCCAGCGGTTCGTCGCGGATCCGTTCGCTGCTGGGGAGCGGATGTACCGGACCGGTGACCTGGTGCGCTGGAACCGGGATGGCGAGCTGGAGTTCGTCGGCAGGGTCGATGACCAGGTGAAGGTGCGCGGCTTCCGGATCGAGCTCGGCGAGGTCGAGACCGCCCTGACCTCCCACCCGCAGATCGCGCAGGCCGCGGCAGTCGTCCGCGAAGACCAACTCGGCGACAAGCGGCTCATCGCCTACGTCGTCCCCGACGCCGGCCGGCGGGAGCCTGGCGAGGCGGACCACCGGAAGGTCGGCGAATGGCGAGTGGTCTACGACGAGCTGTACCGGGAAGGTTCCGCCGCCGAGTTCGGTGCCGACTTCACGGGCTGGAACAGCAGCTACGACGGCCTCCCCATCCCGCTGCACGAGATGCGGGAATGGCGCGACGCGACGGTGGAGAGGGTGGCATCGCTCGCCCCGGAGCGGATCCTGGAGATCGGCGCCGGCACCGGCCTGCTGATGTCGCAGCTGGCGCCGAGGTGCGAGTCCTACTGGGCGACCGACTTCTCGCCCGTGGTGGTCGAGGCACTGCGAGACCGGCTCGACGGAGATACCGGCTACGCGAACGTGGAGTTGTTGTGCCGGCCCGCGCACGTGCTCGACGACCTTCCCGCCGACTTCTTCGACACCATCGTCATCAACTCCGTGGTCCAGTACTTCCCCAGCGTCGACTACCTGGTCGAGGTGCTGACCGCTGCCGTGCGGCTCCTCCGCCCGGGCGGTGCCGTCTTCGTCGGGGACGTGCGCAACCTCCGGCTGCTCAGGTGCTTCGCCACCGCCGTCGAGCTCGGCCGGGCGGACGGCTCGACGCCGCCGTCGGTCCTGCGCAGGTCGGTCGAGCAGAACATCTTGCAGGAAAGGGAGCTTCTGGTCGCGCCCGACTTCTTCGCGCGGTTCCGCGACGTCGTCGAGGACGTGGGCGAGATCGATGTGCGGATCAAGCGCGGTGCGGGCCACAACGAGCTCACCCGCTACCGCTACGACGTGGTCCTGCGCAAGACGACCGATGTCGTCGGCCCGACCGGTGATGTCGCGGAACCGCTCGAACTGCGGTGGGGGCGCGATGTCCGGGACTTCGCCGGTCTGCGCGAGGTGCTTTCCAGCACCCGGCCCGAGCGGCTGAGCGTCTCCGGGATTCCCAATGCCCGCCTGACGACGGACCTGGCGGCCGTGCGGGCGGTCGAGCACGGCGCGGACGTCGAATCCGCGCGAGCCGAGCTGGTGCGGGATGTGGCCGGTGCCGAGCCGGACCCCGAGGAATTCGACGAGTTGGCGGCGGAGATCGGCTACCGCGCAGCGCTCACGTGGTCGAGGGCAGCGGAAGAGCTCGATGCCGTGCTGGTTCGCAGCGACGTCCTGGGCGACGGCCAACCGCACCCATCCACCGGAGACGCCGGGCGTCCCTGGTCGGCGTACGCCAACGACCCAGCGTCGTCGAGCGAGGTGGGGGCGGTCATCACGGCGCTGCAGCCCTACGCCGAGGAGCGGCTGCCCGCGCACATGGTCCCGGCGGCGATCGTCGCCGTGGACCGGCTTCCGCTGAATTCCAACGGGAAGCTGGACCGGCGGCGGCTACCGGCCCCGGACTTCGGCGGCACCACGTCGGGCCGCGAACCCCGGACACCGGGGGAGGATCTGCTGTGCGGGCTGTTCGCGGCGGTGCTCGGCGTGCCGGAGGTGGGCGCCGACGACAGCTTCTTCAAGCTGGGCGGGGACAGCATCATGTCGATCCAGCTGTCCAGCCGCGCCCGCCGGGACGGGGTGGTCATCAGCCCGCGGCAGATCTTCGAGCACAAGACGCCCGCGGCGCTCGCGGCTTTGGTCGCCGAGGAGCAGAACGGTGCGCACGAGCAGACAGCCGATTCGGCTTCGGTCGTGCTCGACGGGGCTGAGGCCGTTCTGGTGGAGCAGGTGGTCGGCGAGGTGACCGACGTCCTTCCGCTCTCGCCGTTGCAGGAAGGACTGCTGTTCCACGCCGTCTACGACGACGGCCTGGGGGATGTGTACGTCGTGCAGTTGGCGTTCGAGCTGCTGGGGGAGGTGGATGGGGACAGGTTGAGGCGTGCCGGGGACGCGCTGTTGGAGCGGTATCCGAACTTGCGGGCGTGTTTCGTCCACGAGGGATTGAGTCGTCCGGTTCAGGCGGTGCCTCGGGAGTCGGCCGTCGCCTGGACCGAGGCGGATCTGTCGGCTTGCGAGGAGGCCGAGCGCGAGGCGGAGTTGGCTCGGCTGCTGGCAGCGGACCGGACGGCCGGCTTCGACGTGCAGCGGGGCCCATTGCTGCGAATGATCTTGGTACGGCTGGGAGAAGGGCGTTCCCGGCTCGTCGTGACCAACCACCACCTCGTGCTGGACGGCTGGTCGATGCCGCTTCTGGTGCGCGAGCTGTTCGCCCTGTACCGGGCGCGGGCGGATGGGTCCGGGGTGCCGGCTCCGGGGGCGTACCGGGATTTCCTCGCGTGGCTGGCCAATCGTGATCGTGACGCGGCGCTGGGCGCGTGGGCCGAGGCGCTGGAAGGCGTTCAGCCGCTCCTGCTCGGCCCCGGGGATCGAGGTCCGGTCGTGCCACAACGGTTCGTGCTGGATGTTCCGGAAGGGCTGACGGCCGACCTGGTGGAGTGGGCTCGGGAGCGTGGGTTGACGCTGAACACGGTGGTGCAGGGTGCGTGGGGGTTGTTGCTGAGTCGGTGGACCGGTCGTGGGGATGTGGTGTTCGGGTCCACTGTGTCCGGTCGTCCTCCGGAGCTTCCGGGGGTGGAGTCGATGGTGGGCCTGTTCATCAACACGATTCCGGTCCGGGTCCGGTTGGATCCGTCTGAGTCCGTCGTGGACATGCTGGTCCGGTTCCAGGAGGAGCAGGCCAGGTTGTTGGATCACCAGCATCTCGGCTTGGCCGACATCCAGCGGCAGGCCGGCACCGGGGAACTGTTCGACACCGCCACCGTCTACGAGAACTACCCGCTCGACGCCGACGAGGCGATCGACCCGGAATCCGAGCTCCAGGTGGGGTCGGTGTCCGGTTGGGACGCCACCCACTACGCGCTGAACCTGGTGGCGATCCCGGGGGAGCGCCTGCGCCTGCGCCTGGGCTACCGGCCCGATGTCTTCGACCACGCCACGGTCGAGGCGCAGGCCGCCCGGCTCCAACGCGTCCTGGAAGCGATCATCGCAGATCCCGACCGGCCGGTGGGCCGGCTCGACCTCCTCTCCAGCGAAGAACGCCAACTACTCGACGAGTGGAACGGGCGCCAGACCGGCACCCAGGAGACCGTGCTGCCGGAGCTGTTCCGGACCCAGGTCGAGCGGACACCCGACGCGGTGGCGGTCGTCTGCGGCGGCGAATCGGTGACGTACGCGGAGCTCGACGACCGGGCGAACCGGCTCGCCGGCCTGCTCGTGGAGCTCGGGGTCGGGCCGGAATCCGTGGTCGCGCTGGCGCTCCCGAGGTCGATCGACATGGTCGTGTCGATGTTGGCGGTGCTCGAATCCGGCGGCGCCTATCTGCCGATCGATCTGGACCACCCCGCTGAGCGGATCGACTTCGTGCTCGCGGACGCCAAGCCGGCGCTGCTGATCACCAACGGCTCCGGCGGGATGCGTGCCGACGTGGCGACCGTGCTGCTCGACGATCCAGCCACCTTCGGGGGCCGCGCCGGGGCAGCCGCGCCGGGCCGATCGACGCCGCATCCGGAGAACATCGCCTACGTGATGTACACCTCGGGCTCCACCGGGCGGCCCAAGGCCGTCATGGTCGCGCACGCCAACGTCGTCGACCTGGTCGCGTGCGTTCGGGAAACGATCGGCGTGGACAGCCTGGGCCGGGTGCTGGCGGCGACTTCGCTCGGCTTCGACTTCTCCGTGTTCGAGATCCTCGTACCGCTGATGGTCGGTGGCGTGGTCGAGGTGGTCCCCGACCTCCTGGCCCTGGCGGACGGCCCACCGCGTGGCGGGCTGGTCAGCGGCGTGCCGTCGGTGTTCGCCAGGGTCATCCAGGAGCAGGAGCGGCGTCCGGGAGTGGACACGGTCGTGCTCGGCGGGGAGCCGGTTCCACCCGAGTTGTACGACGGCATCCGCGCGGTCTTCCCCGGCTGCCGGGTGGCCAACATCTACGGTCCTACCGAGACGGTGGTGTACTCGACGATCTGGTCCTCCGACGACGACCTGGACGGCGCCCCGCCGATCGGAAGGCCGGTGCCCAACACGCGGGTGCACGTGCTGGATCCCGAGCTGAGGCTGGTCGCCCCTGGCGTGGTGGGGGAGCTGTACATCGCGGGCAGCGGGTTGGCGCGGGGCTACTGGGAGCGGGCCGGGTTGACCGGCCAGCGGTTCGTCGCGGATCCGTACGGCCCTGCGGGCAGCCGGCTGTACCGGACCGGTGACCTGGTGCGCTGGAACCGGGATGGCGAGCTGGAGTTCGTCGGCCGGGTCGACGACCAGGTGAAGGTCCGCGGTATCCGGATCGAGCCGGGCGAGATCGAGGCAGTGCTGACGACCCACCCGCACGTGGCTCGCAGCGCGGTGGTGGTCCGGCAGGACCGGCCGGGGGAGAAGCGGTTGGTGGCCTACGTGGTGCCGACCGGCGACGACTGCGAGCCGGGTGTGCTGCGGGATCACGTCGCCAGGGCCCTGCCCGACTACATGGTGCCGTCCGCAGTGGTGGTGCTGGAGAGCTTCCCGCTGAATCCCAACGGGAAACTCGATCGGCAGGCCTTGCCCGCGCCGGCGGTGACCACCGGGCCCAGCCGCGGTCCTCGCACCGATCGGGAGCGGCTTCTGTGCGAGACGTTCGCCGAGGTGTTGGGGGTCGCCGAGGTCGGCGCGGAGGACGGTTTCTTCCAGTTGGGCGGGGACAGCATCGCCTCGATGCAGCTGGTCGCCAGATTGCGCAGGGCCGGTCTGGTTCTGAGTCCTCGTCAGGTGTTCGAGTGCGGGACACCTGCGGCACTGGCGGTCGTGGCGTCATCGGGTTCGGTGTCTGCCTCGGTGGCTTCCGGGATCGGGGATGTGGCGTTGACGCCGGTGATGTGCTGGCTGGGCGAGCGGGGTGGGCTGGGGTCGGTCTTCTACCAGTCGGTGGTGCTGGAGGTTCCGGCGAGCTTGTCGCTGGACGTGTTGATGGGTGCCGTCGGAGCGGTGGTGGATCGGCATGATCTGTTGCGGGCCCGGTTGGGTGAGCGGGGCCTGGTCGTGCCGCCGGCGGGGTCGGTGGATGTCGCTGATCTGGTGGAGCGGGTAGTGGTGCCCGAAGCCGTGGACTGGGCTTCGGCGCTCGCCGGGCGGGGCGAGGTCGCTGCGGCTGGTTTGGATCCCGCGCGAGGCGTGATGCTCCGGGCGGTCTGGTTGGACGGCGGTGGTTCGCGGTCTGGCCGGTTGCTGGTGGTGGCTCACCATGTGGTGGTCGATGGGGTGTCGTGGCGGGTGCTGGTGTCGGATCTGGGGGAGGCGTGCCATGCGCTGCTCTCGGGGCGGTCCGTCGAGTTGCAGCCGGTGGGTACGTCGTTTCGCCAGTGGGCCGGTCTGTTGGGGGAGCTGGCGGAATCGCGGGCGTCGGAGCTGTCGGTGTGGCAAGAGGTTCTGGCTCATCCCGGTGTGCGTGTGACCGATCGCGATGTTGAGAACGGGGACGCGGTTGCAGGGACGCAGTCGTTGACGGTGTCGCTGTCGGTGGAGCGGACGGCGGCGTTGTTGGCGAGGGTTCCTGCGGCGTTCTTCGCCGGTGTCGATGATGTGTTGCTGACGGCGTTGGTGCTGGCCGTGCGGCATTGCGCGGGTACGCCGGGTGGTGTGTTGGTCGATGTGGAGGGGCACGGTCGGTATGAGGAGGTTGTCCCGGGGGTCGATCTGACGCGGACGGTGGGTTGGTTCACCACGTTGCACCCGGTGTTGCTGGATCCCGTCGCCCTGGACTGGCGGGAGGTCACCTCCGGAGGTCCGGGTTTGGGGACGGTGTTGAAGCAGGTAAAGGAGCAGCTTCGGGTGATTCCTGATCACGGGCTGGGCTATGGGCTGCTGCGGTATCTCAACCCGGATACCGCGCCGGAGCTCGCGAGGCTCGCGCGTCCGCAGATCGCGTTCAACTACCTGGGGCGTTTCGGCGCGTCCGCCGGTGGTGAGTGGGGTTGGGCCCCGGAGGCCGATACGCTCGGTGGTGGTGCCGATCCGGCGTTGGGCGTGGGGCATGGCATCGAGATCAATGCGGTTGTGGAGGACGGTGCCGACGGTCCGTGGTTGAGCGCGACGTGGTCCTGGCACACCGCCGTTACCAGCCGTGAAGCGGTGCACGACCTGGCGCAGGACTGGTTGGCGGTCCTGAATGGACTCGTCGCCCACGTCGATCGGCCCGGCACGGGCGGACGCACTCCGTCGGACCTGCCCCTGCTCCGGCTCGACCAGCACGACATCGAGGAGTTGGAAGCGGATCTGGAGCTGGAGTGGGAAGACCTCGACCGCTGATCGCGGCGGCCGGCCGCTCAGCGGGGCCAGGCCCGTTCGGCGGGCGCCACCACTCGGAGCGCTCGTCGAGAGGACCCGTGCCTGCCGCCCGCCTTACCCGGCCGAGTCGGCGAGGTGCGGCAACCGCCTGGGCCCCGGGCGGCTGGCTCCCCGGTGATCACCCGGCGCGACCGCGCTGGGCTGGTCGTTGGTGCCGACGAGTTCCCGCCCGAGCGGGGTGAGGCTGTGCAGGACCGCCTTGCCCAGCCGGGTCGAAGTGATCAGGCCGGCCTCGCGCAGGATGGTGGTGTGCTGGCTGGCGGAAGCCAGCGACGCGTCGATCTGCCGGGCGAGACCGGAGGTCGAACTGGGCGTCTGCAACGCCAGCAGGACCTGCGCGCGCGTGTGCCCGAGCAGGGCGGCCAGCCGCTTCGACGCGTTCTCCCTGCCACCGCCGGGGCGCACGCCGTTCGCCGCCTTGTGGGCGGGGTAGACGAGCACGGGCGGGAGCCCCGGGTCGATGAAGGTGATCGGGTTGCCGAAGCAGAAGTACGACGGGATCAGCGTCAGGCCGCGGCCGTCGAGGTGCAGCGTCCGGTTCTCCGGGTAGTTCGTCTCCAGGACCGGCCAGCGCCATTTGATGGGGGCCGGGAGCGAGTTGAACAGCTTCTCGGCGCCCCCGGTCGTGAGGTGACGTGTCCGCAGCACGTGGTCTTCGGTGACCTGGTGGTGGACCTTCGGCCAGTGCGGGCGGATGGCGGTGTTGAAATAGTCCCGGAGGGTGTCGCAGAGCTTGTTGAGCGCGGCCCGGTCGCCGTCGGACAGCTTGCGGATCCAAGGCGGCGCGCTCTGCTGCGCGAAAGCCGCGGAAAGGTCGTTGCTGAGTCGGGTCTGCCCGGCGGACAGGATGCTTTCGAGGCCGGCCTCGAAGTCCGGCCCGGCGGTGACCGGGGTGAGGAAATCCGGGAAGTTCCCCTTGACGGGAACCAGCGAGGACACAAGATGCATTCGGGTGGATAATCCCGTGTCGCGTAACCTGTGTCGCGCCCAGCCCCGCCACGCGAGTTGCGTCGGCCAGGTGACGTGTCCGCGGAGGACGTGCAAGCTGAGCGCGAGTTCCCACATCGGATCGGGCTGTTCCGCCACGCGGATGCGGAGGACATCTTTGGGGGTGAAATAGATTCTCAGCATAACGATACTCCAACACGGTGATCAACTATCAAGGTAGATCCATTCGTAGTAATGCGATTCCTTTCATTGTTCAGGTCGCGGGAGTCCATTCGGCACAGTTCGCGGCTTTGTCGGCTCCTGTGGGAGTTTTGCGGTTTCGGGCGGGTGGAACGGTTGCCGGATTGTTGGGTCGTCTGGCGATGGGAATAAGTGTGAATGAAATTGGGAAGCGCCGTCGGCGTTTCTGTGATAAGGTGTGTTCCCGCGGTGATTCGGAATGGGGAAAGTAGTGGGGTAATTGTATTGAAAAAGGAAATGCCCGATCACCCTGCTGGCGGTTGAATTCAGGCGGTGATTCCGCGCGGCGTCGGCGAGCTGCTCGCCGACCGGCCTACCGCGGCCCACGTCCCGAACGCCTTCGGCCGCTCGCCGGCCGGGAAGACCTGCACCAAGATCGCCAAGGTGGCGGGCATGACCAGCACGGCGCTCGCCCCCCATCGCCCCGCGCGACCACCACGTGGACTACGCAGTCATGACGAGCGCAGCGCACAGCGCCGCGAGGATCGCTCATCGCCGCGGATGCCCCGCCGCCGAGGGTGCGGCCGGGCCATTGCCACTCGCTTCCAAAGTGGATGGCACGTCGGCGACCCCGGTCGCTCCGGCTGACGATCGATGCCGAATCCCGTTGTGGTTCTGGGGAAAACAGCCGTGCTCGCGCTGGTCGGCAGGTGCGCGGTGGAACCCGTGGCAGCTTGTGGCCGCAAGCTTGTGCGGCGGATCACGTTCCTCCTAGCGTCGAGATGCGCCAGCGCCGGCGTCGCCGTGCGAGTCGGCCGCACCCGCCGAGATCAGCAGCCCCGCGACGACGACCACGCCCTGCGGGTGGGTAGTCGCCGGGTCGAAATCCGCCGTGATGGCCGAACTGGGAGGCACCAACGCATGAGCACGGCCGTGACCGAAGGTGGCAAATGGATCCGGTGCTTCGACGCGGAATCCGGCGGAGCCACCAGGTTGATCTGCTTTCCGCACGCGGGCGGCTCGGCGTCGTTCTTCCGGCCCCTCTCGATGCGGCTGGCGCCGGAGGTCGACGTGCTGGCCATCCAGTACCCCGGGCGGCAGGACCGCTACCGGGAGCCGGTGATCACCGAGATCGGCGAGCTGGCCGACCGGATCGCGACCGAACTGGCGGCGCTGCCGGGCCCGCCGCCGGTCTACCTCGGCCACAGCATGGGCGCGGTGCTCGCCTTCGAGGTGGCGCAGCGCCTGGAAGCACGCGATCGCAACGGGCCGCGGGCGTTGCTGCTCTCCGGGCGGAGGGCGCCGTCGAAGAAGTACGTCGAGCGGAACGTGCACCTCAAACCCGACGACGACGTCATCGCGGAGCTGAAGTCGCTGAGCGGAACATCCCCGGACCTGCTGGGCGATGACGAGATGCTCCGCCTGGTGCTGCCCGCCATCCGCGGCGACTTCCAGGCGGTCGAGACCTACCTGGCCGATCCGGAGTCGGTGGTGGGGTGCCCGATCACGGCCCTCGTCGGCGACGCCGACCCGCTCACCACGGTCGACGAGGCGCGCGCCTGGGGCAGGCACACGAGCGCCGCGTTCGAGGCGAAGGTCTTCGCCGGCGGCCACTTCTACCTGGCGGAGAGCCAATCCGAGGTGATCGAGGAGATCAGGAAGCAACTACGACACCTGTCGGCCCCGGCCGACGCGAGTGGCAATTGAGGAGAAAGCCATGACGAAGTCGCTCTACGAGATCGGTGAGGTGCCGCCGCTGGGCGAGGTCCCCGAGCGGATGTACGCGTCGGTGATCCGCCAGGACCGGTTCGGACCGCCGAAGCAGGCGTTCCAGATCGAGGTCGTCGACGTGCCGCGGGTGGGCCCCGGCGAGGTCCTGGTGTACGTGATGGCGGCCGGGATCAACTACAACAACGTGTGGGCGGCGCTGGGCCTGCCGGTGGACGTCATCGGCATGCGGCAGCGCCTCGGGCAGCCGGAGGACTTCCACATCGGCGGCACCGACGGCGCGGGTGTGGTGTGGGCGGTCGGCGAGGGCGTGCGGCACGTCAAGGTCGGCGACCACGTGGTGCTCTCCGGCGGGCAGTACGACGAGAAGGACGAGGACATCCGGTTGGGCGCGGACGTGGCGACGTCCAACAGCGGTCGTGCGTGGGGGTACGAGACCAACTACGGTTCCTTCGCGCAGTTCTGCTTGGTGAACGACTACCAGTGCCACCCGAAGCCCAAGGACGTGTCGTGGGAGGAGTCCGCCAGCTTCATGCTCTGCGGCTCCACCGCCTACCGGCAGCTCTTCGGCTGGCACGGCAACACGGTGCAGCCCGGTGACCCGGTGCTGATCTGGGGCGGGGCCGGCGGCCTGGGCTCCATGGCCATCCAGCTGGTCAAGATGGCCGGTGGGGTCCCGATCGCGGTCGTCTCCGACGAGGCCCGCGGCGAGTACTGCCTCAAGCTCGGCGCGAAGGGCGTCATCAACCGGCACGAGTTCGACCACTGGGGCCGGTTGCCCGCGGTGGACGACGTCGAGGGCATGACCAAGTTCCTGCGGGGCGCGCGGGCCATGGGCAAGAAGATCTGGGAGATCCTCGGGGAGCGGAAGTCGCCGCGGATCGTCTTCGAGCACAGCGGGCAGGACACCCTGCCCACCTCCATGTACCTGTGCGACAGCGGCGGCATGGTGGTGATCTGCGGCGGCACGACCGGCTACAACGGCGACATCGACCTCCGGCACCTGTGGATGCGCTCCAAGCGGCTGCAGGGTTCGCACGGCGCGAACGCCCGCCAGTTCCGCGACGTCGTCAGGCTGGTCGATGCGGGCCTGCTCAACCCGTGCCTGTCCACCTGCGAAACGTTCGAGGACATCGGCTCCCTCCACCAGTTGCTGTTCGACAACGCGCACCCGATGGGGAACATGGCCGTGCTCATCAACGCCCTGGAGCGCGGCACGAACACGATCGACCTGACGGCCGCGGCCGCGGCCTGAGCGCCGGGGCCGAGCGCGGGTGCACGCGCACCGAGTGCGCCCGCGTGATCCCGATTTCGTTGTGCAGCAATGATTTTTCCGAACTGGAGGCGAGTCGTGCCGTCGCGCTGTGGCAGCTTGTGGCCGATTTCCTTGTGCGCCGGATCGGGCCGGGCGTAGCGTCCCGTTCCGCCGACCTCGGCAAACTCGCACACGTTGGAGGAGGCGCGACCGCAGCGGCGAGGAAGTCGTGCGCTTCAGCGGAAATCCTCGCGTGACCGGCCGGTTCTCCGTGGCGTTTCCCCGAATTCGGGGTGAGCTCGCAGGGGCTGGCGTGCCGGCGGTGCGCCCCACATGGATCCACCGAACGTCCCCGAGTCCATTTGCGGAAGGTATCTGGTGAACACTCAGTCGGCGGCCGTGGCCGAGTTGCGGGACCTGCTGGCCGGGGAGACCGGCGACCGCCAGGACAGGATTCTGCTGAACCTGGTGCGAGCGCAGGTGGTCTCCGTGCTAGGCGGCGGTCTGCCCTCGCGGATCGCCGAGAGCAAGCCCTTCCGGGACATGGGGATCAAGCGGGAGGCGAGGGAGGAGCTGCGGCAGGAGCTTTCGCGGGCCACCGGAATCGCCCTGCCGCCGACCTTGCTATTCGACCACCCCAACCCGATGTCGGTCGCCCGCTACCTGCGCGAGCGCATCACCGGCCAGTCGGGAGCGGAGTCCTCCGCTTCGGCGCACGCAGAGGTGCGGTTGGACGAGCCGATCGCGATCGTGGGGATGGCGTGCCGGTACGGGGGTGGCGTGTCGTCGCCGGAGGACTTGTGGGAGTTGGTCGCCGGCGGTCGTGATGCGGTGACGGGGTTTCCGGCGGATCGGGGTTGGGACCTGGGGGGTCTTTACGACCCGGACCCCGACCACGCGGGCAAGTCGTACACCCGCGCCGGGGTTTTCCTCGACGACATAGCCGGATTCGACGCCGCGTTCTTCGGCATCTCGCCTCGGGAGGCCGCGGTGATGGATCCGCAGCAGCGGCTGCTCCTGGAGACGACCTGGGAGGTGCTGGAACGGGCCGGCATCGACCCGACGAGCCTCGGTGGAACCAGCACCGGCGTGTTCGTCGGCACCAACTACCAGGACTACCGGTACGCCTTCGACGAGATCCCGGCGAGCAGCGAAGGCTATGTGATCACCGGGAACGCGGCCAGCGTGAAGTCCGGCCGGTTGGCGTACGTGCTGGGGTTGCACGGGCCGGCGGTCACGGTCGACACGGCGTGCTCGTCGTCGTTGGTGGCGTTGCACCAGGCGTGCCAGGCGTTGCGGTTGGGCGAGTGCGACCTCGCGATCACCGGTGGCGCATCGGTGCTCTCGACGCCCGAGGGTTTCGTCGAGTTCTCCCGCAAGCGCGTCCTTTCCGTCGACGGCCGGTGCAAGGCGTTCGCGGAGTCGGCGGACGGCACGGGTTGGGGTGAGGGCGTCGGCGTGCTCTTGGTGGAGCGTTTGTCGGATGCGGTGCGGCATGGCCGGAAGGTGCTGGCGGTCGTCCGCGGCAGCGCGGTGAGCCAGAACGGTGCGTCGAATGGCTTGACGGCGCCGAACGGCCCGTCGCAGGAGCGCGTGATTCGGGCGGCGCTCGCGAGCGGGGGCCTGTCGACGTCGGATGTGGATGCGGTGGAGGCGCACGGGACCGGGACTCGGTTGGGGGATCCGATCGAGGCGGGGGCGTTGCTGGCGACCTACGGCGAGGGCCGCTCGTCGGAGTGGCCGTTGTGGTTGGGGTCGGTGAAGTCGAACATCGCGCACACGCAGGCCGCTTCGGGTGTGGCCGGTGTGATCAAGATGGTCATGGCCATGGAAAACGGCTTGCTGCCGAAGACCTTGCACGTGGACGAGCCAACGTCCCATGTGGACTGGTCCTCGGGTGCGGTGCGGTTGCTGGTGGACGAGCAGGAGTGGCCGGAGACGGGCCGTCCTCGCCGCGCGGCGGTGTCATCGTTCGGAGTCAGCGGCACCAACAGCCACGTCATCCTGGAACAAGCCCCCGCCCACGCCGAGGAGGCCGCCGGCGAGGCGCTCCCCGCGGTGCCGTGGGTGCTGTCCGGCCGGACCGAGGACGCGCTGCGCCAGCAGGCGGCGCGGCTGCTGGACCGGGTAGAGCGGGACGAGGAACTGGACCTGGCGGACCTGGGTGCCGCGCTGGTGAAGAACCGGGCCACCTTCGAGCACCGGGCGGTCGTCGTCGGGACGGAACGCGCGGACCTGCTCGCCGGGCTGGCGGCGCTCGCCGATGGCGAGCCGGCGCCCCAGGTGGTCCGCGGCGTTGCCGGTGATGTCGACACAGCGCCGGTGTTCGTGTTCCCCGGACAGGGTTCGCACTGGGTGGGGATGGGCCGGGAACTGCTCGATTCCTCGCCGGTGTTCGCGGAATGGATGAACAAGTGCGGCGCGGCGCTGCGGCCCTGGGTGGACTGGGACCTGGCCGACGTGCTGGACGACCAGGAGGCGCTGGCGCGGGTCGACGTGGTCCAGCCCGTGCTGTGGTCGGTGATGGTGTCGCTGGCGCAGGTATGGCGCTCGCACGGCGTCGAACCGGGCGCGGTGGTCGGGCACTCGCAGGGCGAGGTCGCCGCCGCCTGCGTGGCCGGTGCGCTTTCGCTGGAGGACGGCGCGCGGGTGGTGGCCTTGCGCAGCCAGGCGCTGGCGCGGCTCGCCGGGAAGGGCGGGATGGTGTCGGTGATGGCGCCGGCCGACCGGGTGCGCGACATGATCGCCCGGTGGGGGGATCGCCTCGCCATAGCGGCGGTCAACGGCCCGGCGTCGGTCTCCGTCTCCGGCGACGACGGCGCGCTGACCGAGCTGGAGCGCGAGCTGTCCGCGCAGCGCGTGGTGCGCTGGCGCGTGCCCGGAGTCGACTTCACGGCCCATTCGCAGCACGTCGAGGCCCTGGCCGAAGAACTGGAACGCGCCCTGGCGCCGACGGAACCGACGACCGCGCGAATCCCCTTCTTCTCCACGGTGGAAGTCGGCTGGCTCGACGGCCCGGAGCTCGACGGCGGCTACTGGTACCGGAACTTGCGTCGCCAGGTCCGGTTCGGTGACGCCGTGAAGGCGCTGGCCGGACGGGGGCATGCCGCATTCGTCGAGATCAGCCCGCACGCCGTGTTGACGGCGGCGGTGGAGCAGAACCTCGACGACCTGGGTGATCAGGTCTTCGTCGCCGCCACCCTCCAGCGCGACAAGGGCGATCTGAGCCACCTGTACCGCTCCATGGCCGAAGCCTTCGTCGTCGGCATCCCGGTGGACTGGGAGCCACCGTTCGCGGGATCGGCTCGTCGCGACGTGGACCTGCCGACGTACCCCTTCCAACGGCACCGGTACTGGCCTGACAAGCAGCCGGAGGCCGGAACCACGCCGGTGAGCAGCGGGTCATCGGCAGAGCAGCGGTTCTGGACCGTGGTCGAGGGCGGGGACGTCGCGGCGTTGGCGGCGACGCTGGGAGTTGAGGCGACTGGAACGCTGCAGGACGTGCTGCCGGCGCTGGCCGCCTGGCGTCGCCGGGACCGCGAGGCCTCGGCGCTGGACGACCTGCGCTACCGAATCACTTGGGAGCCGACCGAATTCGAGACCCGCCGACTGTCGGGGACGTGGCTCGCGCTGACCCCCGAAGGCGACGCCGACGAGAAGTGGGCGACCGCGGTGCTGGACGGTCTGGCCGACCGCGGCGCCGTCGTGCTGCCGTTCGGGATGCCTGCCGGGATGCGGCGCGGCGAACTGCTCGACCGGCTCCGCACCACGCTCGCCGACGCCGGGCTGCGGCCGTCGGACGTTTCCGGCGTGGTGTCGCTGCTCGCGTTGGACGAGACCGCCGACCCGGAGCACCCGGGTGTCCCCGCGGGAACCACCGGGACGCTGGCGCTCATCCAGGCCCTCGGCGACGCGGAGGTGGGCGCGCCGCTCTGGCTGCTGACCCGGGGAGCGGTCTCGACCGGTGCCTCGGATCCGCTGGTTCGCCCGCTGCAGGCGTTGACCTGGGGCCTGGGCCGGGTCGTCGGCCTGGAACACCCCGAGCGGTGGGGAGGATTGGTCGACCTACCGCCGGAACCGGACGACGGCGTGCTCGGGCAGCTGGCCGGGGTGCTGGGCGCGGCCGACGACGAGGACCACATCGCGATCCGCGACTCGGGGGCGTTCGTGCGCCGCCTGACCCGGGCCCGGCTCGGCGAGCGGACCGGAACTCGTGCCTGGCGCCCCCGGCCGGGCGGAACCGTGCTGATCACGGGCGGCACCGGCGTGCAGGCCGGGCACGTCGCCCGCTGGCTCGCCCGCAGCGGTGCCGGTCACCTCGTGCTGCTCGGCCGCCGCGGCGATGCTGCGCCCGGCATGGCCGAGCGGGTCGCCGAACTGGAGGCGCTCGGCGCCGAGGTCACCGTGGTGGCCTGCGACGTGCGGGACCGGGAGGCGCTGCGCGGAGTACTGGCCTCGATCCCGGCGGAACGACCGCTGTCGGCGGTCGTGCACGCGGCCGGAATCGGCCGGTTGCAGTCGCTGCCCGACACGAGTCCTGCCGACTTCGCAGAGATCGCGGAGGCGAAGGCCGTTGGCGCGCGGCATCTGCACGAGCTGACCGAGGATCTGGACCTGGACGCGTTCGTCCTGTTCTCCGCGATCACCGCGACCTGGGGCGTCGGGCGCCACGGCAGCTACGGCGCGGCGAACACGTACTTGGAGGCGCTCGCGCAGCACCGCCGAGCTCGCGGCCTGCCCGCGACCGCGATCGCCTGGGGCGGCTGGGCCGGGGACGGCATGGCGGTCCGCGACGCCGCTGAGGACACCTTGCGCCGCCGCGGGCTTCCGTGGGGTGCGTGGGCCGAAGCCGGTTCGACGATGCAGGAGGCGGCGGACGAGACGCTGCGCCGCTGGGGCGTCCACGTCATGGCGCCGGAACTGCTGATCACGGCGTTGCAGCAGACCCTCGACGTCGACGAGACGCTGGTGACGGTCGCGGACATGGATTGGGAGCACTTCGTCACCGGCTTCACCCTGGCCCGCAGGCGCCCGCTGCTGGACGAGCTGCCGGAGGCGCGGCAGGCGATCGAGGCGATGAGCCGCACCGCCGCGGACGACGCCCGCGGCGGGGAGGAACCGGCGTCGCTGCCGCAACGGCTGGCGTCCGCCTCGCGGCACGAGCAGGACCGGCTGCTGCTGGAGTCGGTCCGCACGCAGGTCGCCGAGGTGCTCGGGCATCCGTCGCCGGAGTCCGTGGACCCCGGGCAGACGTTCCTCGCCATGGGCCTGGACTCGGTGACCGCGGTGCAGCTGCGCAACGGACTCGGGGCCGTGATCGGCCAGCGGCTGCCGGCCACGGTGGTGTTCGACTACCCGACCACCACCGAGCTCGTGGCCTTCCTCCGCACGCGGCTCGTCGGGGACGACCCCGCCCCGGCCGACAAGGCCCTGCTGGAGATCGACGGACTGGAGAAGGCGTTGGCCGACGGCTCCTACGGCCCGGAGGAGCGCCGCGCGATCGCGGCGCGCCTCGCCGACCTGGCCGGGAGCCTGGGGGCCGCCGCTGCGGAGTCCGATGTGGACGGCGAGGGGGTCCGCGACCTCGAATCCGCCGACATCGGCGAGATGTTCGACATCCTCGACAGCGAACTGGACACGCCCTGAGCTCGTGGACGCCCAGCGGTCGGATAGGTGGAACTGACGTGACGGAAGACGCGAAGACCCTCGACTACATGAAGCGGGCTACCGCCGCGCTGCGCGATGCCCGCAAGCGCGTGCGCGAGCTGGAGGAGCGTGCTCGCGAGCCGATCGCGATCGTGGGGATGGCGTGCCGGTACGGGGGTGGCGTGTCGTCGCCGGAGGACTTGTGGGAGTTGGTCGCCGGCGGTCGTGATGGGGTGGCGGGGTTTCCGGTGGATCGGGGTTGGGACCTGGAGGGTCTTTACGACCCGGACCCCGACCGGCTCGGCAAGTCCTACGTCCGCCACGGGGCTTTCATGGACGACCCCGCCGGCTTCGATCCGGCGTTCTTCGGCATCTCACCGCGCGAGGCGCTGATGATGGACCCGCGGCAGCGGCTGCTGCTGGAGACCACCTGGGAGGCGTTCGAAAGGGCCGCGATCGCGCCGACCTCGGCGCACGGCACGTCGACCGGCGTGTTCATCGGAGCTTCCGGGGACGACTACCTGGGCCTCCTCGACCGGGTGCCCGACGCCGACGAGGGGTATTTGCTGGCTGCCAACGGGCAGAGCGTCATGTCCGGCCGGTTGGCGTACGTGCTGGGACTGCACGGGCCCGCGGTGACGCTGGACACGGCGTGCTCGTCGTCGTTGGTGGCGTTGCACCAGGCGTGCCAGGCGTTGCGGTTGGGCGAGTGCGACCTCGCCATCGCAGGGGGAGCGGCCGTGATCGTCTCACCCCGGATCTTCGTCGAGGGTTCGCGGCAGCGGAGCCTGGCGGCGGACGGCCGGTGCAAGGCGTTCGCGGAGTCGGCGGACGGCACCGGTTGGGGCGAGGGCGTCGGCGTGGTTCTGGTGGAGCGCTTGTCGGATGCGGTGCGGCATGGCCGGAAGGTGCTGGCGGTCGTCCGCGGCAGCGCGGTGAGCCAGGACGGCGCGACCAACGGTTTGACGGCGCCGAACGGCCCGTCGCAGGAGCGGGTGATTCGGGCGGCGTTGGCGAACGCGGGCTTGTCGGCGTCGGATGTGGATGCGGTGGAGGCGCACGGGACCGGGACTCGGTTGGGGGATCCGATCGAGGCCGGTGCGTTGCTGGCGACCTACGGCGAAGGGCACTCGCCGGGACGGCCGTTGTGGTTGGGGTCGGTGAAGTCGAACATCGCGCACACGCAGGCCGCTTCTGGCGTTGCCGGTGTGATCAAGATGGTCATGGCCCTGGAACGTGGGTTCCTGCCGAGGACGTTGCACGTGGACGAACCATCGTCCCATGTGGACTGGTCCTCGGGTGCGTTGCGGTTGCTGGTGGACGAGCGGGAGTGGCCGGAGACAGGCCGCCCACGGCGCGCAGCGGTCTCGTCCATCGGCGGAGCCGGCACCAACGCCCACGTGATCCTGGAACAGGCCCAGGCCGAGAGCAGCACGGCGGAACCCGCAGCTGTTCCGGCGGTGCCGTGGTTGCTGTCCGGCAAGGGCACGCCCGCATTGCGCGCACAGGCCGGAAACCTGCGGAGGTTCGCGGCGTCGGCTCCCGGCACGAGCAGCGAGGACCTGGGGCGGTCGTTGTTCCGATCACGAGCGGCGCTGTCGCACCGCGCCGTGGTGGTCGGCCGGGACCGCGAACAGCTGCTCGCCGGTCTGGCCGCTGCCGAGCGCGATGAGCACTCCACGCAGGTCGTGGCGGGCGTCGCCCGGCAGCACATCGGCGCGCCGGTGTTCGTTTACCCGGGGCAGGGCGGGCAGTGGGCGGGCATGGGCGTGGCGCTGCTGGACTCGTCCCCGGTGTTCGCGGCGGCGCTGCAGGAATGCGCGGACGCGTTCGCGCCGCTGGTGGGCTGGTCGGTCGTGGACGTGCTGCGCCAGCTACCGGGAGCTCCGTCGCTGGACCGCGGCGAGGTGGTCCAGCCGGTGCTGTTCTCGGTGATGGTGGCGCTCACGCGCCTGTGGCAGTCCTACGGGGTGCAGCCCGCCGTCGTGCTCGGTCACTCGCAAGGCGAGGTCGCCGCCGCCCACATCGCCGGGGCGCTGACGCTGGAGGACTCGGCCAAGCTCATCGCGAAGCGATGCGAAGCGCTGATGCCGTTGCACCGCAAGGGAACC
The DNA here is from genome assembly GCF_040654735.1 of Saccharopolyspora sp. NPDC050642. Lineage (NCBI taxonomy): Bacteria > Bacillati > Actinomycetota > Actinomycetes > Pseudonocardiales > Pseudonocardiaceae > Saccharopolyspora > Saccharopolyspora sp. NPDC050642. The sequence continues at coordinate 343,199 of NZ_JBFAIN010000006.1, read as the reverse complement.
ATGGCGGCCATCGCGATGCCGGTCGGGGAACTGCGCCGGCGGCTGGAGAAGTACGGCGACCGGTTGTCCGTCGCCGCGAAGAACGGGCCGACCGCGCTCACCGTCTCCGGCGACCTGGACGCGATCGACGAACTGCTGGAAGAGCTGAAGGCCGCGGGCGTGCGCGCCCGCAAGATCCGGGCCGCCACCGGAGCCGGGCACTCGGCCCAGGTGGAGGCGCTGCGCGACGACCTGCTGGCCGCGTTCGACGGGATTTCCCCGGCGCAGGGGCAGATCCCGTTCTTCTCCACCGTGACAGGCGATGTGCTGGACACCACCGAGCTGGACGCCGACTACTGGTACCGCAACGCGCGCCAGACGGTCCGCTTCGAACCGGCCGTGCGCAGCCTGCTCGCCCGCGGGCACGAGGCGTTCGTCGAGATCAGCCCGCACCCGCTGCTCGCCGAGATGGTCCAGGCGATCGCCGATGCGGCGGAGGCCGAAGTGGTGGTGGGCGACACCCTGCACCGCGACGACGGTGACCTGGACCGGTTCTTCCTCGCCGCGGCCCAGATGCACGTCAACGGCGTGCACGTGGACTGGGAACCCGCCTTCGGCGACGGCGCCTCCCGGACGGTCGACCTGCCGACCTACCCGTTCCAGCGCAAGCGGTACTGGATGGAGTACGTCCCCCGGGGAGCGACCGGACCGCGCTCGGACGACGCCGAATTCTGGGATCTGGTGGAGAAAGCGGACCTCCCCGCGATGGCCGCCGAGCTGAGCGCCGATGCCACTGCGCTCGAACCGGTCATCCCGCTGCTGTCCGCCTGGCGGCGGAAGCGCCGGGAGAGGTCCACACTGGACAACTGGCGGTACCGGACCGGTTTCGCCCGGGTGCCGGAAGCCACCGCGCCACAGCTCGACGGGACTTGGCTTCTCGCCGTTCCGGCCGGACTCGACGACGACTGGACGGCCGCATCGGCCCAGGCCCTCAGCGCGCACGGCGCGACGGTGCGCGCGGTGGAGTTGCCCGCCGACGCAGACCACGGCGTCGCGTTGGAGCGGTTGCGCGCGGCGATCGACGAACCACCGGCGGGCATACTCTCGCTGCTGGGGCTCGCATCCGGACCGCACCCGGCGCTGCCCGCCGGCCTGGTCGCCTCGATCGGCCTCGTGAGCGCGTTGGGTGAACTCGACGTCCAGGCGCCGCTGTGGTGCGCGACCAGCGGAGCCGTATCGACTTCGCCGACCGACGCGCCTCCCGATCCGGCGCAGGCCGAGCTGTGGGGTTTCGGCCGCGCAGTCGCGCAGGAACACCCCGCGCGTTGGGGCGGGCTGATCGACCTTCCCGAAGCAGCGGACGAGTTCGCGATGCGGCGCCTGGCAGGCGTCCTCGCGGGACGGACCGAAGACCAGGTCGCGGTGCGGGCATCGGGCGTGTTCGGCTGCCGCCTCGTCCGCGCCCCGCTGGCCGACGCCCAGCCGAAGCGCACCTGGCAGCCGCGCGGCACGGTGCTGGTCACCGGCGCGATCGGCGACGACATCGGGGAAAGCCTGGTGAAGAAGCTGGCCGAATCCGGCGTCGAGCACCTCGTGCTGCAACGCCGGCCAGGGGACCCGGAACCCGAGGAGCTGGCCGCCGTAGACCGGGTGAGCATCGTCGAATGCGACACGAGCGACCGGGAGGCGCTCTCCCGGCTGCTGGCGGGGATCGACCAGCAGCTCACCGCAGTGCTCCACGTCGCGCCCCCGAACGCCGGAGCGGAGCAGTTCTGCACGGGCCCGGCCGACGACCTGGCGGCCGCGACCAACCTCGACGAACTGCTCGCGGACCGGGAACTGGATGCTTTCGTGCTGCTGTCCTCGGCCGGTGCGGTCTGGGGCAGCGCGGGGCAGGCCCGAACCGGGGCGTTCTTCGACGGGCTGGCCCGGCGACGCCGCGCGCGCGGAGCGGTCGCGACCGCGGTGGCGCTGGACCGCGGACCCGACCCGGCGATTCCCGCGGAGCTGGTGGTCGACGCGCTTCGCCAGGCGGTGGAGCACGAGGAGACGTCGCTGATCGTGTCGCCGGTCGACTGGGCGCGGTTCTTCCCCGAATTCACCGAGTCCCGCCCGAGCCCGCTGCTCGCGGACCTACCGGACGTGCGGCGGCTGGGCCGGGGCGACGAGCCCGCGGACGCCTCGTCGCTTGTGGACGATGTGTCCGGACTTCCGGAGGAGCAGCAGGAAGAAGCGCTCCTGAGCCTGGTCCGCGGCCAGATCGCCGCCGTCCTCAACTACGCCGAGTCCGACGAAGTGGATCCGGCGCAGCGCTTCACCGAGCTGGGCCTGGATTCGCTGACCTCGGTCCAGTTGCGGAAGCGGCTCTCGGCGGCCACCGGCCTCAAACTGCCCACCAGCCTGGCCTTCGAACACCCCACGCCGGCCGAGCTCGCCCGGTACCTGCGCACGGCGCTGACCGGCTCCCGCGAAAGCGGTCCGGCCGACATGATGGTCGAGCTCTACCGGCAGGCCTGCGAGAACGGCACGGCCATGGAGGCGATGCCGATGCTGGAGGCGGCCGCGAACCTGCGCCCCGGCGCCAGGAGCCCGGAGGAGCTGCTGAACCGGCCCACCCCGCTACACCTGGCGCGGGGACCGGAGCGGCCCGCGCTGATCTGCCTGACCCCGTTCGTCACGCCGGCCGGCGCGCACCAGTTCGTGCGCCTCGCCGCCCCGTTCCGCGGCAAGCGGGACGTCTGGGTGCTGCCCCACCCCGGTTTCGGCCGTGGCGAACAGCTTCCCGAGAACATGGCGACGCTGGTCCGGCACCACGCGACGACAGTGCTGGAGTGCGCGGGCGACGAGCCGTTCGTGCTGCTCGGCTACTCCTCGGGCGGCTGGGTCGCGCAGGAGGTGGCGGCACACCTGGAGAGCATCGGCTCGCCGCCGGAGCGCCTGGTGCTGGTGGACGCCTACAGCCCCGACCTCCAGTACGCGCACCGGGTTTTCGACGAACTGATGTCGGCGAACTCGCGGCTCGTGCGGACGCTGAACGTCGGCAGCGAAGAACTCACAGCCATGAGCCGGTACCTGCAGCTGTTCGAGAAGTGGGAGGCGCGGCCGGCCGCGGTTCGGACCCTGTTGCTGCGGGCCCGGGAACAGGTGTTCCTCGACGCGACGGGCGGAGAGAGCCCGGCACCTCCGGACGGTGTCGACGAGATCGTCGTCGTGCCCGGTGATCACGCCACCATGCTGCACGACCACGCCACCACGACCGCCGCCGCGCTGGAGTCCTGGCTGGCCGATGACCTCGGGACGGCTGCAACGGCGTCCGGCGACCCATCGGTGCAGCCGCCGATGCGAGGAGAATCGTCATGAGGGACATCCCGGTTCGCCAGATGGTCATGTCGTCGGGGTTCCGGCCGTGGCTGATCACCGGCCACGCGGAGGTGCGCGCGGCGCTGGCCGACCAGCGGTTCGCGAAGGACTCGCACCGGGTCGCCGAACTGCTGGACCTGCACTCGCTGTCCGGCACCGACAGCCTGTTCGGGCAGTCGCTCCTGCACCACATGCTCAACACCGATCCGCCGGAGCACGGCAGGCTGCGTGGACTGGTCAACAAGGCGTTCACCCCGCGCGCGGTCGAGCGCCTGCGGCCGCGGATCGAGGAGATCTGCGACGAGCTGCTGGACGCCTTGGGCGGGCGGCAGCACGTCGACCTGCTGGCGGTCTTCGCGGTTCCGCTGCCGATCAAGGTGATCTGCGAGCTCCTGGGGGTTCCGCAGGAGGACCGGGAGGAGTTCCGGTCCTGGTCCAACGCGCTCGTCTCGGCGCTGCCGCCGGAAGTCGTGACGGAGGCGTCCAGCGCGATGGCGGACTACCTGCACGGCTTGATCAAGGCCAAGGAACAGGACCCGGGCGAGGACATGCTCTCCGCGCTGATCCACGCCCGGGACGGCGGTGATCGGCTGACCGCGGACGAGCTGGTCTCGATGGCGTGCCTGCTGCTGGCGGCCGGCCACGAAACCACGGTGAACCTGATCGGCAACGGCCTGCTCGCGCTGCTGACCCACCCGGACCAGCTCGCGGCGCTGCGGGACGACCCGACCCGGTTGCCCGGCGCCATCGAGGAGTTCCTCCGCTACGACAGCCCCATCAACCAGGCGACGCTGCGGTTCACCACCGAACCCGTGGAGATCGCCGGGGTGCGCATCCCGGAGGGCCAGTTCGTGATGCTCAACATCGACTCCGCCAACCACGACGCGCGGCGCTACGCGGACCCGGACGTCCTGGACATCGGCCGGGACGAGGGCGGCCACCTCGCCTTCGGGCATGGCATCCACTACTGCCTCGGCGCGCCGCTGGCCCGGCTGGAGGCGGAGATCGCGTTCACCAAGCTGCTGGGCAGGTACGGCCGGATCGACCTCGCGGTACCGGCCGAGCAGCTGGAGTGGCGGTTCAGCGTCGTGATGCGCGGACTCGAGCGGCTCCCGGTCCGGCTCGGCCGGACGTAGCCGGAACTCGCTCCGGAGGCACGAGCCAGACATCAGGCGGGAGGTTGCAGGAGACATGGCCGATCAAACCGGGTTCTCCCCGGAACTGCTCTCCTACGTCCGCGAGGTTTCGCTGCGGGAGGACGAGATCCTGCGCGAACTGCGCGACGAGACGGTGGCCTATCCGATGGGGAAGGTCATGCAGGTCATGCCCGAGGAAGGGCAGCTGCTCGCGTTCCTGGTCGGGCTGATCGGGGCCCGTTCCGTGCTGGAGGTCGGCACCTTCACCGGCTACAGCACGCTGTGCATGGCCCGGGCACTTCCCGCCGACGGGCGCCTGGTGACCTGCGACATCACCGACAGGTGGCCGGCGATCGGCGCCCCGTACTGGAAGCGCGCCGGTGTCGCCGACCGGATCGAGGTCCGCGTCGGTGATGCGCGGACGACGCTCGCCGGACTCATCACCGAGGGCGGCGGGAACCGGACGGACCTGGTGTTCATCGACGCCGACAAGGCGAACTACCCGAGCTACTACGAGGACGCCCTCACCCTGGTGCGCCCAGGCGGGCTGATCGTGCTGGACAACACGGTCTTCTTCGGCAGGGTCGTCGATCCGGCGGCCCAGGATCCGGACACGGTCGCGCTGCGCGAGCTCAACTCGCGCATCCGCGCCGACGACCGGGTCGACCTCGCGATGCTGACCATGGCGGACGGCATTTCCCTCGTCCGGAAGAAGGCGTCCTGATGCCCAGGCCCGCCTCCGGCGGGCGAGAACGACTTGAGACGACAACCAGCCTCCCGTCGATCCGACCGTCCGAACAGGACGGTCGGCGGCGGGTGGCCTCCACACTTCGATAGGAGATGCGGTGGAATTCGGTCCGGGAGAACACCGGCTCACCGTCCTGGGGGCGGGGGTGATGGGATCGAACATCACGACCCTGGCCCTCGGGTACGGGCTGCCCGTGCACCTGGTAGACGTGGACCGGCCGACGCTGGATCAGGCGCGGGCGCGGATCGCCCGGCAGCTGCGGCACGCCCACCTGCTGGGCGCGCTGCCCGCCGACCAACCCGCCGGCGAACTGGTCACCAGCACGTCCGTCGGGGGCGCGGAAGGGGCGACCGCCGTCCTGGAAGCGGTCACCGAACTTCCCGACGTGAAGCGGAAGGTGCTGGCCGAGGTCGCGGCGGTGGTCCCGCCCGGAACACCCCTGGTGTCCAACACCTCGGGCATCCCCATAGACGAACTCGCCGAGGAGCTGCCGTGCCCCGAGCAGCTCGTCGGGACGCACTTCATGAACCCGACGTACCTGATCAAGATGGTGGAACTCGTCCGCGGCCCGCGCACCTCCGACGCGGCGGTCGCGGCGGTCGAGTCGCTGCTGGGCGCGCTCGACCGGACCGCGGTCGTCGTGCGGGACGACCCCGGGTTCGTCACCAGCCGGTTGCTGCACCCGATGATCAACCAGGCGGCGCGGATCGTGGAGCGCGGCACCGCCACGGTGGACGCGGTCGACACCTTGATGCAGGGCTGTCTCGGCCACCCGACCGGCCCGCTGCGGACCGCGGACCTGATCGGCCTGGACAACCTCGTGGATTCCCTCGCGGCGCTGTACGAGCGGACCGGCGAGCAGAGCTGCCGGCCGTGCGACCTGCTGCTGGAGAAGGTGGCCAGCGGAGACCTGGGGCGCAAGACCGGCCAGGGCTTCTACGACTACGGAGAGGTGCTCTCATGACAACGGATCAATCGGTCGAGCAGGGTTCCCGCGCGGCGATCGAGCGCGAGCTGCTGTCCTTCCTGGAGCAGCGGCTGAGGACGTCGGTGGCACCCGACCGGGACCTGTTCGCGGAGGGGCTGATCACGTCGCTGTTCGCGATGGAGCTGGTGGTCCAGCTGGAGCAGACCTTCGACGTGTCCATCGTCGGACCGGACCTGAAGATGGACAGCTTCCGCTCCGTCAACGCCATGGCGGACCTCGTCCACCGGCTCCAACGGGCCGCGCCCGGCGATGGCGCCTGAGCGGCTCGCCGACGAACGCGCCCTGGTCGCGGCGCTCGTCGGCGACCAAGCCGATTCCTGGGATGTGGCGGGACTCCTGCCGGGGGAGGTGCTGCGCGAACTCGGCGACCGGGGCCTGCTGTGCCCCCAGGTTCCGGCGGAGCACGGCGGCCTCGGCCTCGACAGCCTCGCCTGCGGGGAGTTCACCGCCCACGCGGGCAGCCTCTGCAGCTCGCTGCGCAGCGTGATGACCTCGCAGGGCATGGCGGCGTGGACCATCCAGCGACTCGGCGACGCCGACCAGCGCAGCACCTACCTCGCGCGCCTGACCGGCGGGGAGCTGGCCGCGGTCGGGTTCAGCGAACCGGAGGCGGGCAGCGACCTGTCCGCGATCGGCACCGAAATCCGGCAGGACGGCGACTCCGTCGTCGTGAGCGGGCAGAAGGTGTGGATGACCGCCGCGCACTACGCCGACCTGCTGGTGGTCTTCGGCCGCCACGGGGATGGCGCCGCCGCGGTCGTCGTGCCCGCATCGGCACCCGGCGTGCACGTGGAGCGGATCGCGGAGCCGCTGGGCTGCCGCGCGGCAGGGCACGCCAACGTCCGCTTCGATTCCGTGCGGCTGCCGAGGAACAGCGTCCTCGGCGGCACCGGCCAGTCCCTCGCGCTGCTGGTCACGACGGCCCTCGCCTACGGCCGAATGTCGGTGGCCTGGGGGTGCGTCGGCATCCTGCGGGCCTGCCTGGCCGCGGCGAGCGGGCACGCCGCGTCGCGACGGCAGTTCGGCAAACCGCTGGCGGAGCACCAGCTGGTCGCCCGGCACCTCGCCGAGCTGCTGGTGGCCGAGCAGGTCGCGACGAGGGCGTGCGAACACGCGAGTCGCTGCTGGGATTCCGGTTCTCCGGACGCGGTCGTGTCCACAGTGCTCGCCAAGCACGTGAGCTCCGGCCAGGCCGTTGCGGGCGCCGCGTCGGCGGTGCAGGTCTTGGCCTCGGCGGGCGCGCGCGACGGGCACGTCGTGGCCCGCGCCTACCGCGACGCGAAGCTGATGGAGGTCATCGAAGGCAGCAGCGAGATCTGCCAGCTCATCTTGGCGCAGCACGCGCTGACCGCAGCACGATGAACGTTTCGGGAGTACCGATGGACGACAAGCAGACGCTGGTGAAATGCCTGGTCTGGGACCTGGACGAAACCCTGTGGCGGGGCACCCTGGTAGAGGACGGGAACGTGCGCTTGGCCGACGGGATCACCGCCGTGGTCAAGGAGCTCGACTCCCGCGGCGTCCTGCAGGCGGTGGCCAGCAAGAATGATCACGACCTGGCGTGGGCGCGCCTGGTGGAGCTGGGCGTGGCCGACTACTTCGTGCTTCCCCAGATCGGTTGGGGGCGCAAGTCGGATTCGGTTCGCCGCATCGCGGAGCGGTTGAACTTCGCGCCCGGCACGATCGCCTTCATCGACGACCAGCCGGCCGAACGCGCGGAGGTCGCCTTCCACCTCCCCGAGGTCCGCTGCTACCCGGCCGACCAGGCGCTGGCCCTGCCGGGGCTGCCCGAGTTCAGCCCGCGGGCGGTGACGGTCGATTCCCGGCGGCGCAGGCAGCTGTACCAGGCGAACTTCCAGCGGGAGTCCGAACGGGTGTCCTTCGCCGGGCCCGACGAGGAGTTCCTGCGCACGCTGGGCCTCGAACTGCGCGTCGGCCGGGCGGACGACGAGGAGCTGTCGCGGGTCGAAGAGCTGACGCTGCGCACCAGCCAGATGAACGCCACCGGGGTGCACTACCCGGATGCCGTGCTGCGCGAGCTCTGCGCCGACCCGGCCCACGAGGTCCTGGTGGCCACGCTCACCGACCGCTTCGGCCCGCACGGCGCCATCGGCGTGCTGCTGCTGGAAACCCGCCCCGACCGCTGGCACCTCAAGCTGCTGGCCACCTCGTGCCGGGTGGTCTCCTTCGGGGTGGGCACGGTCGTCCTGAACTGGTTGGTGGACCAGGCGTTCCGGGCCGGCGTGCACCTCGTCGCCGACTTCCGGGCCACCGACCGAAACCGGATGATGGACATCGCCTACCGCTTCGCGGGCTTCACCGACGAGCGTTGCGAATGCAGCACCGAACGGCCGGCGGAAGCCGGGGTCCAGCGGCTGCACCTGGTTCCGGAGCCGCGATCCCTGCCCGACACCATGCGCCTCGACGCCCCGGCCCTCGGCCGCCCCCGCGTCCCGTAGCGCCGCAATTTCCATTGAAATCGAAGGTCCAATTTCAATGGAAATTGCGGAGGACGGAGTCCAGGCGGCGTCTGAGGTTCTGCTGCTCGCACCGCCACGCAGAACGAGTTCGGAAACAGGCGTTCATCCCACCCGATCGATCACGGAGGTTCGACGATGTCCGGTCAGCAGTCCCGGGCCGACCAGAGCACGTTCGCCGAGCTCGGGCTCCGGGCGAGGCTGTTCGCCCAAGGGGCGCTGGCCTTCCTGTTCGCCAAGGGCGGTGATTCCTTCGCCCGCCTGCTGCACTCCCCGTGGCGCGACGACCCGTACCCGATCTACGCGGCGATGCGGGCGCGGGGACCGCTGATCCGCAGCAAGCTCGGGCTGCTGATCTGCACCACCCACGAACTCTGCGAGGAAGTGCTGCGGGACCGGCGATTCGGCGTGCTCCGCAGCGACGGGTCCTACGGCGACCCCACCGCGGCCGCCGTCGACCTCCAGCTCTCGCTGCTCGAACTCGACCCGCCGGACCACACCCGGATCCGGCGCCTGGCCGCGCCGGAGCTGCGGCCGCGCCGCATGGAGAAGTACCGCCAGCGGATCGAGGACATCGCCAACGAACTGCTGGACGAGGCGATCGCGCGCGGCAGCTTCGACCTGGTCCGCGACTACGCCAGCCTGCTGCCGATCCGGGTGATCTGCGACCTGCTCGGGCTGTCCCAAGTGGACGCCGACCGGCTGGGGCACCACGGCCTGGTGGTGTCCGGCTCGTTGGACGGGGTCCGTTCGACCAAGCAGCTCCGGCAGATGCGGGAATCCCTGAACGAGCTGGACGCGATGTTCGCCAGGCTCATCGAGCAGCGCCGCGCGGACCCGGGCGACGACGTCGTGAGCAACCTGGTGACCGCGCTCGACGATGACAAGATCACCAGCACGGAGCTGGTGCAGCTGTGCAACCTGCTGCTGGTCGCCGGTTTCGAGACGACCGTCAGCATGGTCGGCAACGGCGCGAACGCGCTGCTGAACCACCCGGAGCAGTGGGACCTCCTGCGCGCCGACCCGAGCCTGGCACCGGCCGTGGTGGAGGAGGCGCTGCGCTGGGACCCGCCGGTGCAGATGACCGGCCGGATCGCGCACGAGCCGCTCGAGCTCGCCGGCCGCCAGCTGCGCAAGGACACGCCGGTGCTGGTGCTGCTGGCCTCGGCCGGCCGGGACCCGGCGAAGCACGAGGATCCCGACCGCTTCGACATCACCCGGGAGGTCCAGGGCGAGCACCTGGCCTTCTCCTCTGGCAGCCACTACTGCCTCGGCGCCCCGCTGGCGCGGATCGAGGGGGAGGTCGCGTTCCGCTGCCTGGCCACCCGGGTGCCCGATCTGCGCCGCGCCGGACCTGCAGTGCGCCGCCCGACGTCGGTCGTCCGCGGCCTGGCGTCCTTCCCGGCGTTCCCGGGCAAGACCGCTCAGCGCGCCTGAACCGCCCCGTCAGGCATCCGAGCCGTAGCGCGCGGCGATGTCCTCCGAGCTGGCCCAGCGGCTGTAGGTGGGGCTGCGGCCAGCCCTCGGGCGAGTCCTGCCACTCCTCCTGCCGCCCGTACGGCAGCAGATCGATCAGCGCGAAGGTGTGACCTATCTGCCGTCCACGACCAAGGTCGGCATGTCGGGCCTGGAGCGTCCAGGATGCCCGCAGGAGCCGATTGGTCCTGTCCGCGGGGTTCGGACGCGGACTGTGGCTTGAGTTGATCAAACGGGGCCATGGTGGGGCATGTCCGTTATGCCGCCGGAGCGGAATCACGCACGCCCGAATGACGATCACCCCTGGTGGACGCTGATCGGACCCGGACTTGCCGCGATCATCGGCCTGTTCATGCTGACCGCGCTCTACCGCACCGACTTGACGGCTCCCATTCAAATGGATCTTGGCTTGTCGGGACTGGAGTTGCTGATGGAGGGCGTCGTCGCGTATCTGATCGCAGCGGTGATCGCCTTTCCGCTCGGATTCCTGCTCGGCGCGCGTTTCCTGACGGCGGTGACCTTGCCTGCGATCGGCGTCATGCTCATCGGTGCATTGCTGATCGCGTTCGCCGGTGGCGCCGGCATGTTTCTGGTGGGGCGTGTGCTCGGCGGGCTCGGCGCAGGCGCGGCCGCCGGAGTGACCACGGCGTTGGTGCGGGGGATCAGGCATCAGCGGAGCATCGCGGCCGCAGTGGTGGCGGCTCTTGGCGTCCTGGCTGCGGTGGTCGCCCCGTTCGTCAACCAACTGATTTCGGACGCGCTCAGTTTCCGCTTGACGTATCTGGCAGCAGTGCCGTTCTCGTTCGCCGCGCTGATCGCCGGTGCCGTCAGCGGGATCGTGCTGTTCGTCGTGGCCAGGCGCCCAGCCCAGCCGGGCCCACATGGCATGCCGTACCCGTCGCCGGGACCGCACCGTTGAACCATGAAATCGGCGGCCCGGCGTGTAGCCGCGACGCCCGTGGCGGTCGTGGTCAACAAGCGAACGGCGATCGACCGTCGTTGAGATGCCTGGCCGGCGAGCTCTGACGGTCGTGGGTCGGGGGCGGGGCGCAGGTGGGCCGCGCCCCGCGTCGGGGCTCAGCGTTGGAAGAAGCTCCGGTATTGGTGGGCTATCGTGTCTGGTTCTGCCGCCGTGTTCAGGAACATCAGCGAGTCCATCCGGCAGTTGCAGGGGTTTCGCTCTGCCGTGTTCTGCGGGAAGCTGCCGCCGATCTTGATCCCCCGCGGGTTCGTCTTCGTCGTTCCCGACCCGTCGAGCTGCCACGGATCGCCCGGGACCGTGTAGAAGCCCCGGAGCTGCTCGCCGTTGCGGTAGAGGGCGATTTCGCCGGTCGTGTAGTCGAACGTCGCCGCCAGGTGAACCCATTCGCCGGGCGGGAGCAGCTCGCGCCAGTCCTGCTGGGCGGCGAACGTCTGGGAGCTGCCGCCGTCGATGCGCCGCCCCAGCCCCACCAGCCGAAGTTCGCCGTCGACCTGGATCAGCTCCAGCAGCGCCCGGACGTCGTGGCCGTCGGAGTCGCCGCTGAGGATCCCGGCGAGACCGACGGCGTTGTACCGGTCGCCCGGGTCCGGTGTGCCCGAGTTGGGGCTGGGGTTCTCGCCGGTCATCTTGAACCAGCCCATCACGGTCGCGCCCTCGACGCCGTTGAACGCGCTGAGCGACGAGACCCCGTTGCCGTCCCAGACACCGGCCTTCCAGTCGTCGTCGCCGGCCACTTCGGGGTTGACCTGCTGCGCTTGGAGGGCGTTGTTGCTGCCGGGGAACGCGCCGTCGGCCACCCGCATGTCCTCTCCGCCGCCCAGCAGGCTCAGCAGGGTGCGGGACGCGCCGCGGTCGAGCTCGCGGGAATCGTCGGCGGGGAAGGGGCGCTCGAAGTCGTAGTAGGCGACCAGGTTCCGCTGCACCTGCTCGGTGACCTCCGAGCCGGGGGCCGCGCGGGTTCCGACCACCTTCCAGATCTTGCCGTTGGCCTTGGCGAGCAGGTACAGGTTGCGCTGCGAGTCGGTGCCGAAGCGCAGGTCCACCCGGCCGTCGCCGACGAAGTCCGTCATCCGCATCTGCTTGCCCGCGGTGTCGAACAGTTGCAACTCGTGCAGGGGCGCGCGTTCCGCGCCGCGCTTCATCCGGTTGACGTCGGTGTAGAACACGCGGCCGTCCACCAGGTCGCCGAAGATGTACTTGCCCCGCAGCAGCGGGAATTCCGCTCCCCGGTACACCTGACCGCCGGAGATCGCGTGGCCGCTGTCGGAGTTGCACGGCCAGCCCTGCGGCGGATCGTGGTCGTAGGCGGCGACCGGGTAGACGTAGCCGTACTTCTCGTCGTCGGCCGGCAGCGGGTACAGGTAGCACTGGTTCTCCGGGCGGAAGGTGAAGTCGCCCTCGCGCTCGCTCCACCCGAAGTTGTCCCCGGCGCGGACCTCGTACACCGCTTCGATCGCGTGCTGGCCGATGTGGCCGAGGTACATCGCGTGCTGACCCCCGGGGTCCCAGCTGAACCGGTGCGGGTCGCGCATGCCGACGGCGTAGATCTCGCCCAGCGCGCCGGGTGTGCCGACGAACGGGTTCGACGCCGGAATGCCGTACTGGCCGCTCGGGCCATCGTTGCCCGCCGGGTCGATCCGCAGGATCTTGCCCGCCGGGGTGCTCATGTCCTGCGGCACGTCGGAGTCCAGACCGATGCCGCCGTCACCGACTCCCAGGTACAGCAGGCCGTAGTCGGGGTCGCCCGGCCTGGCGGTGGGGTTGAAGTCGATCTGCTGGATCGCGTGGATCTGGGTGGTGAACCCGAAGCGGAAGATCTCCCGCTGGGTACCGGAGAACACGTCGGCGGCCGGATCGTCGGCGGTCCACTCGGTGATCACGCTCTGCACGGACGCGTTCGGCTGGTTCGGATAGGTCGGCTCCTCGGAGTCGATGGCCGCCTTGTCCTCGCTGTGCACCGTGTAGAACTTGCCGTTGCGCGCGAAGTCGGGGTGGAAGGCGGCGAAACCGAAGCCGCTGCCCATCCCGCGCCCGGAGAAGAAGTGCTCGAAGCGCTCCTTGAAGTCCAGGTACACGTGCTGCTGACCGCCGTCGAGCAGGTACAGCGGGCCGTTGAGGTCGGGCACGAACATCCGGCCAGATCCGTCGGGAACCTCGCCGACGTAGTTGATCCGGTTGTGCCGGATCAACCGCGGGTCGGTCGCCGGTGGCGTCGCCTCGGACGCGGGCAGTTGCGCGACCTCCTGGAGCACGAGGCCGAGCCGGGACTGCTGCGGCTCCTCGGGGATCGGATCGGTGATCGGTTCGTCGGCGGCACCGGCCGCCGGTGGTGCTAACAGGGTCGCTGCGGCCACCACTGCGGTGATCGCGGCGCACCAAGATCTGCGCACGCGCATGGTCGGACTCCATCCCTCGCCGTTGTGGGTCGGTCATGGGTCGCAGGTCGCCGGCGGAAAGCGGCGGACTGCGGGAGAAATTCCGGAAAGTCAGGAAGCGGCCGTGCCGACGATGGTGACGTCGCGGACGCGCCCGTAGTTGTCGAACGAGCCGAAACCGACCCGGCCACCGGAGAAGGTGGTGTCGGTCGCGGTCATCAGCGGCTCGTCGGAGCCGTCGACGTACACCGCGACCTCACCCGTCTGGGCGCGGTAGTCGAGGCGGACGTCGTGCCAGTCGGTGTCGTCGATGGCGGGCGGTGCGCCGGTGGTGCCGTCCCACTGGTCGTCGATGCGGACCCGGTCGGCGTCGTCGACGACGAAGATCCCGTTGTGCGGGTAGATCGTGTTGTCCTGCGACAGGTGCGCGTAGTAGAAGCGGGTGGGGGACTGGTAGTTGAAGACCAGCACGACATCGCGGTCGTTGCGGGTCACCGGCTCGTCGATGCGGACCTCGCCGGTCAGGCTCAGCGAGCCGAAATCGGGTCCTTTTCGGACGATGGCGTACTCGAACGGGCGGCGCGGGCCTTCCGGCGGCACTCCGCGATCGGTCATGATCACCTGACCGGCGGTGAATTCCCACTTCTCGGGCGTCAGCGGGGCCCAGTGCCGGTCCGTGGCGGCCGGCCGGACCACCACGAGACCTGGGTCCGCGGACGCGGTCGGAACGGCCGTCGCGCACAGTCCGACGACCAATCCGGAGAGCAACGTTCTCCGTCTCATGTGGACTATCTCCTGGCGGCTAGAGGTACGGTTCCACGAACTCGACGTATCGGCGGGTCATGGTGGCGACGACGTCGGAGCCGGGCGCGGCCCAGACGTCGGCGTTGAAGATCTCGACCTCGACGTCCCCGCGGTATCCGGCAGCTGAGACCGCGCGCGTGAGCGCTGCGAAGTCGATGTGGCCGTCGCCCACCATCCCGCGGCTGAGCAGCGTGTCCGCGGGCAGCGGGGTGATCCAGTCGCAGATCTGGTAGCTGACGATCCGCTGCCCGGCGCGCGCGATCTGCTCCAGCACGCCCGGCTCCCACCACACGTGGAACGCGTCGACCACGACGCCGACCACTTCCGGCGGGTGCTGCTCGGCGATGTCCAGGGCTTGGGCGAGGGTCGAGATCACGCCGCGGTCGGCGGTGAAGATCGGATGCATCGGCTCGATGCCGAGTCGCACCCCGCGATCGCGGGCTTGCGGGACCAATGCGGCGACGGCATCGGCCACGCGCCGGCGGGCGCCGGTGAGATCGCGATCGCCCGCGGGCAGTCCGCCGGGCACGAGCACCAGCGCGTCGCAACCGAGCGCTGCGGCTTCGTCGAGGGCGGTGACGTTGTCGCCGATCGGATCGCCGGAGGTGAAGAAGCCGCCGCGGCACAGCGAGGAAATCCGCAGCCCGGCATCGCGGACCATCCGCGCGGCGACCTCCAACCCGACCTCCGCAACGGGTTCGCGCCAGACCCCGATGGAGCCGAGCCCGGCGGCCACGCAGCCCGCCACGGCGTCGCGCAGCGACCAGTTGGCGGTGGTGCGCTGGTTCAGCGAGAGCCGGGCCAGCCGCGGGTCACCGGGCTGCGGAGTCGGCACCCGAGCCGGTGCGTTCGTCGGCACGTCGCGCGCGCTCATGCAGCGACCCCCGCAGCGACGAGCCACAACCGCATCCGGTGCGCGGCGAACTCCGGATCGACGAGCAGCTGTGCGTCATTGGCCAGCGCGAAGATCCGCGCCAGGTGCACGATGCTGCGCGCCGACTGCAAGCCGCCGAGCATCGTGAACCCCGGCTGGTGGCCGTTGAGCCAGGCCAGGAAGGCGATCCCGGTCTTGTAGTAGAAGGTCGGTGCGCTGAACACGTGCCGCGACAGCGGGAGCGTCGCATCCATTTCCGCGTCGTAGGTCGCGAGGTCGGCGTCGTCGAGCGCGGCTAGCGCCGCCGACGCGGCCGGGGCGATCGCGGCGAACGCGCCGAGCAGCGCGTCCGAGTGGTGTTGCGAGTCGCCGCGGATCAGCTCGGGGTAGTTGAAGTCGTCACCGGTGTAGAGCCGTACACCGGTCGGCAGCGCGGCGCGCAGGCCGCGTTCGTGTTCGGCCGACAGCAGGGACACCTTCACGCCGTCGACCTTCGCGGCGTGGTCGCGGACGAGGTCGAGGAAGGCTTCGGTGGCCGTGGGCAGGTCGGTCGAACCCCAGTAACCGGCCAGGTGCGGGTCGAAGACCTCGCCGAGCCAGTGCAGGATCACCGGCTCGGCCACCTGCCCGAGCACCGCGTCGTACACCCGCCGGTAGTCGTCGGTGCCGCGGGCGATGGCGGCCAGCTGGCGGGAGGCCATCACGATCACCTGCGAACCGGTCGACTCCACGAATCCGACCTGCTCCTCGTAGGCCGCGACGACCTCGTCGAGGGTGGTGGCCCCGGCCCGGTGGTCGGTGCCCGCCCCGGAGGCGATCCGAGCGCCGAGGGAGCGGGCCTGCTCGGCGCTGCGGCAGACGAGTTCCTGCACCGCGGACCAGTCCAGGCCCATGTTGCGCTGCGCGGTGTCCATCGCCTCCGCCACCCCGAACCCGTAGCGGAACAGCTCCCGGCGAAAGGCCAATGTGGACTCCCAGTCCACCGCCGCGGGCGCCCCCGGGGTGTTGTCGCCGAGCGGATCGGCGACCACGTGCGCGGCGGCGAACGCGACCCGCGAGCCGTGCGGCCGCGGATGTTCCTTCCACCGCTTGGGTTCGCGCAGCACGACTCGCGCCCAGGTGTCCTGGTCGGTGGGCAGTTCGATCGCGCTCATGCCGCGCCGCCGGTGGGCAGCTCGATGCGGCGGCCCTCTGCCGACGAGGTGAGACCGGCGGCGGCGAGCCGGAGGCCACGCACCCCGGCCGCCAGGTCGTAGGGGTGCGGCCTGCCGTGGTGCACGTCCAGCAGGAACCGCTCCCACTGCGCGCGGAAACCGTTGTGGAACTCCGCGTTGTCGGGGATTTCGTCCCACTGGCCGCGGAAGTCCTCGGTGGTGGGCAGGTCCGGGTTCCACGACGGCCGCGGGGTGCGGACCCGCGGCTGGATGCGGCAGCCGAACAGGCCCGCGACCGCCGAGCCGTGCGTGCCGTCGACCTGGAACTCCAGCAGTTCCTTGCGTTCCACCCGCACCGCCCACGACGAGTTGATCTGCGCGATGACCCCGTCGTCGAGCTCGAAGATCGCGTAGGCCGCGTCGTCGGCGGTGGCGTCGTAGCGTTGCCCGTCCTCGTCCCAGCGCTCCGGGATGTGCGTGACGGCCTTCGCGGTGACCGCGCGGACCCGGCCGAAGATGTTCTCCAGCACGTAGTTCCAGTGGCAGAACATGTCCAGCACCACGCCGCCGCCGTCCTGGGCCCGGTAGTTCCAGCTCGGCCGCTGCGCGGGAAGCAGGTCGCCCTCGAAGACCCAGTAGCCGAATTCCCCGCGCACGGAAAGGATCCGACCGAAGAAGCCCGCGTCCACCAGTCGCTTGAGCTTCTGCAAGCCCGGCAGGAAGATCTTGTCGTGCACGACGCCGTTGACGACCCCGGCGTCTTCGGCCGCCTTCACCAGTTCCTCACCCTCGGCCACGGTCTCGGCCACGGGCTTCTCGGCGTAGACGTGCTTGCCCGCGGCCACGGCCTTCAGCACGGCCTTGCGGCGCTCGCTGGTGACCTGGGTGTCGAAGTAGATCTCCGCAGCGTCCTCGGCCAGCAGCGCGTCGAGATCGGTGCTCCACTCGGCGATGTCGTGCTCGGCGGCGATGCGGGCCAGCTTCTCGGCGTTGCGGCCGACCAGGACCGGCTCGACCTGGATGCGGCTGCCGTCGGCTAGCGGCACGCCGCCGTCGTCGCGGATCGCCAGCACCGAACGCAGCAGGTGCTGGCGGTAGCCCATCCGGCCGGTGACGCCGTTCATCAGGATGCGGTAGGCGCGATCGGTCATCGTCACTGGCTCCCTGTCTTCAACGTCTTCGACGATGCGGTGCTGGAGCGTCGGTTGCCGAGGTAGAGCTCGCCGAGCTGCGGGTCGGCGAGCAGGTCGGCGGCCGGGCCGGAGATGTGCACCCGGCCGAGGTCGAGGACGCAGCCCAGGTCGGCGACCTCCAGCGCGCGGCGCGCGTTCTGCTCCACCAGCAGCACCGCCGTCCCCGCGTCGCGCATCCGCGCCACCTGGGCGAACACGGTCTCGGTCGCCTTGGGGTCCAGGCCCATCGACGGCTCGTCGAGCAGTACGACCTTCGGGCTGACCATCAGCGACCGGGCGAACTCCACCTGCTTCTGCTGGCCGCCGGAAAGCGCCCCGGCCAGCGCGTCCCACCGCTCGCCCACGACCGGGAACAGCTCCCGGACGAAGGCCACCCGGTCGGCGATCTCCGACCGGTCCCGCAGCGTGTACGCGCCGAGCAGCACGTTCTCCGCGACCGTCATCTCCTTGAACACGCTGTGCCCCTGGAGCACGTGGGACAGGCCGGCTTCGAGCATCTGCTGCGGGCGGCGGCTCGTGACGTCCTTCCCGCACACCAGGATCCGGCCGGATCGCGGCGCGAGCATGCCGCTGGCGACTTTGAGCACTGTGGACTTCCCGGCGCCGTTGGGCCCCACGAGGCAGACCACGCTGGCCGGCGGCACCCGCACCGTCAGCCCGCGCAGCACCAGCGCCGCGCGCCCGTACCCGGCCTCGACGTCGACGAGTTCGAGCAGGTGCTCGCCCGAACCCCGCTGCTCAGATCCCAAGGTAGGCCTCCAGGACTCGCGGGTCGTTGCGGACCTCGTCGGGCGTGCCCGCGGCGATCGGCCGCCCGCGGTCGAAGACGACGACGTGGTCGGACAGGCTCATCACCAGGTCCATGTTGTGCTCCACGATCAGGAAGGTCCGGCCCTCGGCGTTGAGCGCGCGCACCAGCTCCCCGATCCGCTCGATCAGCGCCGGGTTCACCCCGCCCGCGGGCTCGTCGAGCAGGACCGTCTCGGGATCGGCCATCAGCACCCCGGCGAGTTCGAGCAGCTTCTGCTGGCCGTAGGACAGGTCGCGGGCTTGCACGTCGGCCAGGTGCTCGATGCCGACGCGGGTGAGCAGTTCGCGCGCCCGGTCCAAGTCGGCGCGCTGGCGCGCGGAGACCAGCTGGCCGAGCAGGGTTCGGGAGCGGACTGGGACCAGCAGGTTCTCCAACGCCGTCATCCGAGGGAAGATCCGGCACAGCTGGAAGCTGCGACCGATGCCCGCGCGGGCGATCCGGTGCGGCGGACGGCCGGTGATGTCCCGGCCGTGGTAGCTCGCGGTGCCGGAATCGGGCTTGATCATCCCGGTGACGCAGTTGAAGAACGTGGTCTTGCCCGATCCGTTGGGGCCGATCAGCGCGTTGACCTCGCCGTGCCGGAAGGCGACGGTGGCTCCGTCGACGGCGCGCACCCCGCCGAAGGACTTGGTCAGGCCGGTGGTTTCCAATCCCGTGCTCACAGGCGCGCCTCCTCGACGGTCCCGGCCCGGCGCTGCTCGGCGAGCTCGGCCTGGCTGACTTCCCGGATCGACGCCGTCCGCGGGCGGAACCGGTGCAGCAGGTCGCGCAGCGCCGGGATGATCCCGTCCGGCATGAACAGCACGACTGCGGCGAGCAGCACGCCCAGCGCGACCAGGTGCAGCTGGGTGTCGCCGTACTGGGCCTTGAAGTACTCCACGGCGTATCCGACGATCACCGCGCCGAGCACCGGCCCGAGCAGGCTGCGCACGCCGCCGAGCAGGCTCATCAGCACCAGGTAGGAACCGGTCAGCACGGAGAACTGGAAGATCGGGTCCAGGAAACCGAACCACAGCGCGTAGAGCCCGCCGCCCAGCGCGGTGAAGAACGCCGAGACGACGAACGCGACGAGCTTGTAGGTGAAGGTCGGCACCCCGAGCGCTTCGGCCTTGTCCTCGTCTTCCCGGATCGCCTTCAGCCCGGAGCCGAACCGGGAGCGGTCGATCGCCCACCAGCACAGCAGGGCGACGGCCAGCAGCGCGGCGTGCAGGTAGAAGAACCGCTCGTGCTGCTCGGGGCGGAGCACGTCCGGACCGAACGGGCGCGGCACCCGCAAACCGTTCGAGCCGCCGGTGAAGTCTCCCCAGCTCTGGAAGACCAGCAGCGTGATCAGGACCAGCGCGATCGAGACGATGACGAACGACGCACCGCGCACCCGCAGGCTGGCGATGCCGATCGGCACCGCGAGCACCGCGACGACCACGCCGCCGAGGACGAGCGCGAGCCACGGGTTCAGGTCCGCGCGCACGACCAGCAGCGCGGTGGCGTAGCCGCCGAGCCCGGAGTACGCCGCGTGGCCCAGCGAGACGTAGCCGGTGAACCCGCCCACGAAGTTCCACGACGTGGCCAGCACGGCATAGCTCATGATCACCACGCCGACCGACAGGATGAACGGATCCGGTGCCAGCGCGGGGAAAGCGACCACCAGCGCGGCCAGCGCGAGCAGTCCGACGAGCTTCGCGGCGCGGGCGGGATCAGAAACGCTGCGCAAGGCGGCCTCCGAAGAATCCTTGGGGGTGCAGCAGCAAGGTGGCGAACAGCGCGATGTAGAAAACCGTTTGCGCCCAAGTCGTTCCGAGCGGCAGCTGGAGCAGGCTCTGGCCGAGCCCCAGCACCATGGCGGCGATCGCCGCGCCCGGGATGCTGCCCAGCCCACCCACCACGATGATCGCCATCAGCGGGCCGATCCAATGCCAGTGCAGCGAGGGGTAGATCGTGGAGTCCAGGGCCAGCGCAGTCCCGCCGATCGCCGCGGTGGCCAGGCCCAACCCGAATCCGTAGCCGGCGATCTGGCCGGTGTTGATGCCGACCAGCTGCGCGGCCTCCCGGTGCTGGATCGTGGCACGCAGCGCCTGGCCGAACCGGGTCTTCTTCAGCAGCACGTAGAGCCCGGCCAGCGACACCGCGGCGAGGCCGAACGCGATCAGCTTCACCACCGGGATGCTGGCGCCGAAGACCTGGATGTCAGCGCCGGAGTAGGGCAGCTGGATGCGCCGGTGGGTGCCGCTGAAGACGAGCCCGATCGCTCCCTCGATCACCAGCGCGACGGCGAACGTCAGCAGCACCGATATCATGGTCAGCGTCGCCGGGCGGAGCCGCGAGATCAGCAGCCGCTGCATGAGCACGCCGACCGCGAAGAACAGCGGGACGGTCACCAGCAGCGACAGCAGCGGGTCCAAACCGGTCTGGAGGTTGAAGAACCAGGCCAGGTACGCCGCCAGGATAAGGAATGCCGAGTGCGCCAGCATCACCACGCGCATCACGCCGAAGTACAGCGTCAGGCCCGCGGCCAGCAGGGCGTAGAGCCCGCCGAGCAGCACGCCGAGCACCAGGCTCTGCAGCAGGAGCGATCCGGTCATCTAGAGCCTCTTTCCAGACTCGTTTTGCGTGGCGGTGCGGGTGGCGGCCCCCTGCGGGAGTTACTGCGGCCTTCTCGCTGTGGGATCCCCGACTCCTGAATGCCGATTCACCACGCAGGCTTGGGATGGATCAGGTCGGCTTCCTTGGTCTCCGCGGGCAGCACGATGCGGATCCGGCCGCCGACGTACTGCTGGATCAGGTGCGCGCCGCGCGGTTTTCCGGTGGCGTCCCAGCTGAGCTTTCCGACCACGGTGTCCACCTCGTTCTGGCGCAGCCAGTCGATCAGCCTGCGCTGGCAGTCGGGATCCGGATCGGCGCATCCGACGGCTTGCACGGCGGCGGCCACGACCTGCCCGGTGGTCCACGCGTTGGCCTCGTCCTCGTTGGGCGGGGCGTTGAACATCCGGGTGTAGTGCTCGACGAACTCCTTGTTGGACGGGAAGTTCGCTTCCGGCGTGTACCCGGTGGGGGAGAGGATTCCCTCGGTCTGCTCGCCGATGGCCTTGGTGAACTCCGGGTTGGTCGGTGCGGTGGAGAAGGCGGCCATCGCGGGCTGGTAGCCGAGCTGGCGCAGCGACAGGATGAGGTTGACCGCGTCCTGGTACTGCGTTCCACCGACGACGAGGTCCGCGCGGGAATCGGCGATCTTGGCCGCGATGGAACCGAAGTCCGTGGTGTTGGGCGGGTAGACCTCATCGACCACCGTGCGGATCCCCGCCGCTTCGAGCTTGCCCTTCAAGCCGTAGGCGGTGCCCTGCGCGAACGGGTCGTCCATGGCCGCGTACGCGGCGGTTTTCGGACGTTGATCGGCGGGCATCGCCAGGATTGCCGCCGCGAGGTGGTTGTAGTGGTCCTCGGCGACCGCGGGCGCGGCGTAGAAGAGGTTGTCGAAGCCCTGGTTGAAGACTTCCTCGGCGGCGCCGGCCGGTTCGACGAACAGGAAGCCGTAGTCCTTGGCGACCTGTGCCGCCGGGATCACCAGGCGGGTGGAGAACGGTCCGAAGACCAGGTCGGCGCCGTCCTGGTTGATGAGCTTCTCGTAGTCGGCCGCGACGCGGTCGGCGTTGGACTGGTCGTCGAGGACGGTCAGCTCGACCTTGCGGCCCAGCAACCCGCCGCGGGCGTTGACGTAGTCGGCCCACGCTTCGTAACCGCGGCGGACGCCCTTGCCGGGCTCGGAGAAGTCGCCGGTGAGGGGCAGGGAGATGCCGATCTGGATGCTGTCGTCGTTGCCTCCGGCGCCCGAGCTGAGGCAGCCGGTCAGCGCGAGGCTCGCGCTGGTCACGAGTACACCTAGTCGAAGACGTTGTGAAGTTTTCATGGTCCACCCGTCGTTGGGGGGCATCCGCAAGCGCTTTCGTAAGCGCTTACGGCAGAATAGGAACCATCGGGCGAAGTGGCAAGGGTCACGGATCATGGTGGTGGGCACGGTCCGTTGGGCGGGCCGGCGCGGAAGGGGGCACGGATGCCACAGCAACGGGCGAGGCTCAGGCTCATCGACGTCGCCGAGCGGGCCGGGGTGTCGATCGCGGCGGCGTCGCGGGCGCTGTCCGGATCCGCCGGCGTCAGCGACGCCATCGCCGAGCGGGTGCGCGAAGTCGCCGCGCAGATGGGCTACGTCGCCAACGTGCACGCCCGCACCCTCGCGGGCGGCGCGAGCACGAGCGTCGGGCTCCTCGTGCACGAGATCGGCGACCCCTACTTCACCGAGATCGCCAGCGGGGTGCTGCGCATCGGCACGCAACAGGGCCTGACCGTGCAGATCTGCCACACGGGGCGCGACCCGGAAAGCGAGCTCGTCCAGGTTCGCACGCTGATCGCCAACCGGGTCCGGGCGATCATCATCGCCGGCTCGGGTTTCGCGGACGCGCGGATGCAGGCGTCGGTGAAGCAGGACCTCCAGGCGTTCCAGGAAACCGGCGGCCGCGTCGCGGTGATCGGACGCCACCACCTCGGCACCGACGCGGTGCTGCCGGACAACACCGCGGGCGGCCGGTCGATCACCGAACACGTGCTTTCTCTCGGACACCGGCGGATGGCCTTCGTCGCCGGCCCCCGAATCCTGACCACGGTGGCCGATCGCCTGGCGGGTGCCGCGGAGGCGCTGGCGGAGGCCGGCTTGTCTATTGAGGACATTCCAGTCGTCGAGGAGGCGTTCACGCGCGACGGTGGCACGCTGGCCATGCGGCGCGTCCTCGACGACCACCCCGACGTGACCGCGGTGATCGCGCTCAACGACGACATGGCGATCGGTGTCCTCGCGGCCCTGCGAGCGCGCGGAATGGCTGTGCCGAAGGACATCTCGGTGGCGGGCTTCGACGACGTGGCCGTCGCGGAGCACCTGTCGCCGGCCCTGACGACGGTGCGGTTGCCAATGGCCGAAATGGGGGAGCAGGCGTTGCTCCTCGCGCTGAAGCAACCGTCAGCCCGACCCCGCCGCCGCACCACGGCGCACTCCCTGGTGGTTCGCGAGTCCACCGCGCCACCCCCGCGTCGCAAGCGCTGACTCCGCACCGCCACCCGAGCCACGCAGACCGGGGGCACGTCGCCTACGCACGGGGCAAAGCCCCGTGCGTAGCCCGATCGTCCTCGGCGGTCGCGGACTTGGGTTCCGGTCGACGCGTTGGCCGGGATCGCGCTCGTTCCACGAGATCGGTTGGTGCACGGCCGAAATCAGATGATCAAGACCAGGTCCTGATCACGAGGGCTCAACGGCGCTATCGGTGTCGGACCGGTTTGCCGGGCAGTGCGTCGATGCACAGCTCTCCGTCGCGCACGACGAACGTTCCCGAGACGAGTACGTGGTCGAACCCGCTGGACGGCCGCGCGGTGTCGGCGTAGGTCGACCGGTCGGTTACCGATTCCGGGTCGAAGACGACGATGTCGGCGTCGCTGCCCGGTTGGATCCGGCCCTTGCGCCGCA
The DNA here is from genome assembly GCF_040654735.1 of Saccharopolyspora sp. NPDC050642. Taxonomy (NCBI): domain Bacteria; kingdom Bacillati; phylum Actinomycetota; class Actinomycetes; order Pseudonocardiales; family Pseudonocardiaceae; genus Saccharopolyspora; species Saccharopolyspora sp. NPDC050642. The sequence goes on along the minus strand of NZ_JBFAIN010000006.1, from coordinate 319,339 downwards.
TCTCGGGCACCGCCGAGCCGAGCACGTCGGCCGGCACCAGACTGCAGCGGCGCACCGCCTCCGGCAGGCTCAACTCGCCGGATTCGCGCACCAGGAGGCGCAAGCTGCGGGCGAAAGTGCCGGCCGTGCGGGGATGGGTGACCACGTCGGGCGGCAGGGGCCACTGCAGCGGATCGCGGGGCGAGGACCGCCAGAGCAGCGGTGCCGCGTCGCTGGCGACCGCCGCGTCGGTGAAGGTGAGCGCCCGCTTCAGGTAGGCGAGGTCCGCCGGATCGTTCTCGTCGAAGAAGTGCACGAACGCCGCGCCACCTGGATCCTGCTCGCGAACCCTCCGCAGCGTCGCCTCGTCCGGGATGCGTTCGCCGGTGGCCAGATAGCCGATGGAGTGGGGCGTCAGCCCCCTTCGGTGCAGCAGCTCTGGCGCGAGGAACGCCGCGCCGATGCCGGTCATGCCTGCGCCGTACGGGTAGGCCTCGGTCGTGACCCGGGAACCTTCCGAACGCACCTTCTGCACCAGGCCCAGCACGCGATCCACCTGCCGCAGCGAGGTGCTGTTGACGTGGCAGTAGTGCATGTGCGCGCCGGTTTCCGCCGCGGCCCGCACGATCTCCTCCGCGCCGTCGATCGGGGTCTGCGGGTCCATCTCGACCAACTCGCGCGCATGCGTGTACGTCGGGAGCCCGGCTCTGGCGGCGAGGCCGGCGACGGCGAGGTATTCGGACGGGTCGATCCACGGTGCGTAGCCGACGAGGATGCCGATGCCCAGCGCGCCATCGGCCAGATCGGTCTCCAACACGCCTAGGACTCGCTGCACATCGGCTCGTGATGCGGGCCGCTGCCAGGGTCCTCGCCCGATGTTGGTGAAGAAGTCGTCGAGCGTGCCGGTGGGATCGATGCCCAGCACGACGTGCATCCGCGCGACGGCCCACGACGTGGAGAAGCCGTAGTTGATCGGGCGTCCCTCCAGCGCCGCCTGGCGATATGCAGGTGCCACCGGGTACACCCCGGCTTCCAGTTCGAGCGCGGTGGTCACGCCGTCCATGGCCTGCAGGCGTTGCGTGGCGATGTCCGGGCTGTGGCTGTGCAGGTCGATGAAACCGGGACTGACAACGCGCCCGGCTACGTCGACCACGGACCTCCCGGTCAACGGGTCGGAGCTGATCTCCCGGACCGCGCCGCCGGAGATCCCGACGTCGCGGACCGCGTCCAGCCCGGTTTCGGGGTCGATCACCCGCCCGCCTCGAAGCACCAGGTCGTGCTCGGTCATGCCGTGCTCCTTCCAACGTGGATCTGAAAATCGGCTGGGCGCTTCGGCACGATCAGGGCGAGCAACGCGCCGAGCACCGTGCTGCCGATCAGGAAACCGAACGCCGCGGTGTAGGAGAAGTGGTCCACCAGCCAACCCATCGCCACCGGCGCGATCACCCCGGCGAGTTGTCCGCCGGCGTTGACCACACCCATGCCGGACCCGACCACAGCCGGCGGCAGCGCTCGCACCGGCATGCCGAGGATGCTCATGTAGGCGAGTCCGGCGATGCCCATCGCGATCGTCTGGTAGAGCGTGAACTCACCAGCGGTGTCGGCGTTGAGCATCAGGACCAGCGTCGCGGCGGCGGCCAGCAGCACCGGGATGACGAACCAGCGCGCCCGCTCGGTGAAGAACCGGTCGAACAACCAACCGCCGAGGAACGTGCACGCGCACATCACCAGCAGCGGGATCGCAGCGAGCACGCCGGTGTCCAGCAGCGAAATGCCGCGTTCCTCCAGCAGGTAGCTCGGAACCCAGGTGATCATCCCGTAGCCGAGCATGTTCGTCGCGCAGAACAAGGCGGCGAACTTCCACACCGCCGCGGACCGCAGTACGTGGCGCATGGAAACGGCCGTCCGGTTCGGGAGCGGAACCTCGGTCAGCCGGGTGGGCAGCGGCTTCGGCAGCATCGCCCACAGCAGGATGCCGATCACCACGCCCACCAGCGCGGTGACCCAGAATGTGTGCCGCCAACCGAGCGCGAACACCACCGGCGCGGCGATCAGCGGGGCCAACCCGGCGCCCAGGTTGTTGGAGGCCAGCATGGCGCCGGCCGCGGTGGCCCGGTGGCTCGGGGTCGTGCGTTCGGCGATCGCCTTGAACGACGCGCCGGGGAACAGCCCCTGACCCACCCCGAAAAGTGCGCGGACCACCAGCAGGGAGACGAAGCCCCACATGGCTCCGGTGAGAGCGGTGAAAACCGACCACAGCAGCAGCGAGATGACCAGCAGCCGTCGCGCCCCGAACCGGTCGGCGAGGAGGCCGCCGGGGATCTGGCAGACCAGGTACACCAACGAGAAGGCGGTGATCAGCCAGCCCTGCGAGGTCTTGCTGAGGTCGAACTCCGCCCCGATGAACGGCAGCGCGACCGCCATCATGACCCGGTCGACGTAGTCGATGATCCACACGCCCATGAGCAGCGCGATGGTGACGGTGGCGGTGCGGCGAATGCGGGACGGGGTCACGGCCGGTTGCTCGGTCGTGTTGGTCGCGGTGGAATCCATCTTCCCTCCACGGCAGTTCGGCGTTCGCTGATTGTTGTGTCGAGCCGGCCGGGTTGGCTTCGTCGGGTCGCACGAAACTGGGCGGCCCCCGCTCTGGTGATCGCACGAAGCGCCCAGGCAGCGGATCGGTGAGGCTGTGGTCATGCGCCCAGCCGCGGAACCGCTCGTCGACGGAGTCGAGGCGGGCCCGCTGCTGAGGCAGTATCGGCGGATGAACGCTCGGCCGAGGGCCAGCTTGGCCCGCATTCTGGAAGATCTCGGCAGCACCGTGCTCGACGTCGCGGTGTGCCCGGATCCGCCGCCGTCGGAGGTCACCACCGTCGCCGTACACGACCCCGACGAGCACCTGGAGCCGCCGGCCGGTGCCCTGGTCCTCGGCGTCGGGGTGGCAGATCCGGGGGATCTGCTGTTGCAACTGGGGCGACATGCCGCGTCGGCCCTGGTGGTCCGCGGACCGCTGGTCATCGACGAACCGCTGCGCGAAGCCGTCCGATCCTCCGGGGTGGCGCTGCTGAGCGCGAGCAACGCTGCGTCCTGGACCCAGATCTTGTTGCTGGTGCGCACTGTTCTGCCGGACGGTGAGCTCGACGAACGGCAGGCCGAGCTGACCGGCAACCACATCGGCGAACTGTTCGCCCTGGCCAACGCGGTCGGAGCGGCGCTCGACACGCCCGTGACCATCGAGGACCGCTCGGCGCGGGTGGTGGCCTTCTCAGCGGATCAGGCCGCCGCCGACGCACCGAGGGCGGCGACCGTGCTCGCCAGGCAGGTGCCGCAGGAATGGCAGCGACGACTTGCCGACAACGGGGTTTTCGAGCGGCTCTACCGCACCAGCGACCCGGTGTGGGTCGACTTGGGCGATGCGGATGTGCTTCCCCGCGTGGCGGTGGCGGTACGCGCCGGCGAGGAGGTCCTGGGCGCGATGTGGGCGGCGGTGCGTCGGCCGTTCACCGCGGACGAGGAACGCGCCTTCGTCGCTGCCGCGAAGACGGCGGCATTGCACTTGCTGCAACAACGCGCGGCCGAGAACGCGGGGAAATGGCGTCGATCGGAGCTGGTCCGACGCGTGTTGGCTGGTGGCAGCGGTGCGGAGCTGGCGGCACGGCGGCTGGAGGTGGCGGAGGTTCCGCTGTGCGTCGTGGCGGCCGAGCCGTCCGACCGGCACGAGGACGGCGCCGAGCGCGAGCTCGCAGCGGAGCGCTTGTGCGAGCTGCTGAGCCTGCACCTCGCGGTGCGGCAATCCAAAGTCGCGACGGCGTCGGCACTGGGCACCGCCTACGCGATCCTGCCGCTGACAACGGCGGATCCGGATGCCGAGTCCAGGAACGCATTGGGCTTGTTGCAGGGTTTCGCGACTCGTCGTGACGCCGGAGCGGTCGTCGGGATGGGACGCGTCGCGTGGTCGCCGGGGGAGGTGCCGCGTTCTCGCGCGGACGCGGATGCGGTGCTGGACGTGCTGCGCAGCGGTGACCGGCGGACGGCGCGGGTCGACGAGGTGTGGGAGCGGCTGTTCCTGGCGCGGCTGCGGGACTTGGCGGTCGACGACGAGGAACTGCGCGATGGACCGGTCCAGGCCCTGACCGCCTACGACGCCGACCACCACAGCCAGCTCGTCGCGACGCTGTCCGCTTACCTCGACGCGTTCGGTGATGTGGCGAGGACCGCGCAGGTGATGCACGTGCACCCCAACACCCTGCGCTACCGGCTGCGACGGATCACCGAGGTCAGCGGCCTGGACCTGAGCAATCCGGACGTTCGTCTCGCGGTGGGCTTGCAACTGCGTGTTCAAGGAGGGTGACAGGTGTCTTCGCATGTACCCGCGCCTCGTCGAGTCGTGGTGATCGGTGCCGGCGTGGTGGGCCTTTCCACCGCCTGGTTCCTGCAGGAACGCGGCGTGGAGGTCGTGGTGCTGGACCGCAGCGGGGTCGCTGCCGGGGCCTCGTGGGGCAATGCGGGCTGGCTGACCCCGAGCCTCGCCACTCCGCTGGGCGAGCCCAGCGTGCTGGTGTCGGCGCTGCGGTCGCTGGGGGATCCGAATGCCGCATTGCACGTTCCGCTGCGCCCGGATCCCGCCGTGCTGGCGTTCCTCGCTCGTTTCGCCGTGCGTTGCACACCCCGGGCCTGGCGGCGTTCGATGGCTGCATTGGTACCGGTGAACCGACTGGCGCTGCAGACCTTCGACGAGCTGACCACCGGTGGTGTGCGGGCCAGCACCCACAGCGGCCCCATCCTGGTCGGGTTCGCGGATCCGGCCCACAGCGCCGCGCTGCGCCACGAGCTCGAACAGGTCGGCCGCGCCGGCCTGGACGTCCGCTGGCGGCCGGCGAATCCGGCGATTCCCCAGCTGTCCGACCAGATCGTCGAGGTCCTGGAACTCGACGGCCAGCGATACCTGGAGCCCGGCCCGTTCGTCCAGGCCCTCGCCGAATCGGTTCGCGACCGCGGCGGACTCATCGTCCCAGGGGCACGAGTGCGAGCGATGCGGCACGGTCCGGGCGGTATCGCGGTGGAAACGTTCACCGGCCCGCCGGAACTCGGCGACGCGGTGGTCGTCGCGACCGGCTCGTGGCTCCCGGAACTGGCCAGGAAGCTGGGTGTGCGCACCCAGGTGCAGGCCGGTCGCGGCTACTCGTTCAGCGTCCCGACGGACGACCCGGCCGAGACGCCGGTCTACTTCCCGGCCGCGAAGGTGGCGTGCACCCCGTACCGGGGCCGGCTGCGCATCGCGGGCACGATGGAGTTCCGCGGCCCGGACGATCCGCTGCAGCCCGGCCGCGTCGATGCGATCGTCCGCTCGGTGAAGCCGCTGCTGTCCGGTGTGGACTGGTCGGATGCGCAGGACGTCTGGGTCGGTCCGCGGCCGATGACCCCGGACGGGCTCCCACTGCTCGGAGCGACCAGGGCACCGGGCATCTTCGTCGCAGGAGGCCACGGGATGTGGGGAGTGACGTTGGGGCCGATCAGCGGCAAGCTGCTCGCCGAACGCATCGTGACCGGCACGACGGCTCCAGAACTCCGCCCGTTCGACCCGCTGCGCTGATCGCCCTGCGTTGACGCAGCCGAGGCGAAGCGGTCGTGCCGGGGGAGCGGGAGCGGATGGCCGCAGCCTTCGGAGCGCGCATCCGCGACACCTGCAAGACCACCGAATGTCCCTTCCCGGCCGAGTCCCGGCTCACTTGGCGGCCGGACTGCCGCTGTGAGTAGGCGTTTCGCTCACGACGACCCGGAGCCGGCCCGGCGCGGGGTGAAACGCGCGGTGAATCCCTGCGGCTGCAGGAGTTCCTGGAACCTCGGCGGGCAGGAACCGTCCTCTGTGGTCACTTCGTACTCGCGCACCAGCCAGAAGGCGGCCAGCGCCATCTGGATCATGCCGAGCTGGGTGCCGACGCAGACCCGGGGTCCGGCGCCGAACGGGATGTAGGTGTGGCGGTGCGGGGACGCCTGCGCGTCGAGCCACCGGTCCGGCACCAGCCGGTCCGGATCGGACCACCAGCGCGGGTCCCGGTGGATCAGGTAGGGGCTGAACATCACCTGGTCGTTCGGCCGCAGCCGCCACTCGCCGAGCGCGGTCTCCCGGCGGGCGGTCCGCCCGATCAGCCAGGTGGGCGGCCACAGCCGCAGGACTTCCTTGATCACCGCCTCGGTCTGCGGCAACGCGGAGAGCGGCGGTGCCTCCTCGTGCGGCCACGACTCGGCCTCCTCGGACACCCGGCGCCGCAGTTCGGGCTCGGTCGCCAGCACCCGCACCAGCCACGTCAGCGCCGAAGCGGGCACCCCGTACGCGGCCAGCATGATGCCGCGGAGCAACCGCTGGACCTGGAGCTCGCTGAGCTCGGGATCTCGCGCGGCGAGCAGCACGTCGAGCAGGTCCTGCGGTTGCTCGGGCCGCGCCGGCGAACTCGCCTGGCGCTTCCGGATCTTCTCGGTGATGACGACCAGCGTGCTCTCCCGCGCCTTGAGGAAGCGCCGGATGCGCTTGGACGGCCACCACGCCGGGAACAGCTGCGAGCTGCCGCCGAGCGGCTCGATCGCCTTGACGTTCTCGGTGAGGACCTCCGGCACGCCACCGGAATCGGCGCCCAGGCAGAAATCCGCCGTGGCGCGGCCGGCGAACTGCTCCATCACGTGGAGGACTTCGACCTGGCGGCCACCGGTCTCGTCGAGCGTCCGCTGGAACAGCGGGTGCAGCCGGGCCGAATGGGCGTGGGAGACCGCGCGGCTGAGCCCGTGCCAGCCCTTCCGCCTGGCGGTCATCCACACCTGCGCGTCCGTCGCCGCGCGCTCCGGATCGATCCGCGTCGCGATCGGCGTGCTCTCGCTGTGGAAGTCCTCGTTTGTCCGGGCGAGCATGTCGTGCACCAGATCCGGCGCGAGCACCACGATCGTGCGGTCGTCGAAGGAGAAGACGTCGCCGTATTCCTGGTGGCAGCGGCGGAGGAACGCCATCCGGTCGCGGTCGTAGTCGAGCGTGTTCCCGACCAGTAGGCGACCCTTCGGGCCGGGCGGCCGAGCCGTGCTGGTTCTGGTGCTGGTCAACGGTTTCCCTCCGGAATGCGGGGTGGAGGAGAGGAGCGGCCTCCACCCCGCCGCGGTGTCAGTTGGCGATGATCCAGTAGGTGTAGAAGCCGCCCATCCGGGTCTTGCCGACCAGTCGTGCCGCGATGTGCCGGACGTAGCTCGTCATTTCGCCTCCTTGATCAGGGGTTACCTGTTGACGAAGTTTGCGCAATCAACCGTTGAAATCCAACGACTGAACGGGCTAACCTGCGTACGGCCGAAAGTCCGGTCATAGCAGGGAATCCGGGACGAGCGCACCGCGATCGATCCAGGAGGGAGGTCTGTCCGATGACGACAGTGCGGGCGAATTCCGGGCTCGCACGGGCTGTTGGCGGGCCGAGCGCTCCGGCCGAACCGGTGCGGCCGCCGTGGACTGTCCGCTGATGGCACCATGGGCTCCATGCCCGAGAACGAGTTCGATGCGATCCTCTGCGACCTCGACGGAGTAATTCGCTGGTGGGACCCGGAAATCATGTCCGGACTGGACCGCGCGAACGGCCTGCCGCGGGGGACGCTGGCGAAGACGGCATTCGCACCGGACCGGCTGAACCCCGCGATCACCGGCGCCCGGACGGACGAGCAGTGGCGCGCGGCGATCGCCGCCGACCTCGCCGAAGCCTGCGGAAGCCCGGAGGCGGCGCGTGCGCTCGTCGCCGAGTGGTCCGCCCACGCGGGCGAAGTCGTCGAAGAAGTCGCGGAACTGCTCGCGGCGGCGCGGGAACACGTCCCGGTGGTCCTGGTGTCGAACGCGACCACCAGGCTGGAATCGGACCTGGCGCGGCTCGGGATAGCGGATCTCCTGGACGGAGTGGTCAACAGCGCCCGGGTGGGAATCGCCAAACCGGACCCGGGCATCTACCGGTTCGCGGCGACCCGAGCAGGTGTCCCGGAAGCCCGCTGCCTGTTCGTCGACGACACCCTCCAGAACGTCGAAGCGGCCCGCGGACTGGGCATGAGAGCACTGCACCACCAAAACCCGGCCCAACTGCGCGAAATCCTCGCGCCGCTGCTGAGCCGGGCTCGCGAATGAGGGAGGGCCGCAGTTTCGCTGCGCCTAGCAGCCGTACCGGCGTGCCGGGAGGAGGAAACCGGCGAAGAGATCGACGAAAACGCCTAGAATCGGCGCATGGGCAGGACTGACCGCGCCAGCCGGGTGATCGCGGCGCCACCGGAGACCGTTTACGGCGCTCTCCTCGACCGGGAGTCCCTCGAGGCCTGGCTGCCGCCGGACGGCATGCGCGGCCGGATCGAGCGGTGGGATCCCCGGCCCGGTGGCGGGTTCCGGATGGTGCTCACCTACCTCGATCCCGAGGGCAGCCCCGGCAAGACTTCGGATGCGACGGACGTCGTCGACGTCGGGTTCGCCGACTTGGTGCCGAACGAGCGCGTGGTGCAGCGGGCGGTGTTCGAGGCCGACGATCCGTCGTTCGCGGGCACCATGACGATGACCTGGCACCTCGCCGCCGCCGGCGACGGGACCGAGGTGACCGTCACCGCCGCGGACGTACCACCCGGTATCGATCAAGCGGCCCACGAGGAGGGGATCGCCTCCTCGCTCGCCAACCTGGCGTCGTACGTCGAAGCGGCCGGCTGACCGAAAGCGGTGCGCTACAGGGGGCCGTCGATCCAGTTCTGCAGCAGCGGGGCCGTGATCGCGATCAGGTCTTCCTTCGGTTCGGCGCTGATCGCCTTGGTCTTCAGGACCAGCCGCGCCGCGCCCAGGCCCATCAGGTGGCTGCAGACCAGCTCCGCCCGGAGGCGCGCCTTCGGGCCGGTCAGGCGCTTGGCCAGCCGGCTCACCAGCTGGCGTTCGAAGTTCGCGCGGAACTGGGCCCCGGCCGGTCGCGACGACGTGAAGACCGCCCGCACCAGCGGGTCGCCCTGGGTCCGGTCGTGGTAGTCCAGCAGCGTCCGGACCAGGTGCTCGCCGAGCCGGGGGAGCTCGCAGTCGAGCAGTCGCTCCGCGTCCTGCTCGAAGCCCGAGGCCTCCGCGAACAGGCTTTCCTTGCTGCCGAAGTACTTCATCACCAGCGCCGCGCTGACCTCGGCGTCCGCCGCTATGTCGCGCAGCGTCACGTCGGCGTAGCCGCACGACGAGAAGCGGCGCCGCGCCGCCTTGAGGATCGCTTCACGGGTGGCGCACGCGTCGCGCCGCTGGTCCTCGCCGACCGCTGGGGCCGGAGCCGTGCTGGACATGCCGTTCAGGCTAGCGCGACCGCCCCGCCGCGGTCGCCACCTGCGCGGTAACAGGCGTGTACCGGCGGGTTCCCGGCGTCGCCGCGGCGATCAGCGCGGCCAGCAGCGCCGCCGCGCCCGCCACCAGGAACACCCACGAGTACGAGAGCGTCGACGGGTAGTTCACGCCGGCGATCTGCACCACCGACCCGGTCGTCAGCGCGACGACGATGGCGCTGCAACTGGACGTGCCGATCGAGCGGGCCAGGCTGTTCAGGCTGTTCGCGGCGGCCGTTTCGGTCTGCGGCACCGCCTGCATGATCAGCGTGGGCAGGGCGCCGTAGGACAACGCGCCGCCGATCGCGCCCACGGTCAGGTTGAACACCACCAGCGGCAGCGGCGAGTGCAGGAAGGACCCCGCGAGGTTGCCCACCATCAGCACCGTGCCGCCCAGGATCAGCGTGGTGCGCGGGCCGCGCCGCCGGGAGATCCGCGCGGACACCGGCGAGAACACGCCCATCGCGGCGCCGATGGGCAGCAGGACCAGGCCGGTCAGCACCAGCGACATGCCGAAGCCGTAGCCGGTGTCCTCCGGGGCCTGCAGGATCTGCGAGCCCACGAGGAACCCGGCGAACATCGCCATGCCGACCAGCACCGAGGCGATGTTGGTCAGCAGCACCGCGGGCCGGGCCGACACCCGCAGGTCCACCAGCGGCGCATCGACGCGCAGTTCGTACACGCCCCACACCAGGAACGACGCCGCCGCCGCGACGAGCAGGCCGATGACGACCCCGCTGGTCCAGCCCCATTCGTTGCCCTTGGAGATCGCCAGCAGCAGGCACGTCAGCGCCGCCGACAGCCCCACCGCGCCGAGGAAGTCGAACCGGCCGCCGGTGCGCAGCGGCGACTCCGGAACGATCCAGAGGATCAGCGCGATCTCGGCGATCGCGAACACTGCCGCGCCCGCGAACAGCCAGTGCCAGTTGAGGTTCTCGGCGACCACGCCGGTCACCGGCAGCCCCACCGCGCCGCCGATGCCCAGCGTCGCGCTCATGAACGCCACCCCGGAGCCGACCCGGTCCTCCGGTAACTCGTCGCGCATGATGCTGATCCCCAGGGGCACCACGCCGACCGCCGCGCCCTGCAGCACCCGCCCGACGAGCACGGCGGTGAAGTCGTCGCTGACCGCGCCGATCGCGCTGCCCACCGCCATCGTGGCCAGCGAGATCAGCAGCATCCGGCGCTTGCCGTACATGTCGCCGAGCCGGCCGAGGACGGGTGCGCACACCGCGCCCGCCACCAGCGGCGCGGTGACCAGCCAGCCCGCGTTGGACCGCGACGTGTCGAGGAGCCTGGGGAATTCCGGGAGCAGCGGTACGACCAGGGTCTGCATCAACGACACCGCGATACCGCACGAGGCGAGGACTCCGATGACGAGCCTCGAACTGCGTCGTGCGGTGGGCGTGGCCAGGCTCATCGGGCTCCTCGCTATCGGCGTGAACTTGTGTTCACCATGCAAGTAAACTCGTGTTCACCTCGCGCCGCAAGGCGCTGCCGGTGTCGATTCAGCTCGATTCGGGATGTTTCGCCCACGTATTCGTCCATTGTGGATAGACCTGGGTGGGGGATTGCGGCGACGTCGGCGAAATGCGTCCTGGTGCTCGGCGGCCGCAGTAGGCATCATGCGGCTGTCCGGCGCAATGTCGCCCCGGCGATGGGAAGGAGCGCGCATGCGCACCGCGTTGACCGAACTGCTGGGCATCGAAAGTCCGCTGGTGGGATTCAACCGGTCACCCGGCGTGGTCGCGGCCGTGACCAACGCCGGCGGCATCGGCGTGCTCGCCGCGACCGGCTACACCCCGGAAGAGCTCGACGCGCAGCTCACCTGGATCGAGGAGCAAGTGGACGGCCGCCCCTACGGCGTCGACGTGCTGGTGCCCGCCAGGACGGCCACCGGGGACCCGGCGGACTACCTGGCCAGCCTGCGCGCCCAGATCCCGCAGGAGCACTACGACTTCGTCGACTCGCTGCTGGCGAAGTACGACGTCCCGCCGGCCGACACGGCATCGGCGGGCGACCGGTTCGCCGCGAGCGTCGGACCGGAGATCGTGCAGCCGCTGCTCGACGTCGCCTTCTCGCACCGGGTCGCCCTGGTCGCGAACGCGCTCGGCACCCCACCACCGGCGATGCTGGAGCGCGGCAAGGCCGACGGGGTGCCGATCGCGGCGCTGGTCGGCACCCCGAAGCACGCGCAGCGACAGCTGGACATGGGCGTCGACCTGCTCGTCGCGCAGGGCACCGAGGCCGGCGGGCACACCGGGACCATCGCGACCATGGTGCTGGTGCCGGAGGTCGTGGACCTCGCGGGCGACGTGCCGGTGCTGGCGGCGGGCGGCATCGCCACCGGGCGGCAGATGGCGGCGTCGCTGGCGCTGGGCGCGGCCGGCGTGTGGTGCGGCTCGGTGTGGCTGTCCAGCCACGAGGACATCACCTCGCCCGCGGTGAAGGCCAAGTTCCTGGCCGCGACCAGCGGCGACACGCTGCGCTCGCCGACCCGGACCGGGAAACCGGCCCGCCAGCTGCGCAGCGCGTGGCACGAGGAGTGGGCGAACCCGGGCAGCCCGTCGCCGCTGCCGATGCCGCTGCAACCGATGCTGGTCGACGAGGCGTGGCGGCGCATCAACCAGGCGGCCGAAGCGGGCAACGACGGAGCGAAGGCCCTGGCGTCGTTCTTCATCGGCCAGGTCGTCGGCACGTTCCGGGAACTCCGGCCGGCGGCGGACATCACCCGGGAGATCATCGAAGACTGCAAAAAGGCCCTGACCAACCTCGCCAACCTCACCTGACGTCGTCCCTCCTGCAATTTCAATGGAAATCAAACCTCCAATTTCCATTGAAATTGCGGAAGTTGTCCACAGGCGTCGGCATGTCGTGGGGTGACGT
>NZ_JBFAIN010000006.1:278234-307038 GCF_040654735.1 Saccharopolyspora sp. NPDC050642 | reverse complement strand
GTGACGTGCCGGTGGTCGGCAGTTTCGATTGAAACTGTGGGAGGTTGTCCACGGGTGTCGGTGTGTCGTGGGGTGACGTGCCGGTGGTCGGCAGTTTCGATTGAAACTGTGGGAGGTTGTCCACGGGTGTCGGTGTGTCGTGGGGTGACGTGCCGGTGGTCGGCAGTTTCGATTGAAATTGCGGGAGTTGTCCCCACCTATCTGTGCGTTGGGTGGCGATGTCCGGAGGGGCGGGCGATCACGGCAGGCGTTCGGCTCGGAGGCGGGAGCGGCGGATCTTGCCCGCCTCGTCCCGCAGCGGGGCCGCGACGAACTCGAAGCTCCGGGGCAGGCGGTACGGCGCGACCCGGGCGCGGAGGTGTTCCAGCAGTGACTCCTCGGTCACCGGGCAGCGCGGGTGGACGATCGCGTGCGGGACGTTGCCGAGATCGTCATCGGGCAGGCCGATCACGCAGCTGTCGACCACTGCGTCGTGCAGCGCCAGTGCCGCTTCCAGCTCCGCCGGGTACACGTTCGCGCCGCCCACCAGGATCATGTCCGTCTCCCGGTCGCCGAGGTAGAGGTACCCGTCCTCGTCGAACCAGCCGATGTCGCCGAGGGATTCCCAGCCTTCCCCGTCGACCTGCGCCCGGCCGCCCAGCAGCTGGTACGTCGGATCGACGTCCGCCGCCGTGCGCATCCACACCTTGCCCTCCCGGCCCGGCGGCAGGACCCGGCCTTCGGCGTCGCGCACCTCCATCTCGCCGCGCAGCACCCGGCCGACCGAGCCCGGGTGCGCCAGCCATTCCTCGCTGGTGATGAACGTGGCGGCCTGCGCCTCGGTGCCCGCGTACAGCTCGCGCAGGATCGGCCCGACCCAGTCGATCCACTGCCGCTTCAGCCACACCGGCACCGGCGCCGCCGTGTGGAAGACGGCGCGCAGGCTCGACATGTCGGCGGCGTCGCGCACCTCCGCGGGCAGCTTCGAGATCCGGGCCAGGATCGTCGACACCACGTACAGCCAGGTCACCTTGTGCTCGCCGATCAGCCGCAACGTCTCGGCGGCGTCGAAGCGGCGCATCAGGATCACGTGGTTGCCGCGCAGCAGCCCCATGGCCACGGACATGTTCGGCGCGTTGTGCGACACCGGGGACGGCACCAGCGCGACGCCGCCGGGTTCGATGCCGAAGCTGTCCGCGGACGGTTCCACGTCCTCCACCAGCGCGGGCCGCCCCGCGACGATCACCTTGGGCCGCCCGGTGCTGCCGCCGGAGGTCGGCGCCTTCCACGCGGGGGAGACCGCCACCGGCAGCGGCCCGTCGTCCTGCTGGGCGGAGCGGAACCGCGCGGGCAGCACCGGGCGCCCGCCGGTCAGCTCGGGTTCGACGTCGCCGATCACCAGCGCCGGCTCGGTCAGCGCGATGATCTCCGCCAGTTCGCCGGCCGGGAGCTTGGGGCTCAGCGGCTGGGGCACCGCGCCGACCTTCCAGGCCGCGATCTCGGCGAGCACGAACGGCACCCCGTTGGGCAGCACGATGCTGACGAAGTCGCCCTGCCGCACCCCGCGCGCCAGCAGGTCGCGGGCCAGCCGGTTCGACTCGGATTCCAGCTCGGCCCGGGTGAGCGTGGTGTCCTCGCAGGTCAGCGCGGCGCGGTCGGGTTCGGCGGCGGCGAGTTCGGCCAGCCGAACGGGGAACGGGGTACCGGCGGCGGGTCGGTCGGCTGCGGGCACTCTCGAGCTCCTTGTCGTCCACTTCGGACCGGCGGACAGCGGAAAACCGGCTTTGTGCACCGAATGAATCACCGACCGGTGGGTACGACAAGTACGGCACGCCTAACGGACCGATAGGCGCAGGCTATTCCGGCCGGTCCGGTCGGGCGATTGCAGACCGCGGGCGACTTTAGTGCACTGGGGAAGGCATCCCGGGCTACCCAGGAGGTAGGCGTGAGCAAGCTGCGTTTCGGCGTTTTCCTGGCCCCCTTCCACACCGCGGGCCAGAACCCCACCCTGGCACTGCACCGCGACCTCGAACTCATCCAGCACCTCGACGCGCTCGGCTACGACGAGGCGTGGATCGGCGAACACCACTCGGCGGGCAGCGAGCTGATCGCCTCGCCGGAGATCTTCATCGCCACGGCGGCCGAACGGACGCGGTACATCAGGCTCGGCACCGGCGTGATCTCGCTGGCCTACCACAACCCGCTGTGGGTGGCGGACCGGATGGTGCTGCTGGACCACCTCACGCGCGGCCGGGTCATGCTCGGCGTCGGGCCCGGCTCGCTGCCCACGGATTCGGCCATGATCGGCCTCAACCCGACCGAGACCCGCGAGCTGCTCGACGAGAACCTCGACATCGTGCTGCGCCTGCTGCGCGGCGAAGCGGTCACCGCGCAGACCCGGACGCACAACCTCGTCGACGCGCGCCTGCAGTTGCGGCCCTACTCGGATCCGCTGTTCGACGTGACGGTGGCCGCGGTGGCGTCTCCGACCGGTCCCCGGCTGGCCGGGCGGCACGGCATCGGGCTGCTGTCGATCGGCGCGACGCTCACCGCCGAGAGCTTCGACGCCCTGGGCCACCACTGGGGCATCATGACCGAGCGCGCCGAGGCCTTCGGCACCGAGGTGGATCGCGAGGCGTGGCGGCTGGTCGGCCTGATGCACGTCGCCGAGACGCGGGAGCAGGCGTACCGGGACGTCGAGCACGGGATCGAGGACTGGTTCGAGTACTTCCAGAAGATCGCGGCCTTCCCGCAGATGCACGTGTCGGGCGGCGACGTGCGGGAGATGATCGCGTTCATCCGCGATTCGGGCGTCGGCGTGATCGGCACCCCGGAGGACGCGGCGGAGCAGGTGCAGCGGCTGGTGGACCAGTCCGGCGGGTTCGGCGCGATGCTGCTGATGGCGCACGAGTGGGCGAACCCGGCGGCGACGAAGCGCTCCTACGAACTGATCGCCCAGCACGTGGTGCCGGCCTTCCAGGGGCAGTGCCAGTCCACATTGGACGCGAAGGCGCGGGCGAGCGCGACGCGCGAAGGCCACGCCCAGGCCCAGCACGACGCGGTGGCCCACATGGCCAGGAAGTACGAAGCCGAACGCGCCTAACCGAGGTCCCTCCTGCGGAGCGGCAGGTCCGTGAGTACTTTGTGCTGCTGCAGCGGCACAAAGTACTCACGGCAGGAGCGACCAGCGGAAACAGGCGCGCCGGCTGGTCAGGACAGGTGGTGCACCTCCTGCAGGCCGTAGACCGGCGTCGGGATGCCCTCGTACCTGGCCTTGAGCTGCAGGGCGAGGTAGAGCGAGTAGTGCCGGGACTGGTGCAGGTTCCCGCCGTGGAACCACAGGCCCTGCTGCTGCGTGGGTTTCCACATGTTGCGCTGCTCGCCCTCCCACGGCCCGGGATCCTTCGTCGTGCCCGAACCCAGGCCCCAGCACTTGCCGACCTTGTCCGCCATCTCCTGGCCGGCCAGGTCCGCCACCCAGCCGTTCATCGAGCCGTACCCGGTCGCGTAGACGACCACGTCGGCCGGCAGCTCGGTGCCGTCGGCGAGCACGACGCCGTCGGCGGTGAGGTGGTCGACCTTGCCGTGGGCGAGGGCGATCTCGCCGTCGGCGACCAGTTCGGAGGCGCCGACGTCGATGTAGTAGCCGGAGCCGCGGCGCAGGTACTTCATGAACAGCCCGGATTCGTCGTCACCCCAGTCGAGCAGGAACCCGGCCTTCTCCAGCCGGTCGTAGAAGTCCGCGTCGCGCTCCCGGATCTGCTTGTACACCGGGATCTGGAACTCGTGCATGATCCGGTACGGCAGCGACGCGAAGACCATGTCGGCCTTGTCGGTGGTCATCCCGGAACTCACCGCGCGCTCGGAGTAGAGGTCTCCCATGGCGATGTCCATCAGCGATTCGGACCTGACGATGTGCGTGGAGGAGCGCTGCACCATGGTGACCGCGGCGCCGTGCTCCCACAGCGCGGCGCAGATGTCGTGGGCGGAGTTGTTGGAGCCGATCACGACCGCCCGCTTGCCCGCGTAGGAGTCGGGGCCGGGGTGCTGCGAGGAATGGTGCTGATCGCCCTCGAAGAGCTCCATCCCCGGGAACGACGGGATGTTCGGCTTGCCGGACATGCCGGTGGCGAAGACGAGCTGCCGGGGCGTGAGGGTGATCGCCTCGCCGTCGCGGTCGACCACGACGGTCCACTGCTCGGTGGCGTCGTCCCAGCTGGCGGAGGTGACCTCGGAACCCGTCCAGTACGGGACCTCCATCACCTGCGTGTACATCTCCAGCCAGTCGGCGATCTTGTCCTTGGGCGCGAAGACCGGCCAGTTGTCGGGGAAGGGCAGGTACGGCAGGTGGTCGTACCAGACCGGGTCGTGCAGGCACAGGCTCTTGTAGCGCTTGCGCCACGAATCCCCGGCGCGGGCGTTGCGTTCGAGGACGAGGGCGGGCACGCCGAGCTGGCGGAGCCGCGCGCCCAGCGCGATGCCGCCCTGCCCGCCGCCGATGACGACGACGTAGGGCTGCTGCTCGTGCCCGAGCTCGGTCGTCTCGCGGTCGCGTTCTTCGGCCCAGGAGCGACGTCCCCTGATCGTCCCGTGGTGGGCGCCCTTCGGGCGTCGTTCGCGTTGCGGTTCCTCGAATCCCTTGAGCTCGCGCAGGCTGGTGAGCAGCGTCCAGCCGCCCTCGTCGGTCAGCCGGAGATGTCCCTTCCCGCGGCCGCCGGCCGTCTCGAACTCGATCCACGCCTCGATGACGCCCGCCGACTCGACCGGGGCCTCCGTGGTGCGGAAGCCGGCGGGGGCGGTGTGGGCCAGGCAGGACTCCAGCATGTGCGCGATGCCCTCGCGCCCCTCGACGGTCTTGATGTTCCAGGTGAACGACACCAGGTCCCGCCAGTAGCTGTCGGCGGCGAACATCTCGGCGGCCTGCCGGGCGTCGCCGGCCGCGAGCGCGGACTCGAAACGATTCAGCCAGGCATCGACGCGCTCCTGCGGGGAGCCGGGCCGTGCCACCGGGTCGATCGTCTGCGTCATCGCAACTCCCTGTCATCCCAGTTGTCGAGTAACGCAGATCACACCCCTCGTTCGGAGTGGTCGGCAAGGGTTGCAGCGAATTGCAATCCGCCCCGGCTATCGCGTGCAGTGACCGGTGCCACATATCATCGCCGCGAGAGCGATGGCGCGGGAGGTGGACAGGTGAGCGTTCCGCACGCTGTCCCGCCGGGCAGGCACCTGCCCGACTACGCCCGCGACCTGGTGCGGATGCACGACGCCGTCATCTCCGGAAGCCGGCCGCAACTGCGGCCCCGCGCCCTCGTCTCCCGTTCCTGGTCGCGCGTGCTCGGGCTCGGCCTCACCGCCGACGGGCGCAACGTCCGCGCCGCCCTCGCTGAGGAGGAACTGGCGCGGCGGCGGCACGATTCGCCGCTGCGGAACGTCATCGGCGAACTCAGGCAGGTGATCGGGGCGGTGTCCGACGCCTCGCCGCTGCTGCTGGTGGTCACCGACGCCGATGGCGTCATCCTCTGGCAGGAGGGCGCGTCGCCGGTCCGTCGCCGGGCCGAGGACCTCGGTTTCCGCCCGGGCGCCGAGTGGACCGAGGCGAACGTGGGCACCAACGCGATCGGCACCGCGCTGGCCGAGGCCGCGCCGGTCGAGCTGCTGGCGGGCGAGCACTTCGAGCAGGGCCAGCATCCGTGGTACTGCACCGCAGCGCCGATCCACGACCCGCGCACCGGCGCGCTGCTGGGCGTCGTCGACGTCAGCGGGCCCGCCCTGACGCTGCACCCGGCGATCGGCGCCCTGGTGGAGACGGCGCGGCGGCTCGCCGAGTCCCAGCTCTGGCGCGGCCATCGGCAGGGCCTGGAACGGCTGCGGCGGTCGGCCGAGCCGCTGCTGGCCGTGGCCGCCGGGCCGGCCCTGCTGGTCGACGACGACGGCTGGGTCGCGCACAGCTCGGGTATCGCGGTGGGGGACCGGATCGCCGCACCGGCCGACGGGCAGGTCATCGCGGTTCCCGGCGTCGGTGCCTGCCTGCCCGAGCGGCTGGCGGACGGCTGGCTGATCCGGCCGTCGGACCGCGGGCGGGCGGTGCTGCTCGACCTCGACCTGTCCGGATCGCCGATGCTGCGCCTGCGCTCCGGCGACGCCGAATGGCACCGCCCGCTGACCAGGCGGCACGCCGAGATCTTCGCGCTCCTGCACTCCGCCGGCCCCGCCGGCCTCACCGCGCAGGCGCTCAGCAGAGCCCTGTTCGGCGACTCCGAGCACCTCGTCACCGTCCGCGCGGAGGTGTCGCGGCTACGCCGCCTGCACGGAACCCTCGTGGAGACCAGGCCCTACCGGTTGGCCGACGGAGTCGAGCTGGCCGTCCACCGAGCGCCGTGATCCCGGGGCGCGGTGGACAGGCGGGCGCTCACCCCAGCGGCCAGCCCTTGAGGGGCTTGGGCTGCGGCGTGGGGTAGGCGCGCTTGGAGGTGGTGAGGTTCTGGTTCACCAGGGCCTCCGCCAGGCTCACCGCCGCGGCGACCCCGTCGACGACCGGGACGCCGACCTCCGCCTCGACCCGCTCCGCGAGGCCCGCCATTCCGGCGCAGCCGAGCAGGATCACGTCGGCGCCGTCGTCCTCAACCGCCAGCCGCGCCTCCTCGACGATGCGCGTGGCGGCCCGGTCCTCGTCGGCCTCCAGCTCCAGCACCGGGATCTCGGCGGCGCGCAGCGCCGCGCACCGGCCAGTCAGGCCGATCAGCTGGAGGCGGTCGTGGATCTGGCCGAGCGTGCGGCGCAGCGAGGTGACCACCGCGTAGCGGCGGCCGATCAGGCACGCCGTGTGCGCGGCGGCCTCGGTGATGTCGACGACCGGCACGTCGAACAGCTCCGCGAGCCCTTCCTTGCCGTGCTCGCCGAAGCCCGCCAGCACCACCGCGTCGAAGGGTTCTTCGAGCCGGCTGACGCGGTCCATCACCGCCACCGCCGCCAAGTAGCTCTCGAAGTTGCCCTCCACCGAGCCGGCCCCGAAATCCGGTGTCACCGCGATGATCTCGGTGGTGTCGGAGGCGACTTTCACGGCCTGCTGCCGGATTGCCTCGGTGACCGCCTCGGTCGTGTTGACGTTGGCGACGACGATCCTCATGTTTCCCCTCACGGACTAGCTGTTCACTCGGCGGCCACGGCGATGGCTTCGCCGTCGACGTCGTGGAATTCCGGCTTGCGATCGCCGATGACGGCGTAGATGGCCGCGCCGAGGATCGCCCCGACGAACCAGGAGAACCCGGCGACGACCTCGAAGACGGGCACCAGCGCCACGACGACCGAGATCGCGGCGGCGGGCACGAATGCCCAGACCGCCTTGGGGTTGTAGCCGTTGCGGTAGTGGTACTCGCCGTCCGGGTTCTCGGTGTAGAGGTCCGGGATGTTGACGCGGGCCTTCCGCAGCAGCCAGTAGTCCGCCATGATCACGCCGAAGATCGGGCCGAGCAGCGCGCCGAGGCCGCCGAGGAAGTAGTTCACCACGACGGGGTTGTCGTAGAGGTTCCACGGCAGGATGACGAGGCCGATGACGGCGCTGACCAACCCGGCCCGGCGGAAGTTCAGCTTCTGCGGGAAGAGGTTCACGAGCACGTAGATCGGCGCCACGAAGTTCGCCATCAGGTTCACCGCGATCGTCAGGATGATCAGCGCGACCGAGGCGCTCGCGAGCAGGATCAGGTTGGGGATCGTCTGCACGATGTCGGTCGGGCTGGTGATCACCCGGCCGTCCAGCTTGAACTGCGCGCCGCTGAGGACGACGACGATGCCGGCGAAGAAGAGCATGTTCACCGGGATCCCGATCAGGTTCCCGCCGATGATCGACTTCCGGCTCTTGGCCGAGCGCGTGAAGTCGCAGAAGTTCAGCACGAAGGTCCCGTAGATCACGACCCAGAGCGCGGCGCCCTGCAGGATCTGCAGCCACATCGCCCCGCCGGTCAGCGGCTGCGAGGTGGAGATCGAGATGGAACCGCCGGCGCGGACGAACATCCAGATCGCCAGCGCGCACATCGTGATGAGGGTGGTCGGCGCGGCGATCGCCATGTACTTGCGGATCACGTGCATGCCGTAGCTGACGATGAGGACCTGGACGGCCCACAGCGCGAGGAAGGTGATCCAGCCGAGCGTCGAAAGGCCCAGCGCGGACGTCGTCTCCAGCACCTGCAGCCTGGGGAACATGGCCACCAGGAGGGCGTTGAGCACGGCGGACGCGAGGTAGGTCTGGATGCCGAACCAGGCGATCGCGACGATGCCGCGGACGGCGGCCGGGATCCGCGCGCCCTTGGTGCCGAACGCGATGCGGCTCATGACGGGGAAGGGCACGCCGGTCTTGTGGCCCATGTAGCCGGACAGCGTCAGGAGCAGGAACAACAGCACCGAGGCCAGCACGAAAGCCAGTAGAATGCCCCATACGCTCAGCCCCAGCGCGAACAGGCCGATGGCGAAGGCGTAGTTGCCGAGGCTGTGCACGTCATTGGCCCAGAGCGTGAAGACGTTGTAGGCGCCCCAGCGGCGCCCCTCCTTCTTCGTCGGGGCGAGGTCGTAGCTGTACAGAGCGGTGCTGGCGGAGCCGGGCGGATCCGTGGCAGTTCGGTCGTCCGTCGCGGTCATAAGGCTGCTCCCGGGTTTCCACATTGAAACATTCGGCTACCTTGAATTTCCTATTTATTCCACGATGTGGAAGTATAAGAATATGTATACGTAAGGTAGGCCCGACCGGACCACCGGTCAAGAGTTGGTCGGGGTCGTTCGTATACCGAAATCTTCGCCGGGTCCGGTTTTCCCGGCAAACGCACCGGATCCCCCGTGCCGTTGTGGCACAAGGGATCCGGTGTGCGGAAATCTCCAACAGCGAAGCCGGCGCGGGGCGAACGCCGTTGCGGCGCGTTCCGTCGAGGCCGGAGCGGCCGGTCAGAAGAGCATGCGTTCCAGGACCATCTGGCGGCTGGACAGGACGTGCTGCTTCGCCACCTCCGCGGCGCGGTCCGCGTCGCCGGCGGCGATCGCGGCCTGGAGCGCCTCGTGCTCGGTGCAGACCCGCTCGGGTTCGAGGTTCATCCGGAACAGCCAGGCCAGCCGGCTGTGCAGCGGCTCCAGCATCGACGCCAGCAGTTCGTTGCCCGCGAGCCCGACGAGCGCGTCGTGGAAGGTGGCGTTGGCGTCGGACATCGCGTTGACGTCACCGGCCTCGTGCGCCTCGCGCGCTTTGCGGGCCAAGTCGGCCAGCTGCGCCACTTCCTCGGTCTCGGCGCGCTCGGAGGCCAGCCGGGCGGCGTAGACCTCCAGCGCCTCGCGGACCTCGAACAGCTCCTTGACCTGCTGGCGGTCCAGGCCGCGGACGAACACGCCCCGGCGGCGCGGCAGCACGTCGACGAACCCTTCGCTCTGCAGCATCCGGATCGCCTCGCGCACCGGAACCCGGGAGATCCCGAGCTCGGCGGCGAGTTCCTGCTCGAAGATCCGGTCACCGGGGCGCAGCCGGCCATCGGCGATGCGGTCCTGCAGTTCCCTGCGCACCTGATCGCGCAGGGGGACGCGGGTATCCGCGGTTTGCTCACCGGTGACCGACACGGCTCCTCCTCCTGGGTCGCGCTGCCCCCAGCCTAGGCGAGGCGGGTTCAGATGCCGCGCTTCATGGCGCGCGTTCCCAGCCACAGGCCCGCGGCGGCGATGACGCCCGCCGCGATGATCCCGTATGGCACCGACGGGTCCGCGAGCTGCCCGGAGAACAGCGCCCGCTCGGCGTCGGCGATGTGCGAAACCGGGTTGAACCGCGCGATGACCTGCAGCCACGCCGGGCCGAAGTCCATCGGCAGCAGCACCCCGGACAGCAGCAGCAACGGGAACAGCACGAGCTGCGTGATCGCGTAGAACAGCTCGCCGCCGGGGTGCGAGGCGATCGCCAGCACGAACGACAGCGCGCCGAGCCCGACGCCGAACACCAGCAGCAGGGCCAGCCCGGCGAGCACGCCGGTGGGGTGCAGCTGGAAGCCCAGCGGCACGGACAGGGCGATGAGCAGCACCGCCTGCACCAGCAGCAGGGCGAACTCCTTCAGCGTTCGGCCCACGAGCATCGCCGAGCGGTTCAGCGGCGTCACCAGCATCCGCTCCAGCGAGCCGCCGCCGAGCTCGACCAGCAGGTTGTAGCCGGCCATCATCGGGCCGAACAGGCACATCATCACGAGGATGCCCGGCACGAACCACTGCCACGGCGCGGCGTCGAACCCGGAGGTGCCGGCCAGCAGCGGCCCGAAGAAGAACAGGAACAGCACCGGCTGCGCCATGCTGAACAGGATCACCATCGGCTCGCGCAGCGCCGGGGTGAACTCCCGGGCGAAAACCGTTGCGGTGTCGCGGAAGAATTGCATCGATCGGTCCTTTCTGCGGTTCAGGGGTCGTGAGTGCGCAAGCCGGTGAGAGCCGGAGCCGGCGCTCACGACTCGGCTTCGCCTTCGCGGAGGCTCCGGCCGGTGAGCGCGAGGAAGACGTCGTCCAAGGTGGGGCGCGCGGTTTCGGCGGCGATCGCCTTGATCCCGGCCTCCTCGAAGGCGCGCAGGTATTCCGGCAGCGCGGTGTCGGCGCGGGGCACCCGGACCTGGACCGACTGGCCGTCGACGGTGACGGCGTCCGGGGAAGCGAGCCGGGCCGCGGTCTCGGCCGCCGGTGCCGCGTCCGCGTGGGCGACGGTGACGACGATGCGGTCGCCGGCGAGGTCGGCCTTGAGCTGTTCGGCCGTGCCGTCGGCGATGACCCGGCCGTGGTCGACGATCACCACCCGCTCGGCCATGCTGTCGGCCTCGTCGAGGTAGTGCGTGGTGAACAGCAGCGTCGTGCGGTGTTCTTCGCGCAGCCGCAGCACGTGCTCCCAGATGTTGGCCCGGCTGTGCGGGTCGAGGCCGGTGGACGGCTCGTCCAGGAACAGCAGGGCCGGGCGGTTGACCAGGCCCATCGCGATGTCGAGGCGGCGGCGTTGCCCGCCGGAGAGCGTGCCCGGCTTGCGGGCCGCCAGCGGGGTCAGGTCGAGCAGGTCGAGGACCTCGTCGGCGCGGCGCCGGGCGTCGTGGCGGGTCAGGCCGTAGCTGCGGCCCTGGGTGATCAGCTCGTCGCGGGCGCGGAAGTTCTCGCCTGCGCTGCTCCGCTGGCCGACGTAACCGATGCGGGCGCGCACCGCGGCGGGGGAGGCGATGATGTCGTGCCCCGCGACGGTGGCCGTTCCGGACGTGGGCGGCAGCAGCGTGGTGAGCATCCGCAGGCTGGTCGACTTGCCGGCGCCGTTCGGCCCGAGGAAGGCGACCAGCTGGCCGGGCTCGACGTCGAGGTCCAGGCCGCGCACGGCGTCGACCGGCCGGCGTTTGACGGTGAACCGGCGGGTCAGGCCGCGGGCGTGGATCATCAATGGCTCCTTCTGCACGGTTGCCCTGGAAATGGGCATGACGAAGAAACCCCGGTTCGGGGATTTCGGGCGAGATGACCGATCCTGGCGCGCGGTGGGGCGGCGGTCAAACGTGAACGGCACTTTCATGTTTGCTCTGACCTGCTAAAACGTCGCGGTCGGTGCGCCCGGCTGAGGCGCGGCGTGCGGCCGATTTCGCTGGTCGGCGGCCATTTCTGGAATTTCCCGAAGGAATTCAGCTGTGAACCCGAGGTTCACGGCTCTGCCCGGGTTTGCGAATCGGGTCCTGCCGCCTCATGGGGTCCGTGTCGATGCCTGAACGCGCAGTGCTGCTCAAGTCCCGGCCCAGATGGGGTGTTTTGTGCGATTTCCTGGCCGAACCCGATGTCGAACCGGTGTTAGAGGAGCAGATGAGCGGCATTGATGAGAGCACTCCCGCGTTGACGACGCCGCAGGAGTGGCGCGACTACCTGCGCGAGTACAACGAGCTGTACCTGCGGACCGAGGGCGAATACCAGCGTGTCGACCTGGGCTCCGAGCAGGAGGCCGCGCGCTGGATGGGGCACGAGCCGGCCACCGAGGAGGTCGTGCTGGCGGCCGAGCGGCGGCTCGGCGTCCGGTTCCCGCCGAGCTATCGCGCCTTCCTGCTGGCCAGCGACGGGTGGGATGGCGTAGGTGGGTGGATCGAGCTCATCTGGTCGTGCGAACGCATTCCCTGGATGCGCGACACCCGCGGGGGCGCGGACCTCATCGACCTCTACGGCGAGGATCCGGACGACGAGTACGCGGTCCTGTTCCGGCGGGCGCTGGACGTCGCGGAAGGCGAGGACTTCTGGTTCCTCGATCCTGACGATGTCGGCCCGGAGGGCGAGTGGGCCGCCTACCTGTTCGAGCCGAAGTACGGGGAACTGAAGAAGTTCGCCGGCTTCGCCGAGCTGTTCCGCGCCAGCCGACGGCTCATGGAGGAGTTCGCCGAGGACGACCACTGATCCCGCGGCGGTCCGGTTGTAAACCTTGGGTTCACACTGGTACTGTGAACCCAAGGTTTACAAGGAGGTCGGAATGTCGACGGAAGAGGCCGAGCGGTTGGTGCGGCAGATCGCGGACGCGGTGCCGGTCGAGGCGATCGATCCGGGCCCGAAGGGCAGCGACTTCGGCGACGAGCAGGAGCGCCGGGTGGCCGCGTTGGGCAGGCTCCGCGCGGCGCTGGAGGCGGAGGAGCTGATGGCCGAAGCGGCGGGGCGCACCGTTTCCGCCGCGGCGGCGGAAACGGTGTGGCTCGGCGCGAGCCTGGCGGACCTGAGCACGGTCACCGGCAGGTCCCGGCAGGCGGCCCGCAAGCGGTGGCCGGAGCTGGGCGGCATCTACCGGCGCCGCAAGTGGCTCGGCGACCACGTCGAGGACATCACCTACATGGCGGGCCTGCTGGCGTCCCGCGCCGACGACCTGGTGCCCGGGCGCGGCCAAGGCACGTTCATGAAGCTGATCCGGCAACTGCGCGAGGGACTGCGCCGCAGCGAGGACGACTTCGCCCAGGACACCCGGGAGAGCGCGGACCCGGCGGCGCGCTGGCGGGCGCTCGACGACCTGGTGAACGTGACGCTGCGCGAAATCATCGAAACGGCGGGAAAGCCGGCAACCCCGGAAGCGGACTTCGCCCTCCACGGAGCCCGCGGAGTACTCGGCTACTACGACCACGCCACAGCCGAATCCCCGGAGTCCTGACCCGCCCGGCGCGGCAGGAACCTCCCGATTCCAGGCGAGAGCGGAGGTTCCTGCCGAGCTCCGGCGGGCCGCGATCGGGCGGCGTTACCGGCGCCACTGCGCGGGCGGGTTCACGGGGTGCGCGGCCGGACGTGGACGTGTTCGCCTTGCAGCCCGAACAGGATGAGCAGTTCGACCGCGCGCCCGTCGGCCGACCCCAGCCAGTGCGGCAGCGTGGTGTCGAACTCCGCGGCCTCGCCCGGCGGAAGGATCAGGTCCTGCTCGCCCACCACCAGCCGCAACCGTCCATTGAGGACGTAGAGCCACTCGTACCCGCTGTGGGTCTGCGGGGTGGGTTCGGCCGGCTCGGTGCGGCTCGGGATGAGCATCTTGTACGCGTGCACCCCGCCGGGCCTGCGGGTGAGCGGGATGAAGGTCATGCCGTGGCGGTGGATCGGGTGCAGATGGATCCGCGGGTCACCGGTACGGGGAGCGCCGACGAGGTCGTCGAGCGGGACGTCGTAGGCGCGGGCCAGCGGTAGCAGCAGCTCCAGGTTCGCCCGCCGCCGCCCGCTTTCCAGGCGGGACAGGGTGCTCTCCGAGATCCCGGTCTTCGCCGCGAGTTCGGCCAGGGTGCTGCCGCGTTGCCGGCGCAGCGCGCGCAGCCGTGGCCCGACCGCGTCCAGCACGTCCTCTATTTCCTCGCTCATGCCCCCAGTCTTGCCGGTTCGGCAAGGTTCCGTGCAATCGGTGTCGGTCGCGCGTGAAGGTGGTTGCCGTACCCGATGACCGGCACGAGGGAGAAACCGACAATGGGCCAGGATTCCACCGGCACGACGCTGGGCGCCGACGCCGCCCGCTTCTGGGACGAGCTCTACCGCGATCCCCGGCCTGCCCAGACCGGCCGGGCGAATCCCGTGCTGGCCGAGATCGCCGGGGGCCTCACCCCGGGCACCGCCCTGGACCTGGGCTGCGGGGCCGGCGGTGACGCGCTCTGGCTGGCCGGTCGCGGGTGGCGGGTGACCGCGGTCGACATTTCCGCCAACGCCGTGCGTCGCCTCGCCGAGAACGCCCAGGCACGCGGCCTGGACGCGATGATGTCCGTGGAATGCGTCGACCTGGCGGAGGACTTCCCCGCGGGCAGCTTCGACCTGGTGTCCGCCCAGTACTTCCAGACGCCGTTCGCGTTGCCCAGGGCCCGAGTTCTGCGCACCGCCGCGCACGCGCTGCGCCTGGGCGGGCGGCTCGTGGTCGTCGACCACGGCTCCACGGCGCCCTGGACCTGGAACCAGGACCCCGGGATCCACTACCCCACGCCGGACGAGGTGTCCGCCGAGCTCACCCTCGACCCGGCTCGGTGGCGCGTCGAGCGCGCGGACATGCCCCGGCGGCACGCGACGGGACCGGGCGGCCAGACCGCGACCGTCGTCGACAACGTGCTGGTCATCCGCCGGACGGCGGCCTGATCTTCCGCCCCGCCCCGATCTGAGAGGACGACCATGCCGCAGATGCACCGCCCCGCCAAGCACCGTCGCGACGCCGGCCCCCCGAAGACCGGGCCAGGGGAGAAGGACGTGCTGCTGGGTTTCCTCGACTACCTGCGCGACTCGGTGATCGCCAAGACGCACGGCGTCCCGGAACCGCAGGTCCGCACGCCCGGCGTGGCGTCGGGAACGAACCTGCTCGGCCTCGTCAAGCACCTCACCCACGTCGAACGCCACTGGTTGCTCGGCGATCCGGTCACCGACTGGGCAGCGACGTTCCGCCCGGAACCGGACGAAAGCGCCGACGAAATCCTCCTCGCCTACCGGGAAACCACAGCCCGCGCGAACGAGGCGATCGCCGCCTGCCGCGACCTCGCCGCGGCCGGACCGCGCCCGGGCGGGCGGCCCGGCCCGGCACCGTCCCTGCGCTGGGCCCTCGCCCACCTGATCGAGGAAACCGGGCGCCACGCCGGGCACGCCGACATCCTGCGCGAACTCATCGACGGCGCCACCGGACGCTGACCCGCCCGAGTCGATCGGTGGGGTGGTCAGAGGTCGGCGAGGGCCGTGATCGGGTTTTCGGCGCAGTCCGCGATGTAGCGGAGGAAGCCTCCTGCCGTTGCTCCGTCGCAGACCCGGTGGTCGAACGTCAGGGACAGCTGGGTCACCTTCCGGAGGGCGAGTTCCCCCTGGTGCGCCCAGGGTTTGTCGATGATCCTGCCGATGCCCAGGATCGCCGCCTCCGGGTGGTTGATGATCGGGGTGGAGCCGTCCACGCCGAACACGCCGTAGTTGTTGAGCGTGAACGTGCCGCCCGTGAGGTGCTTGGGTTCGAGATCTCCCGCGCGGGCCAGTACGGTGCGGTGCGCGATCGCTTCGGAGAGCTGCGCCGTGCTCATCTCGTGGGCGTCGCGGACCACCGGGACCATCAGGCCGCGCGGTGTTTGCGCGGCGAAGCCGAGGTTGATGTGCCGGAACTGGACGATCTCGCCGCGTTCGGTGTCCACCGAGGCGTTGAGCTCCGGGAACCGCCGCAGGCCCGCCACGCAGAAGCGGGCGATCAGCGACAGCAGGCTGATGTCCGCGCGCTCCTTGAGCAGCGCGCGGGCCTCCAGCAGGCGGGTCGCGTCCACGTCCACCCACGTGCTGGCGTCCGGGATCTCCCGGCGACTGCGGGCCAGCTTGTCGGCGACGGCGCCGCGGAGGCCGCGCAGCGGCGTGCGGATCTCGCCGTCCCGCTGGGGCGGTTCGGGGCGCGCCGCGTAGTCCACGTCGCGGCGCAGGATGACACCGCTCGGACCGGTGCCGACCACATTGGACAGATCGACGCCGTGCTGCTTGGCGAGCCGGCGCACGATCGGCGAGAGCACGCGCGGAGCGCCGTTCGGGCTCGGCGCGGCCGACGCGATCTGAGGCTCCGCGCTTCGCAGCGTGCGCGACGTGGTGTGCGCCCGGCGGCGTCGGCGGGTGGCCGTTCCGCCGGTTCCGTAGCCGACGAGCACGTTGCCCGAACCGGCCCGCTCCTCGGTGCGGTGCTGTTCGTGCGGCGAGTCGTCGCACGCGATGGTCGTCAGCGGCGCGCCCACGGCCAGCACGTCGCCGGCGGCGCCGTGCAACGTCACGACCACGCCCGCGTGCGGGCAGGGCACGTCGACGACCGCCTTGGCGGTCTCCACCTCGACGACGACCTGGTCCGCCTCGACCCGGTCGCCGACCTCGACGTGCCAGCGGACGATCTCCGCCTCGGTCAGGCCCTCCCCGAGGTCGGGCAGCGCGAACTCCGCGGAGCGCGTCATGCGGCGTCCTCCTGGCCCCGGGCTCCGCCGAGCCACTTCGCGTCCGGTTGGTCGTCCCACTGCAGCCGGTCCAGCGCGTCGAGCACCCGGTCGACGCCCGGCAGGTGCACGTGCTCCAGCTTCGGCGGCGGGTACGGCACGTCGAAGCCCGCGACGCGCAGCACCGGCGCGGCCAGCGAGTGGAAGCAGCGCTCCTGCACTCGCGCGGCGATTTCCGCTGCCACACCGGCGAATCCGGGAGCCTCCTGGAGCACCACGCAACGCCCGGTGCTGCGGACGGCTTCGGTGATCGTCTCGTCGTCGAAGGGCACCAGGCTGCGCGCGTCCACGACCTGGACGTCCCAGCCCTCTTCCTCGGCCGCCGTAGCGGCTTCCATGGCCAGCGGCACGCCGGGGCCGTAGGCGATCAGCGTGGCGTCGCGGCCCGGCCGGCGGATCGCGGCGCGCCCGATCGGCTCCGCCTTCGCCGGCAGCTCGATGTCCTGTTTGGACCAGTAGAGCTTCTTCGCTTCCAGGAACACCACCGGATCGGGATCGTCGATGGCCTCGCGCAGCATCGAGTAGGCGTCCGCGGCGGTCGCCGGCGCGACGACCTTGAGGCCCGGGGTGTGCGCGTAGTAGGCCTCGCTGGAGTCGCAGTGGTGTTCCACGCCGCCGATGCCGCCCGCGAACGGCACCCGGATGACGATCGGCATGCCGACCGCGCCGCGCGTCCGGTTGCGCATCTTCGCGATGTGCGAGACGACCTGCTCGAACGCGGGGAAGGCGAAGGCGTCGAACTGCATCTCCACCACCGGGCGGAAGCCGGCCATCGCCATGCCCACCGCGAACCCGGCGATGCCCGATTCGGCCAGCGGCGTGTCGAAGCAGCGGTCCTCGCCGAACTCGGCCTGCAGGCCGTCGGTGATCCGGAAGACGCCGCCGAGCCGCCCGACGTCCTCGCCGAAGACCACCACGCGCTCGTCCTCGGCGATGGCGTCGCGGAGCGCGGCGTTGAGCGCCTGCGCCATGCTGGTCGGTGCCATTACAGCGCCTCCTGTTCGGTCCGGAGTTGGGCGAGCTGCTCGGTCAACTGCGGGGTCGGTTCGGCGTAGACGTGCCGGAAGAGGTCCTCGGGATCGACCGCGGGCTCCTGCTGCATGCGGGTGCGCACCTGGACGGCGAACTCCTCGGCCTCCGCGGCGATCCGCTCCACCGCCGCGTCGTCGAGGTGGCCGCCCGCGCGCAGGTGGCGCTCCAGGAGGCCGATCGGGTCCCGCTGCTGCCAGTGCTCGACCTCCCCGGGCGGCCGGTACCGCGACGCGTCGTCGGCATTGGTGTGCGCTTCCATCCGGTAGGTGTGCGCCTCGACGAGGAACGGGCCGTTCCCGGCGCGGGCGTGCGCCACCGCACTGTCCAAAACGGACAGGACCGCCGCGGCGTCGTTGCCGTCGACCTGCTCGCTGCGCACCCCGTAGCCGATTCCCTTGTGCGCCAACGAAGGCGCGACCGACTGCTTGGCGAGCGGGACGCTGATGGCGTACCCGTTGTTCTGCACGAAGAAGACCACCGGCGCGCGGAAGACCGCGGCGAAGTTGAGCGCCTCGTGGAAGTCGCCCTCGCTCGTGGCGCCGTCGCCGAGCAGCGCCATCGCCACGGTGTCGTTGCCCTTGCGGGACTCGCCGTGGGCCAGCCCGACCGCGTGGAGCGTCTGGGTGGCCAGCGGCGTGCACTGCGCCGCGGTGCGGGTCGCCGGGACGTCGTACCCGCAGTGCCAATCCCCGCGCAGCAGCGTCAGCACCTCGACCGGGTCGATGCCGCGCGCCACCAGCGAGACCGAATCGCGGTAGGTCGGGAACAGCCAGTCGTCGGCGCCGATGCTCAGCACCGCGCCGACCTGGCAGGCCTCCTGGCCGCGCGAGGACGGGTACACCGCCAGCCGCCCCTGCTTGGTGAGCGTGGTGGCCTGCGCGTCGAACCGGCGGCCGAGCACCATCGCCCGGTACGCCTCCAGCAGCCGGGCGGGCTCCGGCATCGGGTACTTCGGATCGGGCTGCTCCAGCAACCGCACCGGGCTGCTCGACGGAAGCCATTCCACGGCCGTAACCTCCTCAGGACGACTGGCTTGAGATGTTCGGCCAGGTCGGTCACGTGATACAAGTCATGGCCGGATAATCGGAACGAACGGCATCGAGGAAGCAACATGGCCGACCAAACGTCCATCGGGATCGATTCGCGGGGCGGCCGGTCCGGACGATCGGCACCGGCGCTGGACGAGATCGACGCGCGGATCGTCGAGGAGCTGGGCCGCGACGGGCGGATGTCCGTCCGCACCTTGGCGGAGCGCGTGAGCATCTCCCGCACCAACGCGCACAGCCGCGTGGAGCGGCTGATCTCCAGCGGGGTGATCACGGGTTTCCACGCGCGGGTCGACCCGGTCAAGGTGGGCCGGGGCACGGCGGCCCTCATCGGCCTGTCCATCGAGCAGGGCGCCTGGCCCGAGGTGTCCCGGCGGCTGGCCGCGACCAGCGGCGTCGAGCACGTGGCGCTGGTGGCCGGGGACTTCGACTTCGTGGTGCGGGTCCGGACCGAGGACAACCTGTCGCTGCGGAACCTGGTCTTCGACCACATCCAGTCGCTGCCCGGGGTCCGGAACTGCCACACCTGGCTGATCTTCGACGAGTTCGAACCCGAGCGGTGAAATCGCGCGTCCGCCCGGTGGCGGCGCGCGTCAGAGGTCGAGGTCGACGACCACCGGGGTGTGGTCCGAGGTGCCCTTGCCCTTGCGGGCCTCGCGGTCGACGTAGGAGTCGGCGACCGCCCCGGTGAAGCGCTCGTTGCCGTAGACCAGGTCGATGCGCATGCCCTGGTTGTTCGGGAAGCGCAGCTGGCGGTAGTCCCAGTAGGTGAACGGGACGTCGTACTTCAGCGCCCGCGGGTAGACCTCGGCGAGGCCGGTCTCGGCGAGCGCGGCGAGCGCCTTGCGCTCGTCCTCGGTGACGTGGGTGCTGCCCTCGAAGGCCGCGATGTCCCAGACGTCGGCGTCGGTCGGGGCGATGTTGAAGTCGCCGAGCACGGCGAACGGCCGGTCGGCGGCCAGCTCCTCGATGGCGGTGGCGCGCAGCGCGTCGAGCCACCGCAGCTTGTAGGCGTAGTGCGGGTGCCCGACCTCGCGGCCGTTCGGGACGTACACCGACCACACCCGCACGCCGCCGCACGTCGCGCCGATCGCCCTGGGCTCCTGGGTCTCGAACATCGCGCCGTCGGCCTGGAAGCCCGGCTCGTCGAGCAGCCCGCGGCGCACCTCGTCGATGCCGACCCGGGACAGCACCGCCACGCCGTTCCAGCGCCCGGTGCCGTGCGCGGCGACCTCGTAGCCGAGCTCGCCGACCTCGTCGACGGGGAAGGCGTCGGCGGCGCACTTGAGCTCCTGGACGCACAGCACGTCCGGTTCGGCCTTGCCCAGCCAGTCGAGCAGCTTGGGCAACCGGGCGCCGACGGAGTTGACGTTCCAGGTAGCGATCCGCATGCCCGAACCCTGTCACACCACCCCGTCGCCGGCGGCGAGGGGCACGGTCAGCGGGGGAGCCACTCGGGGCGGCTGGCACCGCGGGGGAGCAGGACGTGCCGGTAGGCGCCCGGGGTTTCCGACATGCGGACCTGGTCGGTGACGCCCTGGTAGCGGCCGAGGGGCGTGTCGGCGGTGAAGGTCTCCGGGTCCAGGTAGGCGTGCTCCTCGCCGGTGCCCGCGACGGCGTGGGCGTAGTCGCGGTCGAAGATGCCCATGCTCAGGATCCACAGGGCGGCCCGGGTCAGGGAGACGTGCACGCGGTAGCTGCCGCCCTCGGTGGCGCGGCGGATGAGCGCCTGGCCGACGCCGAGCGCGAGCAGCCACGACACGATGTAGTCGTTGACCACCAGGATCGGCGGCAGCGCCGGCGTCTCGCCGTCGCCTTCGAGGTTCATCATCCCCACCAGGCTGCCCGCGGACTGGTCGAAGCCGACCCGCTGCGCCCACGGCCCGGCGCTGCCGTTGAGCATCGCGGTGGCGTGGATGATGCCCGGGCGGGTGGCGGCCGCCTCCTCCGGCGACAGCCCGATCGACTCCAGGTAGCCGGGCCGCCGGTTGGCGTAGAACACGTCGGCGCCGGCGAGCAGCCGCCGGATCAGCGCGGCGCCCTCCGCCCGGTACGGGTCCACTGTGGCCGATCGGACGCCGACGTTGGCGGTGATGTAGGTGGTGTCGTGCTCGAGTTCGCCGGGGCGCCAGATGTTGAGCGCGTCCGCGCCGTGCAGCGCCAGCGCGCGTCCGACGCCGGCCCCGGCGATCACGTGCCCCATGCCCAGCGCGCGGACGCCGTCCAGCGGCGCGCTGCCGGGGCGGAACGGTTCGGGGTCGCTCTCGCCGATCTTGGTGACCTCGATCAGCGGCATGTCGGCGAAGAAGTCGCGGTACTGGACCTCGGCGAGCAGCTCCGCCGGGCTGCGCAGCATCGGCATGACCACGCCAGCGGCCTCGCCCGCCTCCTCCAGGTCGCGGGCCCGCCAGCCGGCGATGGCGCGGCCCACCGCCGCCGCGTCGTCCGGCACGCCCAGCAGCTTCTGCGCCCCCACCTTGAGCTTCGGGTACGGGTTGAGCGGCATGACCCACCGGTCGTCGGCGGTGCGGTAGAAGGCGAAGCCCAGCGCGTTGCTCGGGTTCGCCGGGCTCGCGCCGGGATAACCGTTGAGCAGCTCCCACCGGCGGTCGTAGAACGGGCACAGCCGGTGCGGGGCCGTGCGCAGGTCCACCGAGATGTCCTGGCCGCGCCCGCCGCGCAGCTGCCAGATCTTGGCCATCACGACCGACTTGGCGGCCAGCGCGATGCCCGCGGCCCCGCCCAGCCGCAGCGGGCTCGGCACCACCGGGTCCGCGCCGAGGAAGGAGACGCGCCCGCCGGAGTCCGCCGGGGCCAGCCCGACGCCGGCCAGCAGGTCGGCGAGCTCGGCGTTCGGATCGAAGGCGTCGTCGGTGGCGGGGGCGGCGATCGCCTTGCTGATTCGCTCGGTGAGGGACACGGTTCCTCCTGGACTGGTGCCGCGCGGAATTCCTTATGCAGGCTAACTATTCGCCACGGGCTCGGCTGGACCGATTCGCGAACGCGGCGTGACCGCGGCGGTCACGCCGCGTGATCGGAGGAGGTTCCACTGAGGACTGGGGCGGCGACGTCAGCGGAGCATGTTGTGCTCGCCCGCGTACTGGTAGCGCCACACGCCGTC
This sequence comes from Saccharopolyspora sp. NPDC050642, assembly GCF_040654735.1. Taxonomy (NCBI): domain Bacteria; kingdom Bacillati; phylum Actinomycetota; class Actinomycetes; order Pseudonocardiales; family Pseudonocardiaceae; genus Saccharopolyspora; species Saccharopolyspora sp. NPDC050642. The sequence continues at coordinate 285,424 of NZ_JBFAIN010000006.1, read as the reverse complement.
CGCGCGCCGGTCGTGCCGGTCGTAGCGGGCGCAGGGCGCTTCGCCGTCGCGCGGGGACGGGAAGGTGAACTGGCCGAGGGGTAAATCCGTGTCCGGCGCGGGGATGATGAACGAGCGGCCGTCTTCGGGGCCGCCGATCAGTTCGGCGTGCACGTGCTGCTGCATAGGTCTTCTCCCGGGCTCGGCCCCAGTCGGTTCTCGCCCCATAGGACCAAATGCGGCGGCCTGAAGTTCCACACTTCACCCGATCGTCTCAATGAGAGGCCGCTGCCCGGTCAACGGACATCGCGCGAACGGCCGTACCCGCCATCCGATTGTTCGGGCCGCCCGCCGGGTACGCGGACGACATGGCCGAGAACGACCTGGCGACCTACCGCCGCGAACGCGACCTCGCGGGGAGCCCGCCGGCGGCGAGCCGGGGGAGCGGCCCCGGTTCGTCGACCGGCGGGGCAATCCGGTCGGCACGCAGCCGGGGCCGGTGCTCACCGGCCGGGCCAGCGACGAGCTGCGGTGACGGCCGGTGACCGCGCTGGTGGAGGTCGACGGGCGGCGGATCGAACTGTCCAACCCGGACAAGGTCCTCTACCCCGACGACGGGTATCGGAAACGGGATGTAATCGAATACTTCCGCTCCGTAGCGGAGGTGATGATCGAGCACACCCGCGGCAAGCCGATGACGCTGCGCCGGTTCCCGGACGGCATCGGCTCCGGCGGGTTCTTCCAGAAGGAGGCTTCGAACCACTTCCCGGACTGGGTGCGAGTGGCGGCCGTGCCGCAGCGGGGCGAGCCGGGCACGGTGCACCACGTCGTCGTCGACGACGCGCCGACCCTGCTCTACCTGGCCGGTCAGGCGTGCCTTGAGTTCCACATCGGACTGTCCACGGTGGATGACCTGGACCGGCCGGTCCTCGCCGTGCTGGATCTCGATCCGCCCGAGGGGGCGGATCTGCCGGAGCTCCGCGCGGTGGTGCGGCGGATGTGCGAGCGGTTCCGGGACGTCGGTCTGTCGCCGCACGTGCAGGCCACCGGCGGCAAGGGGTTCCACGTCGCCGCCGCGCTGCGCGGCGAGCGGGGCTTCGACGAGGTCCGGGCCGCCATCCGGGAGCTCGCCGAGCAGGCCGCGCGCGACGAGCCGGACCGGCTGACCGTCGAACAGCGGAAGGACAAGCGGGGGAACCGGATCTTCTTGGACACCAACCGCAACGCCTACGGCCAGACGATGATCGCGCCCTACTCGCTGCGCGCCCGCCCGGGCGCCCCGGCCGCCACCCCGCTGGACCTCGACGAGCTCGGCCGGGCCGCGCCCCGGTCCTACGGCCTGGCGAACATGGCGCGGCGGCTGGCGCAGAAGACCGACCCCTGGGCCGGCCTGGAGGACGGGCGATCCGCCAGCGACTTTCCGCATCCCGGCAACCCCGGTTGAGCTGCCCCAGAGTGGCGTGAGTGACTCGGCGGCCTCCCGGGTACGCCTGTCGCACAGGTTCGAGGGGAGGGACCGTGGAAGCCGAGATCACCCTCGTCGTGGACGGGACCGAGCACCGGTTCACCGTCGACACGCGCATGACCGTGCTCGACGCCCTGCGGGAAGCGCTGGGGATCACCAGCGCGAAGAAGGGCTGCGATCACGGCCAGTGCGGTGCGTGCACCCTGCTGATGGGCGACCGCCGGGTAAACAGCTGCCTGATGCTCGCGGTGGCCTTCGACGGCGCGGAGTTCCGCACCGCCGACGGCCTCGTCGGCGCCGACCTGCACCCGGTGCAGCGGGCGTTCATCGAGCACGATGCGTTCCAGTGCGGGTACTGCACGCCCGGCCAGGTGTGCTCCGCCGTCGGTGTGCTGCGCGAGATGCGCGACGGGGAGCCGAGTGCGGTCACCGCGGACGGCGCCGGGCTGGCCGACGAGATCCGCGAGCGGATGAGCGGGAACCTGTGCCGCTGCGGTGCGTACGCCAACATCGTCCCGGCCATCGCGGAGGTGGCGCAGCGATGAAGCCGTTCCGCTACCAGCGCGCCGCCGACGTCGCGACCGCGGTGGACACCCTCTCCGCGACGCCCACCGCCGCGTTCCTGGCCGGCGGCACCAACCTGGTGGACCTCATGAAGCTGGAGGTCGAGCAGCCGGACGTGCTGGTGGACGTCCGGCGGCTGACCTCCGGCCGGATCGAGCAGCACCCCGAGTTCGTGCGCATCGGCGCCGCGGTCACCAACACCGCGCTGGCGGTCGATCCGGTGATCCGCGAGCGCTTCCCGATGCTTTCGCAGGCGGTGCTCGCGGGCGCCTCCGGCCAGCTGCGCAACCTCGCGACGACGGGCGGGAACCTGTTGCAGCGCACCAGATGCGTCTACTTCCAGGACGTGACGACGCCGTGCAACAAGCGGGAGCCCGGGACGGGGTGCCCGGCGCGGGAGGGCTTCCACCGCGAGCATGCGATCCTCGGCACGTCCGAAGCGTGCGTCGCCACGCACCCGTCCGACATGGCGGTGGCGATGGTCGCGCTCGACGCGGTGGTGAACACCCAGGGGCCGCACGGGCAGCGGGCGATCCCGCTGGTCGGGCTGCACCGGCTGCCCGGCGACGAACCCGAGCGGGACACCGTCCTGGAGCACGGCGAACTGATCACCTCGATCGACATCCCGTCGCTGGGCTTCGCGGCGAACTCCCGGTACCGAAAGGCCCGCGACCGCGCGTCGTACGCGTTCGCGCTGGTGTCGGTGGCCGCCGCCGCGGACGTCGCCGACGGCGAGCTGCGCGACGTCCGGCTGGCGTTGGGCGGCGTCGCCCACAAGCCGTGGCGGGCGACGCGGGCCGAGATGGTGTTGCGCGGAGCCGCTGCGACGGAGGAGAAGTTCCGGGAGGCCGCCGATGCGGAGCTCGCCGACGCGCGGCCGCTGCCCGGCAACGAGTTCAAGATCCCGTTGACGCGCAACATGATCGTCGACGTCCTCGCCGAGCTCGCGGAGGTGCGGCGATGACCGCCACCACCAGCCTGATCGGCGCGCCCGTCGACCGCATCGAAGGCGACGAGAAGGTCCGGGGCGCCGCGCTGTACGCGGCGGAGCACCCGGTCCAGCGGCCGGTGCACGTGTTCCCGCTGCAGTCGGACATCGCGCTGGGGCGGATCACCGGCATGGACACCGCGGCGGCGATGCGCGAACCCGGCGTGCTGGGCGTGCTGACCCACGAGAACGCGCCCCGGTTGGCCTCGACCAAGGACGCCGAACTGGCGATCCTGCAGTCGCCCGAGGTCGCCTTCCGCGGGCAGTTCATCGGCGCGGTGCTCGCCGAGACGGCGGAGGCCGCCCGGCGGGCGGCGAACCTGGTGCGGCCGAGCTACGAGACGCGCGCCCACGACGTCTCCCTCCACCCCGCCCGGACCGACCTGGTCAAGCCCGGCGAGGTCAACGGCGGCTTCCCGACCGACACCGACGACGGCGACGTGGACGGCGCGCTGGCCACCGCGGCGGTGGTCGTCGACGCCACCTACACCACGCCGCAGGAGCACAACAACCCGCTGGAACCGCACGCCACCATCGCGATGTGGACCGACGACGAGCTCACCCTCTACGACTCCACGCAGGGCGTGCACTGGGTGCGCGACACGATCGCGGCGCTGTTCGGCATGGAACCGCGCCGGATCCACGTGGTCTGCCCGCACACCGGCGGCGGCTTCGGCTCCAAGGGGCTGCCGCACGCGCACGTGGTGCTGGCCGCGATGGCCGCGCAGCTCGTCGCCCCGCGACCGGCGAAGCTCGTCCTGACCCGCCAGCAGATGTTCTCGGTGGTCGGCTACCGCACCGGCACCATCCAGCGGATCCGGCTCGGCTGCGAGGCATCCGGAGTGCTGACCGCGATCAGCCACGACGTCGTCGAGCAGACTTCTCGGATCAAGGAGTTCGCCGAGCAGACCGCCGTGCCCACGCGCGTCATGTACGCCGCGCCGAACCGCCGCACCACGCACCGGCTGGCCGAGCTCGACGTGCCGGTGCCGTCGTGGATGCGCGCGCCCGGCGAGGCGCCGGGCATGTTCGGCCTGGAGGTCGCCATGGACGAGATGGCGATCGCCTGCGGCCTGGATCCCGTCGAGTTCCGCATCCGCAACGAGCCGGACACCGATCCCGAGACCGGCCGGCCGTTCTCCAGCCGGAACCTGGTCGCCTGCCTGCGCGAGGGAGCGCGGCGGTTCGGCTGGGCCGGGCGCGATCCGGCGCCGCGCGCGCACCGCGGCGGGCCGTGGCTGGTCGGCACCGGGGTGGCCGCCTCGACGTACCCGGTGTTCAGCATGCCGGGCTCGCGGGCCACCATCCAGGCCCGGCCGGACGGCCGCTACCGGGTGCTCATCGGCGCCGCCGACATCGGCACCGGCGCGTGGACCGCGCTCACCCAGATCGCGGCCGACGCGCTGGGCGTCGGGATGTCCGAGGTGGCGCTGAGCATCGGCGACACCGACCTGCCCTACGCCACCGGTGCGGGCGGGTCGACCGGCATCCTGTGCTGGGGTTCGGCCATCGTGGACGCGGCCCGCCGGCTGCGCGCCGAGCTGCCGGCCGGGGAACCGGTCCCGGACGAGGGCGTGGAGGTCACCGGGGCACTGCCGGACAACCCGTACGCCGGGCAGATGTCCATGCACAGCTTCGGCGCGCAGTTCGCGGAGGTCCGGGTGCACACCGCGACCGGGGAGCTCCGGGTGCCGCGGCTGCTCGGGATCTTCGCGGTCGGCCGGATGATCAACGCCAAGACCGGGCGCTCGCAACTGCTGGGCGGGATGACCATGGGGCTGTCCATGGCGCTGCACGAGCACAGCGTGGTCGACCCCCGGTTCGGGCACGTGGTCAACCACGACTTCGCGGAGTACCACATCCCGGTCAACGCCGACATCGGCGACATCGAGGCGGACTGGATCGACGAGCACGACCCGTACGTGAACCCGATGGGCGCCAAGGGGATCGGCGAGCTCGGCATCGTGGGAACGGCGGCGGCGATCGCCAACGCGGCCCACCACGCCACCGGCATCCGCGTCCGGGACCTGCCGATCACCCTGGATCGGTTCCTGTCCTGACGCGCAGGCCTCGTGAGTACTTTGGGCTGCTATAGGGGTGTCCTTTTGTTTCACTACGATTGGCCTGCTAAAGCAGGGGAGTTGTTGGAACGCCGAGCAGACGATTGCCAAGGCTGTATTTCAAGTGCTACCGCCTAGTTCTGCACGTACCGCGTGTTGGTCCGAGTAGATAGTCAGAGCATTTGTCGTACCGCGAAGAGCCGGTCGTCGGTTCTGACCGACGGCATGGCTGCGGCGTAGCGCTGCGCCCGCTCGATAGCGTCGCGGGCGGCGTCCAGATCGCCGGTTCTCGCGTGGGATTCAGCTAGCCACGAAAGGTAAAGCGCTACCTCCCGGGCGTGATCGGGTGGGTAGTTCGCGACAGCGTTCGACAGGAGTGGTTCGGCATCATTGGGTCGGCCCAGCTCGATCATGCACCGACCCGCCATGACATCGATCTCGGATCGGTTGAGCCAGTAGACCCACTCCGGCTCGGCCCCATCGCCGGCTCGTCGTTCGTACGAGTCGTTCACGGCATCCAGCGCCCGCCACGTACCACTGATGTCCTTGGCCTTGACCGAAGCCCACGCAACGCGTTCGAGCAGCAGTGCACGAACCACGGGCGTAGCCCCATCAGCACCCTTCACAGCAGTCCTGGCCAAGAGTGCCGCATCGCGCGGGTTTCCGACGTTCGAGACCTGATAGCTCAGGCTCGACAACAACTGAGCCCCAAGAACGCGATCGGAGGCCTCACCGGCCGCCCCCACACCGGAGATGTACAGCCGCTGCGCCTCGGCATACCGGCCCGCATCACTGGCGATCCAACCAGCGAGCTGAGCCAGTTCCGCAACGGCCGTGAACAGACGCCGACCCACCGATTCCGAAAAGTTCGCCGACCGCACCAGCCTGTCGGCTTCCCTCAGTTCCTTCGACACCGCGGGCAAGAGATCCCGGCTGCTCACCACGTCATCAAGATGGCGGAGCTCGATCACGCGGGTCTCGAGCTCCTCCGCGAGGGAATCACCGACCCGTCGACCAGAGCGGAACTGAACGGCAATCGGCGACTCCGAAACAAGCCACTCGTGGGCGATTCGCAACGGGTCGCCCGGGGCGGGCTGCAACGGCACGCCGAGTACCTGTTCGTAGGCGTCCACCACGTCCGGCGCCACCGACCGCTTCCCGGTTTCGACCATGCTCAAGTACGACTTGGCGAAGTGTGTGCGCTGCGCCATCCGGGACAAGCTCAGTCCCGCAGCAGCGCGGGCAGCCCGCAAGTCCGCACCCGTCGTCATCAGCTCCACCCCGCTGTGAACACCTGTGAACAGCCGAACCCTACTGCTCACTGTCCGTGCCCCCGAAACTACTTACAGGCAGTCCTCGCTGATCGTCGCACTTCCCGCCCCCCTCCGGAAGTGCTCCCCCGGCCGATCGGCGGGGACTGCCGCACCAACCAAAGCGACACAACAGCACCAACGAATGGGAACCCCATGACGACGACGCAGACATGGCTGCGCTACTTCTGGCGACCAGTTCCGGACGACACGAGTTCCTACGGCCTGGTTCGCCATGCGTTCCTCGGCACCAGCACGGACACAGGCCCGTCTGCGACATCCGTCTGCGGCGAGGGGTTCGCTCTCGCGACGCCATCCGAATTCGACTGGATCCATGCCCCGACCTGCTCACGTTGCAACCAGGCCCTGAAGGAGATGAAGGGCCCATGAGCCCCTTGCGCTGGCCCGATGGCACACCCGTTGCCCCCGAGCCGAACACCACACCTTCCGCTGAAGATCACCTCTGGTTGATCAACCAGTCGATTGACTGGCCCCCGATCAACGAGGGCATGCGGGATCGAATCATGCAGCGCATTCAAACGCTCTAAAGGACCGGCTCGAATGTTGCCCGGCCACAAGCCGTGCGGCGGGCCAGCTGGCGCCAGTCGCTGCCGACTCCGCCCAAGTGTCCACACGGCCCCATGAGCCAAGCGGTTATGAGCCAAGCGGTTGTGCCAAGCGGTATGTTGCCGAATTTCTCTCTAATAGATCAAGGGGCGCCGCCAAGGCGGCGCCCCGGCACCCCGGACAGCCGCTTGGACGGACGCCTGAATGGAAGGTCTATGACGCGTTATAAAATCGTCTAGCTTGAACCACGGGCCTGG
>NZ_JBFAIN010000006.1:0-278134 GCF_040654735.1 Saccharopolyspora sp. NPDC050642 | reverse complement strand
AGTACTGCTGCCAGATTGCTCAACGCCTGCAAAGTGTCTGGGTGGTCGGGGCCAAGTGTCGTGCGTCGCGAGTCAGCGATCTTGCGCCACAAGTCCCGAGCTTCCGCCAGCTCACCTTGACCCTGGAGTACTGCTGCCAGATTGCTCAACGCCTGCAAAGTGTCTGGGTGGTCGGGGCCAAGTGTCGTGCGTCGCGAGTCAGCGATCTTGCGCCACAAGTCTCGAGCTTCCGCCAGCTCACCCTGACCCTGGAAATAAACCCCCGACGTGAAATTTTCGTCCACATAGACGACATCAAGCGAGGCTAGCTTAGCCTCTACCACGCTAAGGCGTTGCGGTGTGCTCTCTTTGGGTTCGTCGCCAGAACTCGTCCCGAACGGTAGCGCTGCGATTCGACGAACGATCTCAGGTGTAGTGCGTCCCAACTTCTTGTCAAGAACGATGCGAAGCTGTGCTGCGGCTATGTGCTCATCTGTCATGTTCTGCAGAGGGTCCACGGCCTAGCTCGCCTCCTCTTCACGCCTACTTAGATCGTGCAGCAGGCCGTCCAGTACCCGAGCTTGGAACACATCCAGAAGCTGGTAATCATCCTCCTGTGCAAGCTCAGAGCGGGCAAGCTTCGTCAGCATGGCCAGTCCAGCGGCACGCTTACGAGGGGACTCATCCAACGCGTATTCGGCGGCTAGTGTGAACCGCCGCCACCACTCTTCACGGCGGGCAGCAAGTTCTCGTTGCTCCGTAGCACGATCATTTCCACGAACCGTATGTCGAACACCAATGTAGGCCCCACAGGCAGTTATCAACCCGACAAGTAGGGAACTCCCGACTTGCCACCATGTGACCACTGCCATGCCCCCGATCGTGCGCTACGTCGACGGAAAGTGATCGTACAGTTTGGGTCGCATGCAGGGGCATGGTCACCTGCAAAGGCATCTGGGGCGCTCGCCGCCCCCCCCAGGCCCCCGGCAGGTCTCCGGGAAGCGTGGGGTGGAACAGCTGCGGTTCGCTCGCGGCTTGTCCTCTTCCCGCCGACCTCCACAAGGGCTATCAGACAGCGTCAAGGGGCAGACCCCGCCAGCCGTAGGGTGCCCCTTGACACTGTCTGATCGGGCTGCGCCAAGTCGGCGGGAAGAGGACACAGCCCCTCCCTTGTAGGTGGAGACCACCAGCCCGCCGACAGGCTCGCTCAGACGGCAGACCAGCAAAACCGCTGCATAACGGTAGAGCAACAAAAGGCCAGTCTCTATAGCGCTCCGAAGTGCTCACGAGACCTGAGCTGTGCGAACGCCTTTGCTGATCCACAATGGACTTTTGCTGTTCATGTCCGTGAACGGCTGCGCCGTGCGCAGCAGCGGCGCTGCGCGGAATTGCCGAACCTGGCGGGGTTTTCCGCTCTCCGAGTCGATCGCGTCGCCCGATGGGCGTCTTGTCCGCGTGTTCGGGCGTTTGTTTCACTGCTCGCGGATCACCGGATCGCCTCGACGGGGAGGGCTTCATGCCGGGAACTTCCGCGCGTTCCGCCAGAACGGCCGCGATCGGCCTGCTCGCCGCGGTCCTGCTCGCCGGGTCGGCCGTGCCGGGAAACGCCGAACCGGCTCCGGCGGATCCGGGCACGAACTACGCGATCGACGATCCCTTCACGTCGGAGCGGACGCAGTGGTGGCGCGACAGCCGGTTCGGGATGTTCATCCACTTCGGCGGCTACTCGCAGCTGGAGGGCGAGTACCGGCGGCCCGACGGCAGCGTGTGCCGGAACGCGGAGTGGATCCAGCGCGAATGCGCGATCCCGCGGGAGGAGTACGAGGGCCTGGTCGCCGGGTTCGACCCGGCCGGGTTCGACGCCGACGCGATCGCCCGCACCGCCGCCGAGGCCGGGCAGCGCTACCTGGTCATCACGGCCAAGCACCACGAGGGCTACGCCATGTGGCCGACGAAGGTCAACCGGTGGAACCTGCGGGACCACTCGTCGTTCGACTCCAGCCGCGACATCCTCGCCGAGCTCAAGCGGGCGACCGACAAGTACGGCATCCGGCTGGGCTTCTACTACTCGATCTGGGACTGGCACGACCCGGACGCCTCGAACCCCGACACCTTCGACCGCTACCAGGAGCGGATGCGCGAACAGCTGCGAGAACTCGTCTCGGGCTACGACCCGGCCCTGCTGTGGTTCGACGGCGAGTGGAGCACCGACAACCCGCCCAACCCGTGGACCGCGCAGGACGGCGAGCGCCTGGAGTCCTTCGTGCGCGGCCTGGACCCGGAGCTGATCGTCAACAACCGGGTCGGCAAGCGGCGGGTCACCGACGGCGACACCGGAACGCCCGAGCAGGAGATCCCGAGCGAGCCCGTCGCCGGGCAGCTGTGGGAGACCTGCATGACGATCAACGGGCACTGGGGCTACGCGAAGTGGGACCACGACTGGAAGTCCTCGGCCGACCTGGTCCGCAACCTCACCACCACCGCGGGCCGGGCCGGCAACTACCTGCTCAACGTCGGCCCCGACGCGCGCGGCCGGGTACCGGCGGAATCGGTGAGCCGCCTGCGCGACATGGGCGAGTGGCTGCGCCGCGACGGCCAAGGCACCGCGGTGCTGTCGGCGGGCGCGCCGGGCATCGTCGAGCAGCCGGGCTGGGGGACGGTGAGCCGCCGCGACGGGAAGCTCTACGCGTCGGTGTACGACTGGCCCGGCAGCGGGGGTTCGCTGACGCTGCAAGCGAAATCCGCGTTCGACGTCACGGCCGCCCGGGTGCTGGGCAGCGACCAGCGGGTCGACGTCGAGCGCACCGGCGACGCGGTGACGATCCGCCCCTCCGGCGGGCCGGCGAACGACCTCGCCACCGTCGTCGAACTGGACGTCGCGACGCCGAGCCCGGCGCCCGAAGGTGACGGGACCGGGCTGACCGCGCGCTTCTGGGCGCACCGCGACTCGCCGGGCGAACCGGACGTGACCCGCGTCGACCCGGGTGTGAACTACGACTGGAAGTACACCGGTTCACCGGATCCCGCGATCCTGCCCGCAGGCTACTCGGCCCGCTGGACCGGCACGCTCGAACCGCGCTTCACCGAGACGTACACGCTGCGCACGGTCTCGTCCAACGCCGTCCGGCTGTGGATCGACGACCGGCTGGTGATCGACAACTGGTCGGAGCACGGCCCGGCGGTGGACGACGCGGCCGTCCCGTTCGAAGCCGGTCGCCGGTACGCGATCCGGATGGAGATGAAGAAGGAGACCGACGAAGGCGTCGCGAAGCTGCTGTGGACCAGCCCGAACACGCCGCAGCAGATCATCCCGGCCGCTCAGCTCCACCCGGAGCGATGATGCCGCTGACCAGGCGTGGCGCGCTGCTCGCCGGCGGGCTCGTGGCGGCAGGCGCGGCGTTGCCCGGCGGCATGGCGCAAGCGCGCGACTCGCGGCGCCTGGACTGGCTCATGGACATGGTCCACTCGAACCCGGGCGAACCACCGACGCGCAGCGCCTACAACGACCCGCGAACGTTGGCCTCGCACGGTCACAACGCGCAGGTGGTCAACGAGTTCCGGCCGCCGCACACCGCCGTCACCTTCGACGGTTTCGACGAGCGGATCTTCCCGCCGGGCTCGGACGCCAGGGCGTGGGTCGAGTGGAACGCCGCGACCATCGACGAGCGCATCCGGCAGATCCACCGCGCGGGCCTGCGGGCGCTGTACTTCACCGACATCATCGTGCTGCCGAAGCGCCTGGTGGAGCTCCACGCCGGGGAGATCCTCGACGGAGACGGGCGGATCTCCCTGGACCGCCCGCTGACCGGGCAGATCCACCGGATCATGCTGGCCGAGGTCTTCGACCGGTTCCCGGGTCTGGACGGGCTGGTGGTGCGGACCGGCGAGACGTACCTGTCGAACACGCCGCACCACACCGGCAACAACCCGATCACCCGCGGCGCCGAGAGCCACCTGCTGCTGCTCGACATCCTCCGCGAGGAGGTCTGCGCCAAGCGCGGCAAGCTGCTGTTCTACCGCACGTGGTCGTTCGACGGCTTCCACACCGATCCGGCGTACTACCTGAGCGTCACCGACCGCGTCGCGCCGCACCCGAACCTGATCTTCTCCGTCAAGCACACCCAGGGCGACTACTGGCGCACGAGGGCGTTCAACCCGACGCTCGCCATCGGCAGGCACCCGCAGGTCGTGGAGGTGCAGTGCCAGCGGGAGTACGAGGGCAAGGGCGCGCATCCGAACTACATCGGCGACGGCGTGCTCAACGGGTTCGAGGAGAACGCCGGCGCGACCGGGCCCAACGGGCTCGCCGACATCCGGGACCACCCGAACCTGCGCGGGATCTGGACGTGGTCGCGCGGCGGCGGCTGGCGCGGGCCGTACATCGAGCACGAGCTCTGGTGCGACCTCAACTTCGCGGTGGTGAGCCGGTGGGCGCGCGACACCGGGCGCGCCGAGCGTTCGATCTTCGACGAATACGGGCGACGGCTAGGTCTGTCCGCAGTGGACAGAGGTCGTTTCCGGTGGCTCGCGCTGGCTTCGGCCGCCGGAGTGCTGCGCGGGCACTACAGCACCGTGTTCGAGCTGGGCCGGACGACGTGGCTGCGGGACCAGTTCCTGGGCGGCTCGGACAAGGACCTCACCGCGGACTTCCAGCGCGTGCTCGACGCCGGGCTGGTCGACGCGGCCTTGGCGGAGAAGGCGGCCGCGGTGGCGATCTGGGCCCGCATCGACGAGCTGGCCGCCCAGATCCGGCCCCCGGATCCGGAAACTCGTGAGTACCTGCGGGTTTCGAGCAGGTACGGGCTGCTGCTGCACCGGGTGATGCGCCACGGCTGGGGCGCGATGCTGCGCGGCTTCGCCGGCGACCGGACCGGCAGCTACGACACGGCGGCCATCCGCGCGCACATCGCCGGGTACGACCGGGCCTGGTCGGAGTTCCGGCGCCTCGCCGACGAGAACCCCTCGTGCGCTTCGCTGTACGTCCCGCAGTCGTTCGGGCCGCGGAACCCGGACGGCACCTACGACGCCGATCCGGATCACGGCATGCGCCAATCCGTCGACCGCTACCGGTGACGGGGCGCGGGAGCTACGACCGGGAGCGCCAGTCGGAGGCGAGCAGGGACCAGACCTCGACGTCGCGGCGGCGGCCCTGGTACAGGAAGGATTCGCGCAGCACGCCGTCGAGGGTCATGCCCAGGCGCTGTGCCGTCGCCTTGCTCCGGTGGTTGTCCGCGTCGTTCCGCCACTCGACGCGGCTCATGCCGCGCACGCCGATGGCCCAGCCGATCAGGTGCGTCGCGGCCCGCGTGATCAGGCCCCGGCCCTGCGCCTCCGGCGCGAGCCACACGCCGAGCTCGCAGACGCCCGAAGGCACGTCGAAGATCCGGAACAGGATCCCGCCGACGAGGTCGCCGCGCAGCCGGATCCCGTAGATGCGCCCCTCGTCGGCGGCCTGCCGGTCGGCGTAGCTCTGCAGGTAGGCCCGGGCCGACGCTTCGTCGGTGACGATCTCCGTCCACGGCATCCACGGGGCCAGGTGGTCGCGGTAGCGCTCGGCGTGGGCGGCGAACTCGGCGGCCTGCCAGGGCTCGAGCGGCGTCAGCGCGGCGTCTTCGGTGAGAGGATGGCTGAACATGCGTCTCCGTTCAGAGATCGGTCGAACGCATCCTAGTCCGGCGCGGCGATTTTCCTGAGCGGCTTTTCTGGATTCGCGTCGCGTTCGGAGTCCTCAATGGACGGAATGGGGCGGCGGGGTGCCAGTGCGGCGCGCAGGAGGGTCTTCAGGGAGTACCGGAGGAGGTCGTGGCCACGGCCGAACAGCCACGGGACGCCCTTGGCGAGCAGCCACCGCAGGTGGTCGAGCCCGCTGACCCGCGCGCCGCCGGAGCACTCCAGCGACACCGCGCCCGGCACGGCCAGCCCGGCCGCGGCGAACCGGTCGGCGAAGGCGGCGGCGAGCATCCGGTGCCCGAGCTCGGAGGGGTGCAGCCGGTCCACGCTCCACGTCGCCGGGTGGTAGGCGCCCGGCAGCCGGTCCAGGTCCACGACGCCGGCGGCGTGTTCGGCGGCGACGGCGTCCAAGATCTGGTTGAGTGCGTCGATCCGCCTGGCCAGCGCCTTGCGCAGCGGCCCGGGGAGCCGGAAGACCCGGCCGTGGTCGTGGTAGCGGATCGTCACGACGACCGCGCCCGCGGCGGCGAGCGCGCGCACGACGTCGTTCAGCTGCCGCCGCAGGCGGCCCGCGTCGAAGTCGGAGCGCATGGTGTCGTTCATGCCGACCATCACCACGGCGGCATCCGGCGCGGCCCGCAGCGCGGCGGGCAGCTGGGCGTCGTGCACGGCCGCGATGCGCGCGCCGCTCGCCCCCACGTTCGCCAGCTCCGCGGCGCCGAGCGCCTCGGCGAGCAGCGGGGCGAATCCGCGCCAGCCGCCGGCCACCGGGTCGCCCATGCCCACGGCGACCGAATCGCCGAGCACCGCGAGGGTCCGTGTTCTCCGCGGGCCGCGCGGGCCCGCCGTGATCGCGTCCTGCACGTGATCATCGTGATGGCCGTGCTTCCTGCGGCGGTGAGGCGGCGGTGACCATCCGGCGACCGCTGGGCGAAGAATCGGCGCGTCAGCCGGGCGCGGCGCGGTAGTCCTTGTCGGGCCAGAACGGCCACTCCTCGAACGCCCGGCACGTCCCGTCCGGGGCGAACCGGATGACCCACAGGTCCCGGTACTCCTGCGGCACGGAACCGCCGTAGCGGACCTCGACCCGGACGACGGCGGTGTCGCCTTCGAGCGCCACGGGGCTGCTCGTCAGCTGGAACTCCTCATCGGGCCCGACCCGCTCGGCCTCCCACATCCGCCCGATGGCGGCGAGCCCGACGACGGGTTCGAGGTACGGGGCCTGCCGATAGCTCGCATCCGGGGAGAAGATCTCAGCGAGCGCGTCGACCCCGGGGGCGCGCCAGGCCCGCTCGTACCCGGCGACCCACGCACGCACCTGCTCCCAGTCCATGACCTGGGAGTTTGGCACTGACGGGGCCCTCGCGCAGCAGCCCAACTCCCGTGTGTACTTGGTGTCGCTATGGCAACAAGAAGTAGGCACGGCTCCTGACCAGCGGGAACGGTGCCGTTCAGGCGTCTCGCCGCTGGGCCGCGAGGGCTTCGGCCGCGATGGTTCGGAGGGGGCGGCCCAGGGCCGCTGCTGCCGCGGCGACGTCGTCGTGCTCCGGTTTCGCGTGGTGGGGGCCGTGCTTGATGCGGATCTGGTGGCCTTGCACCGTGACCGTCGTGGTCCGGCGGGGCAGGGCTCGGCGGTCCACCGCGTGGCGGCGGATCCCGAGACTGCCGGTTTCCGCCAGCACCAGATCGGACAGCCCGGATTCCAGCTCCGGGCGGCACAGCACGTGCAGCACCTGGGCCGGGCGGGACTTCTTCATCGTCGCCGGCGTCGTCCAGGCGTCCGCCGCGCCGCGCTCCAGCGCGCGGTTGATCACGTGCCCCAGCACCTCGCCGGTCACATCGTCCACATTGCACTCCAGGACCACCATCGGCTCGGCCGGTTCGGCGCCCAGCGGCACCCCGAGCGTCGCCGAAAGCACGTTGGGGCGCTGGGGGAACCGGCGCGTGCCCGCGCCGTAGGCGGTGTCCTGCACAGTCATGGCCGGGGGAGGGGTGAAGCGGGTGCCGATCGCCTGCAGCAGGGCCGCACCGGTCGGCGTGACCGTCTCGCCCGGCAGGTCGGTGCCGACGACGGCCGCGCCGCGCAGCAGCCGCAGGGTCGCCGGGGCGGGCGCCGGGAGCACGCCGTGGCTGCACCGCACCGTTCCGCTGCCGAGCGCCAGCGGCGCGGAATGCACGGCCGTGATGCCCAGGGCGTGCAGCGCGGCGGCCACGCCGACGGTGTCCACCACGGTGTCCAGCCCGCCGATCTCGTGCAGGTGCACGTCGTCCGGGTGCTCGCCGTGCAGAGCGCCTTCCACCTCGGCGATCGCCGTGATCGCCGCGGCGGCCAGCTCCGCCACGGGTTCGGGCCGGGCCTGCCGGACTCGCGCGATCAGCTCCGAGGCGTGCCGTTCGGTGCTGGTGTCGTCGACGTCCACCACCGCTTTCGTCGCCGCGATGCCGTTGACCTGCACCTGCTCGGTGGACAGCCGCCAGCCCGGAAGCCCGGTCGACTCCACGGCCGCGCGCACCCGGTCCAGCGGTGCGCCGAGGCCGAGCAGCGCGCCGAGCAGCATGTCCCCGGAGACGCCGGTGACGGGGTTGAGCCAGAGGATCATCGCGGTTTCGCCACCACCTGGGCCAGCCGGTGCGCGGCCATCGCGGCGCCGAACCCGGAATCGATGTTGACCACGGTCAGGCCCGCCGCGCAGGACGTCAGCATGGCCAGCAGCGCCGTCACGCCCTCCAGGGCCGCGCCGTAACCGGTGGACGTCGGCACCGCGATCACCGGGCAGGCCACCAGCCCGCCGACGGCGCTGGCCAGCGCGCCCTCCATGCCCGCCACCACGATCACCGCGTCGGCCCGGTCGAGCTCGTCGCGGGCCGCCAGCAGCCGGTGGATCCCGGCCACCCCGACGTCGCGGACCACCTCGGTGGACAGGCCGATCGCGGCCGCCACCGCCTCGGCTTCGGCGGCCACCGGCCAGTCCGAGGTGCCCGCGGTGGCGATGCAGACCCGGAACGCCCCGGCCGCCGCCGGCCGCCACACCAGCAGCCGCGCGGTCTCGTGGTAAGTGCCGCCGGGCACCGCGATCGCCGCGGCGACGTCGGCCTCGACGCGGGTCACCAGCACCGGGCCGGTGCCCCGGGCGAGGAGTTCGGCGACGATGCCGGCGATCTCCGCGGGCTGCTTGCCGGGCGCGTAGACGACCTCGGGGAGGCCTTGCCGGGATTCCCGGTCGGTGTCGACCCGCGCGTACCCGAGATCGGTGAACCCGGTCATGACGCGGTCCGGGCGGGCAGCAGCGGCAGCAGCACGTTCATCCGTCCACTTCGGAATCCGGCCAGATCCAGCGCGCAGAATTCGAAACCGGCCTCGCGCACCGCGCGGTCCAGCTCTTCGCGCCGCGCCGCGGCCCGGTCGATGTCGGCCGCCGGAACCTCCAGCCGGGCCACCGTGCCCTGGCCGTGCGCCCGCACGCGGCACACCTCGAAGCCGAGGCGGTGGATCGCCGCCTCCGCCTCCTCGATGCGGCCGAGCACCTCGGGCGTCACCGGGTCGCCGTAGGCGACGCGCGAGGCCAGGCACGCCGCCGCCGGCTTGTCCGCAGTGGACAGTCCGAGTTCCCGGCTGGCCCGCCGGACCGCTTCCTTGCTGAGCCCGGCGTCCACCATCGGCGCGATGACGCCGCGCTGCGCGGCGGCCTGCTGGCCGGGCCGGTGGTCGCCGAGGTCGTCCAGGTTGGTGCCCAGCGCGATGCCGGCGCCCATGGCGGCCGCCAGCGGCTCCAGCGCGTCGAACAGCGCGGACTTGCAGTGGTAGCAGCGGTTTCCGTCGTTCGCGGCGTACTCGGGGCGGTCGGCTTCGTCGGTGCAGACCTCGATGTGCGCGAAGCCACGGCTGCGCGCGAACTCCTTGGCCTGCCGACGTTCGGCGGCGGCGAGGCTGGGTGAGACGGCGGTGACCGCGAGCATCCGCGAACCGAGCACCTCGTGCGCCACGGCCGCCAGCAGCGCCGAGTCAACGCCGCCGGAGAACGCCACCACGAGGGCCTCCTCCGCGCCGATCCGTTGCCGGAGACGATCGAGTTCGGGCACGCTCACGGTGGCTCCTTTCCTCCGCCTTCGACCGCCCGGCGACGGGAACGCCACGGTCCCGGACAGGTGGTCTGACCACACTCTAACCGGATTCGGCGGAAGATCCCATCCCCCTGGAGCACGCGCGCGCGAGCGCGCTGGGCGGCTGCCGCGGCCCAACGCGCTCTCCGTGCCTGACCAGGGGGAATCTGCTACCGGCCGCTGCCGTAGGGCTTGGTGAGGATCTCCAGGGCGTGGCCGTCGGGGTCGTCGAAGTAGACGCCGCGACCGCCGTCCCGGGTGTTGATCTCACCCGCCTCCTGGTGCGCCGGGTCGGCCCAGTACGGCAGCTCCTGCGCCTTGATCCGCCCGAAGATCTCGTCGAACTCCTCGTCGCTGACCAGGAACGCGTAGTGCTGCGGGACGATCTTCTCGTCGGTCTCCAGGTAGTCCAGCGTGACGTCGTTGCTCGTCTGGACGCACATGAACGGGCCGAACGGTTCCGGGTCCGGGAGGCCGAGCAGGTCGGCCACGAACCGCGCGTGGGCGACCTTGTCGGACGTGGCGACGATGGTGTGGTTGAGCTGGACGGGCATGGTGTTCTCTCTTTCCTCGTCGTGTTCCGATGTTCCCGAGGCTAGGAGTTGCACCAAGGTCGAGGTCAATACCGACCCTGGCCAGTATCGCTCGTCCGGGTGGCGCGTCGCCCTGGCGGGTACCCGGCGGCATAGCGTCGAGCGGGCGGGAACCGGCGAGGAGCGGAGGGCGCGGTGGCGGGCAACGCGGCACAGGAGATCGCTTCGGGCTACGCGACCGAAGGCGCGGCGGTCGAGCTCGGCGCGGTGGTCGTCGACGGCTCGGTCGATGCCGCTGCCGCCGTGCGGATCCCGCTGGCGACGATGAACCGGCACGGCCTGGTGGCGGGCGCGACCGGCACGGGCAAGACGAAGACGCTGCAGCTGCTGGCCGAACAACTGTCCGACGCGGGCGTGCCGGTGCTGCTCGCCGACGTCAAGGGCGACCTCTCCGGCCTGTCCGCTCCCGGGGAGGGCGGGGGCAAGGTGGCGGCCCGCGCCGCCGAGGTCGGCGACGACTGGCGGCCCGCGGCGTTCCCCGTGCAGTTCCTGTCGCTGGGCACCGACGGCCGGGGCGTGCCGATCCGCGCGACCGTGACCGGCTTCGGGCCGCTGCTGCTGGCGAAGGTGCTCGGCCTGAACGCGACGCAGGAGTCGACGCTGGGCCTGATCTTCCACTGGGCAGACGAGCGCGGGCTGGCGCTGCTGGACATCAAGGACCTGCGCTCGGTGATCCAGTACCTGACCAGCGACGAGGGGAAGGCCGAGCTCAAGGGCATCGGCGGGGCCTCGGCCGCGAGCGCGGGCGTGATCCTGCGGGCGCTGTCCAATTTGGAGGCCCGGGGCGGGGACGAGTTCTTCGGCGAACCGGAGCTGGCGGTCGCCGACCTGCTCCGGCATGGGAAGTACGAGCAGACCGTAGATCGGGAATCCGCATACGAACTCCTGGCGAAGAAGATCGCCGCCGCGCCCGAGATGCTGGAAAAGCCTGAAGTGCCGGAAAAGTCGGAAGCGTCGGGGTTCCTGGAGAAGGCGATGGGCAATCCCGCGGTGCGGTCGTTCTTCCGCTCCGCGGCGAGCGCGCTGGGGCGGGAGATCACCCGCGGCTTGTTCGGCAACCGCCGCCGGTGACCCGGCTGGCATCGGTCACCTGATCGGGGTAGGGTGTCGCCGACTCAATCCACGCGGGAGCTCGGGCGTACCGGGCTGAGAGGGTGGCACCACCGCGCCGCCGACCGCAGAACCTGTCCGGATAATGCCGGCGTAGGGAGCTGTTGATGGCGCTTGACGTCGATCGTGCCGAAGTTCCGCACACCCTGGACGAACCGGCGCCGAAGACGCTCGGCGTGCTCGATCAGGGCGCGTTCTGGGGCAACCTCGGGGTGAGCCTGCTCGGCTTCAGCGGTGCGCTGGCCGTGCTCGCGCCGGCCGGTGTGCCGCAGCTGTCGTTCGCCGCCGCCGTCACCGCGTGCGTGGTGGGCACCGTGATCGGCAGCATCATGGTCGGCCTCGCGGCGGTTCCGGGAGCGCGCACCGGCGCCCCGGCGATGATGCTGCTGCGCGGCCTGTTCGGCACCAAGCTGTCGTACCTGCCGACGGTGCTGAACATCCTGCAGCTGATCGGCTGGGGAACCTTCGAACTCCTGGTGATCGCGCAGGGCGCGGAGGCGTTGTTCGGCGGCGGCCCGCACTGGTTGTACGTGCTGGTGGCCGGTGCGCTGACCACCGTGCTCACGCTGCGCCCGCTCGGCGCGCTGCGCCTGCTGCGCCGCTACGTCAGCATCGCGGTGGCGATCGCCATGGTGTACTTCTTCGTCCAGCTGCTGCGGCAGCCGCTGCCGGACATGAACACCGGTTCCTGGCAGGGCTTCTGGCCCGGCGCGGACGCTGCGCTGGCGGTCGCGGTGTCCTGGATCCCGGTCGCCTCGGACTACTCGCGGCACTCGAAGTCGGTGTCCGGCGCGTTCACCGCCGCGACGGTGGGCTACTCGGTCACCCAGATCGCCTGCTACCTGCTGGGGCTGATCGGGCTGGCGATGGTGGCCGGCGACGCGGACAAGGTGTTCGACCCGATGCTGGCCGTGCCGCTCGGGGTGATCTTCTTCGGCATCCTGGTGCTGCGCGAGGTCGACCAGTCCTTCGCCAACACCTACTCGACCGCGGTCTCCATCCAGAACCTGCGGCCCAGCGCCGACCGCCGGGTGCTGTGCGTGATCATCGGGGCGTTGATCACGCTGCTCGCGCTGACCCTGGACATCGCCGAGTTCTCGAACTTCCTGCTGCTGATCGGCTCGGTGTTCGTGCCGATGTTCGGCGTGCTGGCGGTGGACTACTTCCTGCACGGCCGCCGCCGCAGCTACGACCTGTCCGCGCAGGCCCCGTCCCGCTGGGGCATGCTGCTGGCCTGGTTCCTGGGCTTCGCGGCGTTCCAGCTGATCAACCCGGGCGAACTCGGCTGGTGGAGCCGGCTGTGGACCGGTCTGCGGGACGCGCTCGGCTTCACCGTCCCGGCGTGGATGAGCGCCGCGCTCACGTCGTTCGTCGTGGCCGCCCTGGCGGCCGCGATCATCGGCGCCTTCCGCCGCCGCGGCGCGGAGAGCTGAGACGCGCGCTAATCCCGCGCACGCATCGCGAGCAGCTTGATCGCGTTCTCCGCACCGGAGCCGTCCGCGGTCGTGACCACGACCACGGACTGCTCCGGCGAGCGGGCCGGCACGAGGATCTGCTGCGCGACCGCGAGCGGGCCCACCAGCGGATGGCGCAGCTCGTACTCGTCCGCTTCGCAGGGTTTGACCCGGTGATCGCTCCACAGCGCCGCGAATTCCGGGCTCTTCATGGACAGTTCGCCGACGAGCGAGGCCAGCAGGGCGTCTTCGGGATGCCGCCCCGCGACCTGCCGGAGGTTGCCGACCACGGCGCGCGCCTTGCGCTGCCAGTCCGCGTAGAGGTCGCGGGTGTGCGGGTCGAGGAACAGCATCCGGGCCATGTTCGGCCGGTCCGCCGGGCGTTCCGGAGCGGTTCGGTCGAGGTGCCCGGCCAGCAGTGCGTGGCCCAGCGCGTTCCAGGCCAGCACGTCGGTCCGCCTGCCGAGGACCAGCGCGGGCACGGCCTCGAACGATCGCATCAGGTCGCGGGTCAAGGGGTCGAGCCGTTCCAGCGGCGGGCGGCGCTGTGGTCGGGGACGTCGCGAGGCGAGCTGGTGGAGGTGTTCGCGCTCGTGCTCGTCGAGCCGCAGGGCTCCGGCGAGGGCGTCCAGGATCGCGTCGGAGGCGTTGACCGACTGGCCCTGCTCTAGACGCGTGTAATAGGACACACTCACCCCGGCCAGCTGCGCCAGTTCTTCCCGCCGCAACCCCGCCACGCGTCGCCGCTCGTGGAACTCGGGCAGGCCGACGTCGTCGGGGCGCAGGCGCGCACGCCGTGCCCGGAGGAACTCGCCCAGCAAGCCAGGAACACCCATACCCGCAGTATCCGCCCCGCTCGGCCGGTGAGCCTGACCCTGCCGGGGGTAGGCGAACGCGGGTCTGGCCGGTCGGCGCACCGGGGTCGCACGGTGGACGGAACACCAGCGAACACCCCGGAGGGGACATGCGCGAAATCGTGCTGGGCGATGTCACGATCACCCGGGTCGTGGAGTACTTCGGTCCGGTCGAGATGCCGCCGGACACCTTCTTCCCGGAGAGTCCCGAAGGAGCCTGGAACGCTCCCTGGCTCGCCCCGGACTTCCTCGACCCGCGCACCGGCGACTGCGTGTCGGCCATCCAGACGTGGCTGCTGCGCAGCGAGGGCAGGACGATCCTGGTCGACACCGGCGTCGGCAACCACAAGGAGCGGCCGTACTCGCCGGTGTGGAGCCACCTGAACACCGACTTCCTCGGCAACCTCGCCAGGGCCGGGGTGCGGCCGGAGGACGTGGACCTGGTGATCAACACGCACCTGCACGTGGACCACGTCGGCTGGAACACCTACCTCGACGGCCGCAGCTGGGTGCCGACGTTCCCCAACGCCACCTACCTCATGCCCCGGGCCGACTTCGAGTTCTGGAACCCGGCCAACGGCCACCGGCCGAACCTGGGCCGCGGCAACCAGAACGTCTTCGAGGACAGCGTCGCGCCGGTGCACGAAGCCGGGCTCGCGGTGCTGTGGGAGGACGGCTACCGGATCGACGCGAACCTGCGGCTGGACCTCGCGCCCGGGCACACCCCAGGTTCGTCGGTGGTCACGCTCGAATCCGGCGGCGACCGCGCGCTGTTCGTCGGCGATCTGCTGCACACCGCCCTGCAGTTCGTCGAACCCGACACCAACAGCTGCTTCTGCGAGGACCCGGCCCAGGCCAGGGCCACGCGGCGGCGGCTGCTCGGCTGGGCCGCCGACGCGAACGCGCTGGTGCTGCCCGCGCACCTCGGCGGTCACGGCGGCGCCGAGGTCGTCCGCGAGGGCGACCGGTTCGCCATCGGGGGATGGGCCCCGTTCGCCCGAATCTGACGGAAGAACAGGAGAAACGGGTGTCCGACCCGATCGTCACCACCACCGGGGGCGCCGTCCGCGGCCGCGCCGACGGCAGCGCGCACGTCTTCCTCGGCATCCCCTACGCCGCACCGCCGACCGGCGCCGCCCGGTTCGCCGCGCCGGCGCCGCACGAACCGTGGCGACACGTCCGGGACGCGACGCTGCCCGGGCCGACCGCGCCCCAACCGCGCCGGGACGGCTTCGGGGCGCTCGACATGTCGCCCTACTTCGGGCCCGGCTGGATACCGGGCGAGGACTACCTGACCGCCAGCGTGTGGGCGCCGCCGGACGTCCGGAACAGCCCGGTCATGGTCTTCGTGCACGGCGGCGGGTTCATCACCGGCTCCACCCGCTCGCCTCTGCACGACGGAACGGCTTTCGCCCGCGACGGCGTGGTGCTGGTGGCCCTCAACTACCGGCTGGGCATCCCGGGGTTCCTCGACATCCCCGGCGCGCCGGCCAACCGCGGACTGCTCGACGTCGTGGCTGCGTTGCGCTGGGTGCGGGACAACATCGCCGAATTCGGCGGCGATCCGGGCAATGTCACGCTGTTCGGCCAGTCCGCCGGCGCGACGATCACGAGCGGTGTTCTCGCCAGTCCGGAAGCGGAGGGCCTGTTCCACCGCGCCATCGTGCAGAGCGGCAACGGGCTGGGCGCTTTTTCCCGGGAGCAGGCGGCTCGGGTCACGCACGCCGCAGCGGACGCGCTGGGCATCGAGCCGACCGTCGCGGACTTCGCCCGGGTGCCGGACGAACGGTTCGTAGACGTGCCGCTCGGCGGCCTGGACCTGCGGACCAGCACCCGGTTCGACCCGCTGCTCGGGCTCAGCGCGTTCAGCCTGGTGCTGGACCGCCAGCCCGCCGAAGCAGTGGCCGACGGCGCCGGTGCCGAGGTCGCGCTCATCGTCGGCACGAACACCGAGGAGGGCAACCTCTACCTTGCGCCGCAAGGAAGAATGGCTACCGCGACCGACGATGACGTGCACGACATCGCGGCCCGGGTGCACGCCGACCCGGCCGCGCTGGTGGCGCGGTACCGGGCGCGGCATCCGCGAGCGAGTCAGGGCGAGCTGCGCTCGGTGATCATGGGCGACGCGCTGTTCGGCGCGGGGAGCCGCCGACTCGCCGAGGCGCACGCGGCACACGGGCGGGGCCCGACCTACACCTACGAGTTCGCCTGGCGATCGTCCGCAGTGGACGGATCGCTCGGCGCGGCGCACGCGGTGGAACTGCCGTACGTGTTCGACCGCCTGGACCTTCCCGCACTGCGCGGCCCCCGCGGACTGCTCGGCCCGGCGGAGCCGTCCGAGGCGCTGGCCGAGTGCATGCACGGGGCGTGGGTGCGCTTCGCCCGGACCGGCGATCCCGGCTGGGCGCCGCCGGAAACCCGGCGCTTCACCGGGCAGGAGTGACTTTGGGGGTCCTTTCAGGAAGGCTTCGGGAAAGCTCCGCCCGAAGGCGCCCGGTGCCGGACAGGTTGGCGGTTTCGTGCGAAATCGCCAACCTGCTTCCAGGTGGCCACGTCTCACGCGCGTCCGCATCCTCGTTCTGGAACGGCCCCTCAGCGCAGGGGCGCCGGGAGTTCGAAGTGGACCTTCTCCCGGGTCACCTCGTGCTCGATGACCGTGGCCGGGGCGAGGTGGTCGATGACGTCCTCGACCAGGCCCGGCGGGGCCGAGGCGCCCGCGGTGAGGCCGATCGTGCCGACGCCGGACAGCCAGGCCGGCTGGATGTCGCCGGCGTCGTCGATGAGGTGGGCGGGCGTGCCCTGGCGGCGCGCCAGCTCCACCAGCCGCTGCGAGTTCGAGGAGTTGGCCGAGCCGACCACCAGCACCAGGTCGCACTCCCCGGCGATCGCCGACAGCGCGTCCTGCCGGTTGGTGGTGGCGTAGCAGATGTCCTCCGACGACGGGCCGCGCAGCGCCGGGAAGCGGTCGCGCAGCGCGTCGACGATGCCGGCCGTCTCGTCGACGGCGAGAGTGGTCTGCGTCAGGTACGACACCCGCTTCGGGTTCGGCACCTCGACCTCGGCGACATCCTCGACGGACTCCACCAGGACCGTCTGGCCGGGCGCCTCGCCGAGCGTGCCCTCCACCTCTTCGTGTCCACTGTGGCCGATGAGCAGGAGGGTGTCGCCGCGTCCGGCGAACCGCCGCGCCTCGGCGTGCACCTTCGCCACCAGCGGGCAGGTCGCGTCGATGACCGCCAGGCCGCGCCGGTCCGCTTCCGACCGCACGGCAGGGGAAACGCCGTGCGCGGAGAAGACCACGGTGGCGCCGTCGGGCACCGCGTCGAGCTCGTCGACGAACACCGCGCCGCGGTCCTCCAGGTCGGCGACCACGTGCGTGTTGTGCACGATCTGCTTGCGGACGTAGATCGGGCCGCCGCGGAGCGCGAGCGCCTGTTCCACGATCTCGATGGCGCGGTCGACTCCGGCGCAGAACGAGCGCGGCGCCGCGAGCAGCACCGTGCGCTGTTGACTCGGCATGACTGCACTCCAATGTCGGTCGGCTGAACCCCGGTGCCGGACCGCCGCGCGCCCCGCGGCCGGTTCGGCACCGGGCGTCAGTGTCTGTTTTGAAGCGGCGGTAGCCGCTTGCGGTGCGGGACTCAGCTTGCGCCGCCGCGGGTTCTCAGGGGTCGCCTCGCGAGGACAGCCCCGGCGCCGTGTATTGGACATACATAAGTCGGGGATCCCGGAGTGAGGCGGCCCCTGAGGTTCCGCTACCCGCACCGCTACGCAAATCGCATTGGGCACACTCTCTAGTGGTCGCGGCGGGTTACCAGGTGGGCGAGGGCGTCGAGTTCTTCGGCCGCGCGCGGCGCCGGGTCGCAGCGGCGGAGGTCGCTGAGGGCCGAGGCGAGCAGGTCGTCGGCCTGGTGCTGGCTCCAGGTGCGGCCGCCTGCCAGCGCGATCAGCTCCGCGGCCTGGGCCAGGTCACTGCCGGACAGCGGTTGGTCGCGGAGGTAGATAGCGGCCAGCCGCTGCCCGGCCGGCGTGCCGGAGGTCAGCGCGGAGACCACCGGCAGGGTCTTCTTGCGGGTGCGCAGATCGGAGAACACCGGTTTGCCGGTGATGGCCGGGTCGCCCCAGATGCCGAGCAGGTCGTCGACGTGCTGGAACGCCAGTCCCAGCCGCTCGCCGTAGCTGCGCATCCGGGCGATCTGCTCGGCCGAGCCGCCGCCGAACATCGCGCCCAGCGCGCAGGCGCAGCCCAGCAGCGCCCCGGTCTTGTCCCGGGCCATCCGCTGGCACTCGGCCAGTTCCACGTTGCGCCGGTCCTCGAAGGCGAGGTCCGCGGTCTGGCCGTTGATCAGGTTCAGCACGGCGGTGCTCAACGTCCGCACCGCGGCGGCGGTCTCGGGATGCCGGCACGCGCCCAGCACGTCGGCGGCCAGCGACAGCAGGGCGTCGCCGGCGAGGATGGCCGGGCCGCTGCCGAACACGGTCCACGCCGTCGGACGATGCCGCCTCGTGACGTCGCCGTCCATCACGTCGTCGTGCAGCAGCGAGAAGTTGTGCACCAGCTCCACCGCGACGGCCGCGGGCACCGCAGCCGCGGGATCACCGCCGACGGCGGCGGCCGAGAGCAGCACCATCGTGGGCCGCAGCGCCTTGCCCCGGTCGGCGCGGACCGGGTTGCCGCGCTCGTCCAGCCAACCTAGGTGGTAGCCGGATATCTGCTGCATGCGAGTGGGCAACCGGTCGACCGCGGCCCGCAGGGCGGGCTCGACCATCGTGCGGCTGCGCGTGAGCGCTTCATAAGCCGTACCCGCCCGGTTGGCGTCCTGCTGAATCGTGGCCATCCGACTTCCCTTCGACAAAAAGCGGTAATTCCAGGCTCGCTTTGCGTGGCGGAGTGTGGGGGGAGACCGCAGTTTCAATTGAAACTGCGGTCCAAGAGCACGGTGAGGTGTTCCGGACTCGTTTCGAGCACCGGTCACGAGGTGGTTCGCCGCGTCCGAACGCGGTGTCAGCGGGCGATTTCGACGTTCTCGAGCACGCCGAGGGCGTCGGGGACCAGGACCGCGGCGGAGAAGTAGGCGCTGACCAGGTAGGAGATGATCGCCTGCTCGCTGATGCCCATGAACCGGACGTTGAGCCCGGGCCGGTACTGGTCGGGGATGCCGGTCTGCTGGAGGCCGATGACGCCGTGGTCGTCCTCGCCGGTGCGCAGCGCCAGGATCGAGCTGGTGCCGCGATCGCTGATCGGGATCTTGTCGCTGGGCAGGATCGGCACACCCCGCCAGGCGTGCACCTGGCGGCCCTCCGCCTCGGTGGTCGCCGGGTAGATGCCGCGGCGGCTGCACTCCCGGCCGAAGGCCGCGATGGTCCGCGGGTGGGCCAGGAAGAACCGGGTCTTGCGGCGGCGGGAGAGCAGTTCGTCTAGGTCGTCGGGGGTGGGTGGGCCGGTGCGGGTGTGGATGCGCTGGCGCAGGTCGGCGTTGTGCAGCAGGCCGAAGTCGCGGTTGTTGATCAGCTCGTGCTCCTGCCGTTCCCGCAGGGCCTCGATGGTCAGCCGCAGCTGCTGCTCGGTCTGGTTCATCGGCTGGTTGTAGAGGTCCGCGACGCGGCTGTGCACGCGGAGGATCGCCTGCGCGACGTTGAGTTCGTACTCGCGCGGCGCGAGCTCGTAGTCCACATAGGTCCCGGCGAGGGTCTGCTCACCGGAGTGGCCGGAGGAGAGCTCGATGTCCGCCTCGCCGTGCTTGTTCTGCGCCGGCGCCGGGTTGTCGCGGATGGCTGCGATGTGCGCCCGCAGCCGGTCGAACTGGTTGTTCACCTCCTGCAGGGACTGGGTGTTCAGCGTCAGGGCGATGCACGGGGTGACCGCCTTGTACGTGTGGTGCCACGCGGCCTGGCCCTCGGCCAGCACGTGCGCGCCGAAGAACTCGCCGTCGGCGAGCACGTCCAGCACGGTGTCGTCGCCGTATTCGCCGGTGCCGATCTTGTTGACCTTGCCGTGGGCGATGAGCACGACCTGGTCGGCGGCCTGCCCGGCGGTGGCGATCACCTGGCCCGGCTCGAACTCCTGCTGCACGAACCGGTCGGCCAGCGCACCGAGCACGGAATCGTCGTCGAAACCGCGCAGCAGCGGCAGTTCGCCGAGTTCCTGCGGGATGACCCGCACGTTCGAGCCGGTGTTGGTGAAGGTGATCCGCCCGTCCCCGACGGCGTAGGTCAGCCGGCGGTTGACCCGGTAGGAGCCCGCCGAGATGTCCACCCACGGCAGCATCCGCACCAGCCACCGCGAGGTGGTGCCCTGCATCTGCGGGACGGACTTGGTCGTGGTGGCCAGGTTCCGCGCCGCCGCGGTGCCGAGGCTCTGCGCGGCCTGCTCGACGCCGAGGTCCGGCTCTGTCACGGTCACGATGTCACTTCTCCTTGCGCTGCTCGGCGGAAAGGTCCTTGGCGGGCCCGGAGCGGGCGGGTCGCGGCCACCCGCTCCGGGGGCTGTGCGTCGCTCAGCTCTCCCTGCCGAGTTCGACGTGTTCGAGCACTCCGATCGCGTCCGGCACCAGGATCGCCGCCGAGTAGTAGGCGCTGACCAGGTAGGAGATGACGGCCTGCTCGTTGACGCCCATGAAGCGCACCGACAGGCCGGGCCGGTACTCGTCCGGGATGCCGGTCTGGTGCAGGCCGATGACGCCCTGGTTCTCCTCGCCGGTGCGCATCAGCAGGATGGAGCTGGTGCGGGTGTCGCCGACGTGCAGCTTGTTGCACGGCAGGATCGGCACGCCGCGCCACGCCGGCACCTGGTGGCCGCCCAGGTCGATGCTCTGCGGGTAGATGCCGCGCTTGCTGCACTCGCGGCCGAAGGCCGCGATGGCCCGCGGGTGCGCGAGGAAGAACCCGGGGTCCTTCCACACGAGCGTCAGGAGCTCGTCGAGGTCGTCGGGGGTGGGCGGGCCGGTGCGGGTGTGGATGCGCTGGCGGAGGTCGGCGTTGTGCAGGAGGCCGAACTCGCGGTTGTTGATCAGCTCCTCCTCCTGCCGCTCGCGCAGGGCCTCGATGGTCAGCCGCAGCTGCTGCTCGGTCTGGTTCATCGGCTGGTTGAAGAGGTCCGCGACGCGGCTGTGCACCCGCAGAACCGTTTGCGCGACGCTGAGTTCGTACTCGCGTGGCGCGAGCTCGTAGTCCACATAGGTCCCGGACAGCGTCGGCTCGCCCGAGTGCCCCGAGGCGATCTCGATGTCGGCCTCGCCGTGGACGTTGTGCGCGCCCTTCGGGGCGGACAGCGCGTTGCGGATGTGCTCGCGCAGCGCCTCGGAGCTGCCGTTCATGTCCCGGAACACCTGCTGGCGCAGGAAAAGCACGGTGCAGGGGGTGACCGCCTTGTAGGTCGACTGCCAGGTGGTCGAGTCGCCGGCCAGGACGTGCGCGCCGAAGTACTCGCCGTCGGCGAGCACGCCGAGCACGGTGTCGTCGCCGTATTCGCCGGTGCCGATCTTGTTGACCTTGCCGTGGGCGATGAGCACGACCTGGTCGGCGGCTTGGCCTGCGGTGGCGATCACCTGGCCCGGCTCGATCTCCCGCTGCACGAAGCGATCCGCGAGCGCGCCGAGCACGGCGTCGTCGTCGAATCCCCGCAGCAGCGGGAGTTCGCGCAGTTCCTGCGGGATGACCCGGACCTCGGCGCCGGTGTTGGTGAAGGTGACCCGGCCGTCGCCGAGGGTGTAGCTGAGGCGGCGGTTGACGCGGTACGCGCCGCCGGCGGCCTGCACCCACGGCAGCATCCGCAGCAGCCAGCGCGAGGTGATGCCTTGCATCTGCGGGACGGACTTGGTCGTGGTGGCCAGGTTCCGGGCCGCCGCCGTGCTCAGGCTCAACTGCGGCGCATCGCCGTCGTCGGTGTTGAGCGGTTCCGTCACAGTCACGCCAATACCACCAATCATCTCTGTTCGTAAAGAGGTGAGCAGGAAATGCTGAACCGTGATTGTTCAGGGAATTGTGAGATGTTCGAATGGAAAAGTCCCGATGGGAATCCTCGCCGGTTCTGCGGCATCGTTTCTCGTTGCCGACGGCGACGTTAGCACCAGTGATCTCGACCGTACAGTCACCCGAACGTGCTTCGTGTGTCGGCCAGATCCGGCGCAAATGTCGCACTGTGGATATCACCTGAATCGCCGCTTGCGTGGAACGCAGAGTGATCATCCGCGCCATTCGTTCCGGTATTCGGCGGCTCCGTGACTCGTGTGCACCAATCGCGAGCGCGGTATTCGGAATATTCCCCCGGGTGATTGCTCCGGGTGGGCGATGAATCCTGTGATCCCGGATTCCACGAATCGGGTTATCTGTTTTCCGGTGGTGCGGTAGTACTGTTCGGGCCACGTCGAAACAGAGATCTTCGGCGGTTCTTCTTCGGGAATTCTGAAAATTCGTCGGCCGGGCGTTACCGGCGTCCAGGCTCGAGTTTGGGAGGCGGCGGATCGTGTGCGAGTGCGGCGTCCAGTCGATCGGAGCAGGTCGGGGGGAGATGTCGTCGTGAAGTGGAACCTGCGGCTCGTCGCGGCGCAGCGGGGCATCTGGAAGGCCACCGAGCTGCAGCGGCAGCTGGCCGAGCACGGGCTGGTCATCTCCGCCGGCAAGATGTCCGGGCTGTGGTCCAAGACCCCGGCCAGCCTGAAGCTGGACGACCTGGAGATCATCTGCTCGGTGCTCGGGTGCAACGTCGGCGACCTGCTGGTGCCGGAACCCAGGAAGGTCGTGGTGCGCGGCGGGTCCGCCGCCGGAGGTGCGGAATGAGCATCTACCTCAGCGGGCTGATCTGGGTGCTCAGCGCGTCCGTGGCCGCCGCGGTGATCGGCTACCTGGTGCGCAGGCTCGGCCAGGACGAGGGGCGCCCCAGCAACAACGACGCGGCCGGACAGGTCTTCACCATCGTCAGCGGACTGCAGGCGGTGGTGCTCGCCTTCGTGCTGGTGACGCTGTTCGACACCGTGGCCGACGCGCGGGAGGGTGCCTACCGCGAGGCGCAGGCCCTGGTTTCGGTTTCCTGGGCGGTGGATTCGCTGCCCGCGCCGACCGGGGACGAGGCGCGCGAGCTCAGCTTGCGGTACCTGCAGACGGTCGTCGGCGAGGAGTGGCCCGTCATGCAGCAGGGCGGGCAGGTGCTCGGGCCGGGCTGGGCGGAGCTCGACCGGCTGCGCGCGGCGGTGATGCAGGCGCCGGCCGACGGCGAGTTCGAGGAGGACCGCAAGACCGAGGCGATCACGCAGCTCGGCCAGGTCTACGAGGAGCGGCACGAGCGGGTCACCAGGGCGTTCGACCGCGGCGTGGTCGCGGTGGTGTGGCTCGTGCTGATCCTGGGCAGCGTGGTGTGCGTGCTGCTGCCGAACCTCTTCGGGGGCACCAGGTTGTTCCCGCACATCGTGCTCGTGTCCACATTGGCCGGTGCGCTGGCGCTGCTGCTGTTCGCGATCTTCCAGCTGCAGAACCCGTTCAGCGGCGGATCGCAGATCGGCCCGGACGCGTTCCTGTGGGCGCTAGAGCGGCTCGGTCAAAGTTGAGGTGGTGGCGGGTCGCGGCGGTGTCGGCCGCTTCGGCGGTCGCGGTGCTGGCGGCGTCTGTGGTGTGGGTGGTGTCCGCGGGCGCGGCTCCCGGGTGCACGGTGCTGCAGGTCCGGAACTCCGGTCCTGGCTGGACTTCCGCGCTGTACCGGGTGTCGTTGCCCGCCGCGGAAAGCGTCCGGATCGGAGCCTTGGACCACCGGCTGAACGCGCTCGGGTACGTCCGTTCGCAGGGTCTGGTGTACGGCATGGCCGCGTCCGGCCCGTTCCCGGACGGCGCCCACGTGGTGACGCTGGACCGGTCCGGCCGGACGCACGACCTGGGGCCGGTGCGGGCCGGCCGGGTGGACGCGCCCTGGTACCCGCTCGCCGCGCCGACGGCCGGTGCGGTCAAGGGGAACCGCTGGTACGTGCGGCAGGGGTCCTACCTGTACGCGGTGGACGTCGACCCGACCCGCCCGACCTACCTGAGCGTGCTGGCGATGACCGCGATCCGGTCGCCGCACTGGCCGTTCGAGCTCGGCGACTTCGACGTCGACCCGGTGGACGGCGAGCTGTACGGGGTGTCGATGACCCACCGGGGCACGGCGGCGGTCGCGCGGCTGGACCCGGTCAGCGGGCGGGTCACCGAGCTGGCCGACGCGCCGGGCCTGCCGCCGAGCACCTACGGATCGGTGGCGATCGGCCCGGACCGGGCGCTGTACGTCACGGCCGACGAGGCCGGCGGGCTGTACCGCGTGGACCGGGACGGTTCGGTGGCCAAGCTGGCCGCCCTGCCGCCGATGCTGGGCTCGGACGCGACCGGATGCCTGACCCGCGTCCCATCGCCCCAACCGCCGCCCTCGCCTTCGCCGCCCCCACCGCCGCCGCCGACGACCCCGCCGACGACCCCGCCGCCGTCCACGACCGCATCCACGACGCCATCGACGCCGCGGCCCACTCCGTCCCCGACTTCGGCGCCGCCCAGCCGGCGTACGGCTCCTCCGAGCAGAACGGTTCCGCCCCCGCCGCCGCTCTTGCCGCCGCCGCTGCCGGAACCGGGCGGCTACGCGCCGACGACGCCGGAACGGGGCGGCGGGACCGTCGGCCACGACACCAAGGAGAAGCGTCGCTGGGCCCTCGCCGCGCTGCTCCTGCTGATCGGCGGCAGCGCCGCAGTGCGCCGACTCCGCTGAGGGAGGTGCGTCGGGTCTGCACTCCCGACAGCGATAGGTCCACTTTGGACGTGATGGGCTTCTGCAAAAGGCATTCTCCTGCAACTGATTCCCAGTAGCAGCGTTGTCGCATGCCTGGTCGGCGGCCTATCGTTCGGGGTGTCCCGCTCGCCGGACCGGAGGAGGTCACGTGGATTCCGCTCCGCACCACGGCCACGGCCACCGCAGCGCTTGGGCGGGGTTGAAGCACGCGGTGACGCCGCACAGCCACGACGCCGCCGACGCCGTCGACGGACCGCTGGCGGCCAGCCGCAAGGGCATGCGGGCGCTGTGGATCTCCTTCGCGGCGCTGCTGGTCACCGCCATCGGGCAGGCCGTGCTGGTGGTCTTCACCGGCTCCGTCGCGCTGCTCGGCGACACCCTGCACAACTTCGCCGACGCGCTGACCGCGGTGCCGATCGCGGTCGCCTTCCTGCTCGCCCGGCGCGCGGCGACCCGCCGCTTCACCTACGGGCTCGGCCGCGCCGAAGACCTCGCCGGACTAGTCGTGCTCGCGGTGATCGCGGCGTCCGCGGCGCTGGCGGGCTGGGAGGCGATCCGGCGGATGGTCGACCCGCAGCAGGTCGAGCACCTGGGCTGGCTCGCGGCCGCCGGGCTGCTGGGCTTCGCCGGCAACGAGCTGGTCGCCCGCTACCGCATCCGGGTGGGCCGGGAGATCGGCTCGGCCGCCCTGGTCGCCGACGGGCTGCACGCGCGCACCGACGGTTTCACCAGCCTCGCCGTGCTCGGCTCGGCCGGCGGCGCCGCGCTGGGCTGGCGCTGGGCGGACCCCGCGATCGGGCTGCTGATCACGGCGGCGATCGCCGTGGTGCTCTGGGGCTCGGCGAAGGAAGTCCTCGGCCGGGTGCTCGACGCGGTGGATCCGGAGCTGGTCGGCCGGGCGGAGCTCGCGCTGGCCGGTACGCCCGGGGTGCGCGCGGTGGGCGGGCTGCGGATGCGCTGGATCGGCCACGAACTGCACGCGGAGGCCGAACTGGACGTCGCCCCGGAACTCAGCCTCGCCGACGCGCACCGCGTCGCGCACGACGCCGAGCACCGCCTGCGGCACGCCCTGCCGCGACTCGGCGGCGCGACGATCCACGCCCACCCGGCGGGCGCCGACCACGAGCTGGTCGCGCACCACCACTGATCCCGTTGTCACCCGGGAAGATCTACCGCCGCCCGCGGTTTCCTGCGTAGCCTCGCCTGGTCCGCGACGTGGGAGGTAGCGATGGCCGTGCCGGATCCCGATCGGGCCGAACTGCAGGCCGCGGCAGCCGAGCTGGGGCTGGAACTGGACGACGCGACAACGGATTCGTACCTGGCGCTCATCGCGGCGAACGTCGAGGCGTACCGCGTGGTGGACGCGTTCGAGGAGCCCGTCGCCGAAATCCCGCAGCGGCAGTGGACCGAACCCGGCGACAACCCGTTGGGCGCGTGGTACGCGCGCACCGAGCTGCGCACCCGCGACGAAGGGCCGCTGGCGGGCCGCACCGTCGCGCTCAAGGACAACATCTGCCTGGCCGGGGTGCCGATGATGAACGGTTCGTCGACGCTGAAGGGCTACGTCCCGGACGTCGACGCGACGGTGGTGACGCGGCTGCTCGACGCGGGCGCCACCATCGCCGGGAAGGCGCACTGCGAGTTCCTCTGCTTCTCCGGCGGCTCGCACACCGGCGCCGACGGGCCGGTCCGCAACCCGCACAAGCCGACGCACTCCGCCGGCGGCTCCTCCTCGGGCTCGGCGGCGCTGGTCGCCGCGGGCGAGGTGGACCTGGCCATCGGCGGTGACCAGGGCGGTTCCATCCGGATCCCGTCGTCGTGGTGCGGCGCGGTCGGGATGAAGCCGACGCACGGCCTGGTGCCCTACACCGGGATCATGCCGATCGAGGCCACCATCGACCACGCCGGGCCGATCACCGCCAACGTCGCCGACAACGCGCTCGTGCTGGAGGCGATCGCCGGCCCGGACGGGCTCGATCCGCGCCAGACCGCAACCCGCACCGACACCTACACGCGGGCGCTCACCGGTGATTGCGGTGGCCTGCGCATCGGCCTGGTGCGCGAGGGATTCGGCACGGCCGGCGCCGAATCCGACGTGGACGAAGCGGTCCGCGAGGCGGCGGGCGTGCTGGCCGGGCTGGGCGCGAAAGTCGCCGAGGCATCGGTGCCGCTGCACAGCTCGGGCGTGGCGATCTGGAGCCCGATCGCCCTCGAAGGGGCGGTGTGGCAGATGCTGCTGGGCAACGGGTTCGGCATGAACTGGCGCGGCAAGTACGTGACGAGCCTGATGACCGCGATGCGCGGCTGGCAGGACCGGGCAGACGAGTTCAGCGAGTCGCTGAAGGCGTCGATGCTGGCCGGGAACCTGTTCCGGCGCCGTTACGGCGGCACCAGCTACGCGAAGGCGCAGAACCTGGCCCGCGTCCTGACCGCCGCCTACGACGCGGCGCTGGCGGAGTTCGACGTGCTGGTCATGCCGACGCTGCCGATGAAGGCGACGCCGCTGCCGACCGCGGACGACCCGCGCGAGCTGATCGTGCGGCGCTCGTTCGAGATGATCGGCAACGTCGCGCCGTTCGATGCGACCGGCCACCCGGCGCTGAGCCTGCCTTGCGGGAGCGGCGACGGCCTGCCGATCGGCATGATGCTCATCGGCCGCCACTGGGACGAAGCGACGCTCTACCGCGTCGCCCACGCCTACGAAACCGCCGCCTGACCCGCGCCGTTCGCGCTTCGCGCCGACCGACAGCGCCGTCTTCGCGCGAAACGCCACCCGGGACGAGGTTGCCCGGCGGCGTTCCTCAGGAGCCCGGAAGCAGGTCTTGCTCGCCGGAGTCCCGCCCGGTGAGGATGGTGGCCGCGGTCGCCGCGACCCGCACGACGTCCAGCTGCGGATCGCGGTACTCCTCCAGCCACGCGTCGGTGACGCGGTTGGCGTGCACCGCGAGGACCGCTCCGACCGACAGGCCGACCGCGCGCCCGACGGCGAGCACGGTTTCGGCCTCCATGTCCATTCCGTCGACGCCGGACCGCTCCACCTCGCGGATGCGTTCCGCGGCGCGGTCTTCCCAGCGCGGCAGCGGTCGGCCCTGGCCGAGGTAGTAGGAGTCGGTCGACAGCACGGTGATCGGGCGGGACGGCCGGGCGAGGTGCCGCGCGGCGGTGGCCAGCGCCTCGGCGACGGCCGGGGTGGGCACCGCGTCCCCGTCCGGTAAGTAGTGGCGCGCCGCGCCGCTCTCGCGCCGGGCGCGCTGCACGATGCCGAGCGTGCCGGGCTCGATCTCCGGGCGCATCGCGCCCATGCCTCCGATGCGGATCACCGTGCGCACGCCCAGCCCGGCCAGTTCCACGAGCGCAATCTCGGTGGAAGGGCCGCCGATCCCGGTCGAGCAGAGGCCGATCTCGACGCCGTCCAATAGCCCGGTTCCGGCACGGAATTCCCGGTTCTGCCCGAGGACGCGGAAGGAGCTCAGCACCTCGGCGGCGAGGTCCACCCGCGCCGGATCGCCCGGCAGCAGGCAGATCTCCGGCAGTTCCCCGCGGCGGCACGGTAGGTGCGGCGGCCGGTCGCCGTCCCAGGGGTCCGCGGCTCGGCGCGCCATGAGCTGTCCTCCGAAATGCGTCGAATGTCCAATATGGACTGTCCAGGCGGGAGTGATGCGCGCCTCGTCGGGTGCCCTCGGCCTTTACCCGCCGGGAAGTCCGGTGGATGCTGATGCCCGGCATCCGCACGGCGAAAATCTAGCACCGCAACGCGCCGTGCCCTTCCGCAGACCAGGAGTCGTCGAATGGGCCGACAGGTGACGCCTGCCCGCGAGCAGGGCAGTTCCGATGAGCGACCGAGCCGCTACGCGAAGCAGGCGATGGTCGCATCCGCGGTCGGCTACGGCATCGACGGGATGGACAACCTCATCCTCGGCGTCGCGCTGACCGCGATCAGCCTCGACGTCGGACTGTCCCAGACCGAGGCGGGCTCGCTGGCCACGGTGACGCTCATCGGTGCGGTGCTCGGCGGCGTGCTGTTCGGCATCATGGGCGACTACTTCGGCCGGGTCCGGACGCTGACCTGGTCGGTGATCCTGTTCGCGGTGTTCACCGGCCTCACCGCGCTGGCGCAGGGATACCTCGACCTGGCGATCTACCGGTTCATCGCGGGAGTCGGGCTCGGCGGCGAGTTCGGCGTGGGCATGGCGCTGGTCGCCGAGACCTGGCCGGCGAAGATGCGGGCGCGGGCCACGTCGCTGGTCGGCGTCGGAGGCCAGGCGGGCGTGCTGATCGGCACGCTGGCGGCCGGGCCGATCGTGACCGCGTGGGGCTGGCGGACGCTGTTCGTGATCGGCGCGATCCCCGCGTTGATCGCTTTCGTGCTCCGCAACCGGCTCGCCGAACCGGAGGCGTTCACCAAGATCGAGCGCGAACGGCGGCGCTTCCCGCTGCGGCTGCTGTTCGCCGACGCGCGGACGACGCGGTCGAGCATCGCGCTGCTGGTGCTGTGCTCGGTGC
The DNA here is from genome assembly GCF_040654735.1 of Saccharopolyspora sp. NPDC050642. Classification (NCBI taxonomy): domain Bacteria; kingdom Bacillati; phylum Actinomycetota; class Actinomycetes; order Pseudonocardiales; family Pseudonocardiaceae; genus Saccharopolyspora; species Saccharopolyspora sp. NPDC050642. The sequence continues at coordinate 249,132 of NZ_JBFAIN010000006.1, read as the reverse complement.
AGACCTTCGGCTACTACGGCATCATGACCTGGCTGCCGACCTACCTGTCCAAGCAGTTCGGGTTCAGCCTCACGAAATCCGGCACCTGGACCGCGGTGACGGTGCTGGGCATGGCCGCGGGCATGTGGATCTTCGGGCAGCTCGCCGACCGGATCGGCCGCCGCCGCACGTTCTGGATCTTCCAGGCCGGGGCGATCCTGTCGGTGCTGGGCTACAGCCAGCTCACCGATCAGTACGCGCTGCTCGTCGGCGGTGCGATCATGGGCGTGTTCGTCAACGGCATGCTCGGCGGCTACGGGGCGCTGATGGCCGAGCTGTACCCGACGGCGGCGCGCGCGACCGCCGAGAACGTGCTGTTCAACCTCGGGCGCGCGGTCGGCGGCTTCGCGCCGATCGTGTTCGCGCTGATCGCCCAGTCGTCCAGCTTCGCGGTCGCCATCGCCTTCCTCGCGGTGCTGTACGCGGCGGACATGCTGATGATGTTCCTGCTGCCGGACCGCAAGGGCGAAGCCCTCCGGTAGGGCCCGAAACCCGTGCGGGCGCGGCTTTCACGCGTCAGGTCTTCAATTTCAATGGAAATCGGACCTCTGATTTCCATTGAAATTGCGGAAGTTGTCCACAGCCGTCGGCGTGTCGGAGTGCGACACGCCGGTGGTCCGCAGTTTCAATTGAAACTGCGGCGAGGGGTGAACCAGCGCGGCGGCGCTAGCCGAGGCGGGGTGGGAAGCCGCCGGTGGCGATCGGACCCCAGCGCTCGATGTGGATGCGGATCAGCGACTTGCCCTGCCGGGCCATCGCCTCGCGGTACTCCGCCCAGTCCGGGTGCTCGCCGGAGATGCACCGGAAGTACTCGACGAGCCCGTCGAGCGCGTCGGGCATGTCCAGCACCTCGGCGCGGCCGTCGACCTGCACGTACGGGCCGTTCCACTCGTCGGAGAGCACGCAGATCGACACCTGCGGGTCGCGGCGGGCATTGCGGGTCTTGGCCCGCTCCGGGTAGGTCGACACCACGATCCGGCCCTCGGCGTCCACCCCGCAGGTCAGCGGGGACATCTGCGGGCGGCCGTCGGCGCGGGTGGTGACCAGGACGGCCCGGTGCCGGGGCCGCAGGAACTCCAGCAGGGCTTCGCGGTCGACTCGATCGGCGCGGGCGATCGCCATGGGTTCGCTCCCCACATCCGGCGGCAAGGTCCGCCACTCAGCCTAGTGGCCGGGTGCGACGGGCGCGTGCGGCGTTGTGGAAGCCGCGTTCGACGGGTGACAATGCGGCACCCGACCGGGAGGCACGGATGCCATTCGCGACCACCGACGACGGAATCCGCCTGCACTACGAGGAAACCGGCACCGGCGTGCCGCTGGTCTTCGTGCACGAGTTCGGAGGCGACCACCGCTCGTGGGAGCCGCAGGTCCGGCACTTCGCCCGCCGGTACCGCTGCGTCGTGTACGCGGCGCGCGGCTACCCGCCCTCGGACGTCCCCGCCGAACCGGAGCGCTACGGCCAGCACCGCGCGGTCGACGACCTGGTGGCGGTGCTCGACGCGATCGGCGCGGACCGCGCGCACGTGGTGGGCAACTCGATGGGCGGTTTCTGCACCCTCCACTTCGGACTCCGGTATCCCGGCCGGGCCCGGTCGCTGGTCGTCGCAGGCTGCGGCTACGGCGCGCACCCCGGCGCCCGGGAGGAGTTCCGCGCGGAGTTCGAATCGCTCGCGGCGGCCTTCGAAACCGACGGCCCGGCCGAGGTGGCCAAGTGGTACGGCTACGGCCCGGCGCGCGTGCAGTTCCAGAACAAGGACCCGCGCGGGCACGCCGAACACGTCGCGGTGCTGGCCGAGCACGACCCGGTGGGCGCGGCACTGACGATCCGCGGCGTGCAGATGACCCGGCCGTCGCTGTACGACCTGCGACCGGAGCTGGCGGCGATGGAGGTGCCGACGCTGATCGTCGCCGGGGACGAGGACGACGGCGCGCTGGAGGCGGACCTGATGATGAAGCGGACCATCCCGCGCAGCGGCCTCGTCGTGCTGCCCAAGACCGGCCACCTCGCGAACCTCGAAGAGCCCGAACTGTTCAACCACCACGTCGAGCGCTTCCTGGCGCAGGTGGACCACGACCGCTGGTCCGCCCGGGACCCGCGGTCGCCGTACCCGAGTAGTCGTTGACACCCCGGGCGATCCCGGGTTAGAAGGAGATTCCAGAAAAGCCCTCTGCGTTCACGGCAGGAGACGCCATGCAGTGCAAGGCCGCAGTGCTGGAAACCGCCCCCGGACCGCTCGTGATCAGCGACGTCGACCTCGATTCGCCCGGACCCAACGAGATCCTGATCCGCACCGCCGCGGCCGGGGTGTGCCACTCCGACCTGCACTTCATGGAGGCCAAGTACCCGCATCCGCTGCCCGTGGTGCTCGGCCACGAGTCGGCAGGGGTGATCGAGGCGGTCGGGTCGGCCGTCACCGGCCTGGCGCCCGGCGACCACGTCATCACCTGCCTGTCGGTGTTCTGCGGACATTGCGAGTACTGCACCACCGGCCGGCCGAACCTGTGCACCAAGGAGGACGTGGTGCGCCCGGCCGACGGCCCGCAGCGGCTCAGCCGCGGCGGCGAGCCGATGCACCAGTTCCTGAACACGTCGAGCTTCGCCGAGCACATGCTGGTGCACGAGCACGCGGCAGTGAAGATCCGGCCGGACATGCCGCTGGACAAGGCGGCGCTGATCGGCTGCGGGGTGACCACGGGGCTCGGCGCGGTGTTCAACACCGCCGGGGTGCGGCCGGGGGAGACGGTGGCGGTGATCGGGTGCGGCGGGATCGGGCTCGCCGCGATCCAGGGCGCGGCGATCGCCGGCGCGGGACGGGTGATCGCGGTCGACCGCCTGCCGGGAAAGCTGCGCCTGGCGGCGAAGTTCGGCGCCACCGACGTGATCGATGCGTCCGATGTGGACGCCGTGCAGGCGGTGCTGGAGCTGACCTCCGGCGGCGTGGAGCACTCCTTCGAGGCGGTCGGGCTGGCCAGCGCCGCCGAGCAGAGCTTCCAGATGCTCCGGCCCGGCGGCACGGCGACGATCATCGGCATGATCCCGTTCGGGGAGAAGATCTCGCTGGACGGCTACTCGTTCCTCCGCGAGCGCAAGATCCAGGGCTCGACGATGGGCTCGAACCGCTTCCGCGTCGACATGCCCCGCTACGTCGACATGTACCTCTCGGGCAAGCTCGACCTCGACTCGATGATCAGCGGCACGACCACGCTGGCCGGCATCAACGAGGCCTACGAGAACCTCAAGCGGGGCGAGGTCGCCCGCCAGCTCATCACCTTCGGCTGAGGCGACCGAGGGGAAGGCGGGCTCCGCCGGGCTTGGCGCCGTGCGGCTTGGCGAGACCGGGGCATCGAGCCGCGCGCCTGGCAGGCCTCTTCCGGGACGTGAACGGTGAGCATTTTTGATGCTACGTTGCGTGATATGGGGGAATTGAACGCTGCGCGGCCGCAAAACCACGTGAGAAGAGCAGCACTTTTCTCGCGCGCGTGGCGCGGTGGGGGCGCTGGATCGTGCCGCTGGTGATCGCCGTGGAGTTGGTCCTGCTGTTCTCCGGCTTCCTCGGCGTAGGCGCAGGTGTCCTTGTGGTCGCTGTCGTGGAGGGGTCGCTGCTGGTACTGGTAGCCGTCGAGGCATGGCTGGTGTGGCGGGCGGCCCGCCGCGCCCGGGCCCGTGGCGCGGGCGAGACCGATCCGCTGGCCTCGGCGCTGCGCGCGGTGATGCCCGGCTGGGCGGCCTCGGTGGTCAAGCACGACATCCTCATGGTCCGGGCCCTGTGGCTGGCAGTGCGGCGCAAACGGGACGTGCCCGAGGACGGCGAGGCCATTCACTACAGCGGCCAGCTGCGCCCGATGATGTGGGTGTTCTTCGTGCTCAACCCGCTCGAGGTCGCGCTGGTCGAACTGGCGGTACCCTGGCAAACGCTGCGCATTGTCCTGGCAGCTGTCGGGATTCTCAGCACCGTCTGGTTCCTCGCACTGATCGCGACGATGTACAAGTACCCGCACAGCGTCGACCCGCGCGTGCTGCGCCTGCGCTATTGCTCGTTCTTCGACTTTCAGGTGCCGGTCGCTGACATCGACAGCGTCGTGGTCGCCAAACGCACGCGCGGGATGAAGAGATCGAGCGAGGTTGTTGAGGGCACCCTGATCCTCGAGGTGTCCAGAGCGACCAACATCTCCATTTCGCTACGCCGCGAGCACGACGTGGATCTGGGTTTGCGCGGTACCGCGACGGTGCGCGCGGTGGATTTCTGGGCGGATGGCCCCGTGCGAACGGCAGAGCTCATCCGATCCCAGCTTGCCTGATCTCTTCCTGCCGCATGGAATGGTGCCCGGACTCCGCCGCCGGAAGGTGGTTCCCGGCACTGGGTGGCCCGCGGGTCGAGTTCCTCGGCGACCACGGTGGTTTCCTGGATCCTGGCATGGGCTTTGGCGGCGAACCGGAGGCATTCGCCGGAGCCAGCCGGAGGATCCTCGCTGAGAATGCGTAGCGCTCAGCCCGCTCGGCGGTAGCCCGTCGGGCCCAGGTGGCGGTGGTTGTCCGCTCTCGGGCCGGGCTCGTGGTCTTCAAGCGCCTCGGCGGTCGTGGTCGTGCGCGGGTTCTGCGCGTCTCCCGGACGCGGGCGCCAGCGCGACAGGTCGCGGCGCACCACGAGCAGCAGCACCAGGCCCACGACGAGCAGGCCGTGGGAGAGCAGGCGGGTGGCGGGGACCTCGTTGTTGATGACGTCGAAGACGCTGAAACCGCCCAGCACCAACAGGAACGCGGCCATCACCGGCAGCAGGCCGGTGCTCGCGCGGACCCGCCAGGCCGTCCACAGCATGCCCAGGCCGAGCGCCAGGTTCCACGCCGTGCTCTCGTTGAGCAGGTGCCCGGTCATGACGTCGCCCATGCCGTGGTCCGCGAAGTGCGTCACGCCCAGCACTTGTGCGATGCCCAGCGCCACCTGGCACAGCGCGACGGCCGCGAGCAGCACCCGCGGCCACCGGCGCGCGACGGGGGCGCGCATCGTGCGGGCGGCGTCGAGCACGGAATGCGCGAGGTCCGGTGTCGGTTCGACCGGGCGGACCCGCAGAGCGCGGTTCAGCTCCGCCGCGCGCTGCTGCCAGGACCGGCAACCGGCGCATTCCGCGAGGTGGCCTTCCAGCCGGTCATCGGGCACTGGCGCCGGCTCGCCGTCCAGCCTCGCCGACAGCGCCTCGCGGTACGTGTAGCAGTCCACGTCCATACTGTCGCTCGAAGGGCGGCCGGAGTTCCCGGCGGGTTGGTGCTTCAACCGGTTCCTTCCGATTGCTGCGCCGTCTTCTCGAGCAGCTGCTCCCGCGCGCGAGCGACCCGGGAGCGCACGGTGCCGATCGGGCAGCCGCAGATCTCGGCGGTTTCCTGGTAGGACAGACCCAGCACCTGGGTGAGCAGCAGCGCCTCGCGGCGTTCGCCGTCGAGCTCGTCCAGCAGCATGTTCAGCTCGACGATGCCCTCGAAACCCGCTCGCTCGCCCGCGCCCCGGTCGGCCGCGGCGGCCCAGTCGGCCCCGGCGTCGGTGCGGGGCCGGGAACGCTCGTAGCGCACCTGGTCGACGACAACGCGCCGGGCGATGGACAGCAGCCAGGTGCGCGCCGAGGAACGCCCGGAGAACCGGCGGATGCTCTTGAGCGTCCGCAGATAGGTCTCCTGCGCGAGGTCGTCGGCGAGGTGAACGCCGGCGAGGTGGGCGATGAAGCGCCACACGTCGCGCTGGGTGCCCCGGATGAACCCCTCCAACGCGCCGCGATCACCTGATCGCGCCGCCAGCGCCAGCTTGGTCAGGCGGGCGTCCTCGGCCTCCGAGCGACTCATAGCCCGGCAGGCTAGTAGGCCGGTGACGCTGTGAGTACAGGCGCCTGCGCGGTGTGCCCGGGAGCACAGGCCCCTTGCAGGATGTTCCCAGTCGGCGGGAAATTTCACGTCCGGCGGCTGGAACCGCGGGCGCCCCCGGTCCGACAGGTGTGTGGACGACGCGCATCGATTCGAGGAGGACCGCCGGGATGGCCTGGTACGCGGACGACGAGTTGTGGTCGGTGTTCTCGCCGGTGATGTTCTCGCCCGAGCGGGCCGCATTGGCGGCCGAGGTGGTGGCGGACTCGCCGCTGTTCGACTTTCCCACCGGGGCGCGGGTTCTCGACCAGTGCTGCGGGATCGGGTTGTTCACGGTGCCGATCGCGCGCCGCGGGTATCCGGTGACGGGCGTCGACCTGAGTCCGCTGTTGCTGGCGCAGGCGGAGAAGGCGTGCGCGGATGCGGGCGTGCGGGCCCGGCTGGAGCGCTCGGACGTGCTGGATTACGTGCGGCCGGGCGAGTTCGACGTGGTGCTGAACCTGTTCACGTCGTTCGGCTACTTCGACGAACCGGAGCGGAACCTGCAGGTGCTGCGCAACGCGCACGCGTCGCTGGCGCCGGGCGGGCAGCTGCTGGTCGACGTGCTCGGCAAGGAGATCTACGCCGGTTGGGTCGGGCCGCCGAAGGTGGTGGAGCTCGACGACGGCATGGTCGTCATGCGCGACACAGTCTTCGACGGCTGGACCCGGTTCCGGACCGACTGGACGCTCGTGCGCGGCGAAACGGCGAAGCACGCGTCGATCACCTGCTTCGTCTACAGCGCGGCGGAGCTGATCGCGCTGTTCGAGGCGGCGGGTTTCGCGGACGTCGAGTGCTTCGGCGGCTTCGGCGCGGAACCCTACGACAACCACGCGAAGCGGTTGGTGGTCCGCGGGTTCCGGCGCGATTGATCTCCCCGGGAACTTCGAGCGGTGACCGCCCGACTAACGGGACGACGGATTCGCCAGGAGGATGCCGAATGCAGCAGGGCCGGGACGTGTCGACGGTCGAAGCATCCCGCCCGCCCGCGCGAAGCGGCCGGGCGCGGCTGTTCGCGGTCGTGCTCGTGCTGTCGGCGGTGCTGGTCGCGTCGGTGCTGGCGGGCATCGCGCTGGGGCCGACGGTGGTGGCGCCGGACGAGGTCGTGCGCTACCTCCGCGCGGCGCTGACGGGCGGCACGATCCGCTCCGACGAGGTGACCGGCTACAGCATCGTCTGGCAGGTCCGCACGCCGCGGGTGCTGCTGGCGGTGGTGGTCGGCGCCGGGCTGAGCGTGGTCGGGGTGGCGATCCAGGCGATGGTGCGCAACGCCCTGGCCGATCCGTTCGTGCTGGGCATCTCGTCGGGAGCGTCGGTGGGCGCGACGGCGGTGGTGGTGTTCGGGGTGTTCGCGAGCCTCGGTGTTTACGCGCTGTCGGTGGCGGCGTTCCTCGGCGCGCTGGCCGCATCGGTGCTGGTCTACGCCGCCGCGAGCAGTCGCGGCGGGATGACCCCGCTGCGTCTGGTGCTCATCGGGATCGCGCTGGCGTACGGGTTCCAGGCCGTGATGAGCGTGCTGGTCTTCCTCGCGCCCAACGGCGACGCGGCGCGGACGGTGCTGTTCTGGCTGCTGGGCAGTCTCGGCGCGGCGAACTGGGGATCGCTGCCGCTGGCGGCGACCGCGGTGCTGGTGTGCGTGGTGGTGCTGAGCCGCCACAGCCGCTCGCTGGACGTGCTGTCGATGGGCGACGAGACGGCGGCGAGCCTCGGGGTTGACGCGGTGGCGCTGCGCCGCTGGCTGTTCCTGCTGACATCCGCGGTCACGGGCCTGCTCGTCGCGGTCAGCGGCGCGGTGGCGTTCGTCGGGCTGGTGATGCCGCACCTGGTCCGGATCGTCGTCGGCTCCAGCCATCGCCGGGTGCTGGCGGTGGCGCCGCTGGCCGGAGCGTGCTTCCTGGTGTGGGCCGACCTCGTCTCGCGCACCCTGTTCGCCCCGGAGGAACTCCCGCTGGGCGTGATCACCGCGCTGGTGGGCGTGCCGGTGTTCATCACCCTGCTGCGGCGCCGCGGATACCTGTTCGGAGGCCGGTAGATGGAGTTGCGCTTGGACGGGGTGGCGGTGGAGATCGCCGGCCGGACGCTCGTCGGCGGCCTCGACCTCGACGTCCACAGTGGAGAAATAGTCGGGCTGCTCGGCCCCAACGGCAGCGGGAAGTCCACCGCGCTGCGCTGCGTCTACCGGGCGCTGCGCCCCACCGCCGGGGCGGTGCTGCTCGACGGCGCGGACGTGGCCGGGATGGCGCCGCGCGAGAGCGCCCGGTCGATCGCCGCGCTCACCCAGGAAAGCCGCAGCGAACTGGACTTCACCGTGGCGGAAGTCGTGGCCCTCGGCCGCACCCCGCACCTGCGTGGCAACCAGGCCCTCAGCGAGCGGGAGCACGAGCTGTGCCGGCAGGCGATGGAGCGGGCCGACATCGTGCACCTCGCCGACCGCGGCGTGCTCGGCCTCTCCGGCGGCGAGCGGCAGCGGGTGCTGATCGCGCGGGCGCTGGTGCAGGAGCCGCGCGTGCTGGTGCTCGACGAGCCGACCAACCACCTGGACGTGCGCCACCAGGTGGAACTGCTGTCGTTCCTGCGCTCTTCGGGGCTCACCGTGCTCGTCGCGCTGCACGACCTCAACCTCGCCGCGAGCTGCTGCGATCGCCTCGCGGTGCTCTCCGGCGGCTCGCTCGTCGCCACCGGAAGCCCGGCCGACGTTCTCACCACGGAGCTGATCCGCCGGGTGTTCGGCGTGGAGGTCACTGTCGTGACCCATCCGCGCACCGGCGCGCCGCAACTGCTCTACGACCTCAGCGCCGACTACGAAGGGACCCGATCATGATCCGATCCGCGAAGCGGCGGTCGCTGGCAGTGCCATTGGTCGTGGCATTGCTGGCCACCGGTTGCGGCGCGTCGGTGGAACCGGCCGTCCAGAACGGCCCGGCGCCGGTCACGGTCACCAACTGCGGCGTGCCGGTGCCCTATCCGCGCCCGCAGCGGCCGGTGTCCTACGACGTCAGCGGCACGGAGAAGATGTTCGCCCTGGGCCTGGCGGACCGGATGCGCGGGTACGTGATGAACGCGCAGGCCGAGCCCTCGATCGCCGGTTCGCCGTGGCGGGACGACTACGCTCGCGTGCCCAGGCTCGGGACCTCGCGGATCACCCGGGAGATCGTGGTGGACGCCCAGGCCGACTGGGTGCTGGCCGGCTGGGGTTCGGGGTTCAGCGAGGAGCGCGGCATCACCCCGCAACTGCTCGACCAGCTGGGCATCCGCAGCTACGTGCACACCGAAACGTGCTGGGACTACGGCGACAAGCAGCCGGTGCCGCCGCTGGAAGCGCTCTACGCGGACCTGCAGAACCTGGGCCGGATCTTCGGCGTCGAGCAGCGAGCCGACGAACTCGTCGCCGAACTGCGGGGACGCATCGCGAAGGTCGAGCAAGGCCGTCCCGTCGGTGTCACGCCCGTTCCGGTGTTCGTCTACGACTCGGGCGCGGACCAGCCCTACACCGCGGGTCGGTACGCGGCGCCGACCGACATCATCGCCGCGGCGGGCGGGCGGAACGTGCTCGCCGACGTGGGGAAGGGCTGGACGACGGTCGGTTGGGAGTCCGTCGTCGCCGCGAAACCCGAGGTGATCGTCATCATCGACTACGCGGGGCAGTCCGCGGCGGAGAAGCAGGCGTTCCTCGAATCGCTGCCCGCGATGCGGTCGGTGCCCGCGGTGCAGCAGAAGCGCTACTTCGTGCTGTCCTACGGGGACGCCGTCAGCGGGCCGCGCAACGTCAAGGGTGCCGAAGACTTCGCCGCCTACCTGCGTTCGATCGGGCGGTGAGGCCGTGACCGCGACAGCCCCCGCCGCCGCGGCGACGGTGCACGAGCACATCACCGACGCGCTCAAGACGCCCTCCTTGATCCGGTTGGGCGGCAACGTCGTCCTCGCGCGGTTCGAGACCATGAAGGTCTACGCCGCGCTCGGCGCGGTGCGAACCCTCCTGGAGCGCGGCACGATCCGGCCTGGACAGACCCTTGTGGACAGTTCGAGCGGCATCTACGCGCTGGCGCTGGCGATGGCCTGCCACCGCTACGGCCTGCGCTGCCACATCGTCGCATCGACCACAGTGGACTCCTCGATGCGCGCGCAGCTGGAGGTCCTCGGCGCGACCGTGGACCAGATGCCGCCCTCGCAGGACCTCCGGCTCGACCAGCGGCGACGCGTGGAGCGCGTGCGGCAACTCCTCGCGGAGCGCCCCGGGATGCACTGGATGCGGCAGTACCACGACGGCGTGCACTACCAGGGCTACCGGGAGTTCGCCGACCTCGTCACCGACGGGCTGCCGGACGGGCCGCTGACGGTGGTCGCCGCGGTCGGCACCGGTGCCTCGTCCGGCGGACTCGTCGAGTCGCTGCGCGGGCGGGGCCGGGAGGTGCGGCTGCTGGGCGTGCAGCCCTTCGGCAGCGTCACGTTCGGCAGCGACGGCCACAGCGATCCCGATGCGATCATCGCCGGGATCGGCAGCTCGATCTGGTTCGACAACGTGCGCCACCACCTCTACGACTCGGTGCACTGGGTCGACTTCCGGCACGCGATGGCGGGCACGGTCGGCCTGCTGCGCGAGCACGCCGTGTTCGCGGGCCTGTCGACCGGCGCGGCGCACCTGGTCGCCGGCTGGGAGTCGGCGCGGCACCCGGAGGGCACGCACCTGGTCATCGGCGCGGACACCGGGCACCGCTACGTGGAGCGGGTCTTCGCCCGGCACCGCGAGGCGCTGGACCCCGCCGGGTTGCGGCCGAAGGAGATCACCTCGCTGGACGACCTCGCGCCGCCCTGGTCGGCGATGGAGTGGGCGCGCCGGCGGTGGAGCGAACAGGAGCCGGTGGAATGACGATCGCAGCGCTGGAAGCCCTGACCTTCGGCCTGGGGCGCCTGGTGGACGCCGCCGACCGCGCGGGGCAGCGGCTGTGCCTGCTCACCGGCAACCGCGACATCTACCGGCACGAGCTGTCGCGGCTCGACCCGGGCGCGCTGGACGTCGTCGACGTCGACACCCGCGACACGGCCGCCTGCGCCGCCGAGCTCGAACGGCTTCCCGCGCTCGACGGCCTGATCAACTCCACGGACACCTGGCTGTTGCCCGGCGCCGAGCTCGCGGCCCGGTTCGGCCTGGCGGGCCCGGATCCCGACGCGGCGCGCACCATCCGCGACAAGCGCGCGGTCCGGGTGCTGATGCACCGGCACGGCCTCAGCCGCGGCACGGCCATCGCGGTGCCCGACGGCTCGTCGGCGGCCGAACTCGTCCGGCGGGAGGTCGGACTGCCCGCGGTCCTGAAGGACTCGGCGGGCACCTCCTCGCGCAACGTGTGGCTCGTGCACGACGAGGACCAGCTGCGCAGCGCCGTCGACGAAGCGGCGGACCGGAAGCTGTTCGGTCGGCTGCTCGCCGAGCCGTTCTTCGCCGGGCCGTTGTACAGCGCGGAAACGCTCACCTGGGCGGGCCGGACCCGGCTGCTGGGCGTCCACAGCAGGCAGCTGTCGCGGCAGCAGCACGTGCGGGAGGAAGCGGCCGCGTTCCCCGTCGCGTTCCCGGACGCGGACCGCGCCGAACTGGAGCAGTGGGTTTCGCGGGTGCTCGCGGTCGCCGGTCACCGCGGCGGGTTCGCGCACGTCGAGTTCGTGCTCACCGCCGAGGGACCGGAACTCGTCGAGATCAACGGCCGGATCGGCGGCGCGATGGTGGGGGAGGCGTTGTGCCGATCGCTGGGCACCAACGTCTACGAAGCGATGGTAGACATGGCACTCGGCAAGGAACCGGAACTCCTCGGCGCCGCCACAGCATCCGGCCCTGCGGTGGCGTTCGTGCTGGTCTACCCGGACCGGACCGGCACGTTCACCGGCATGGCCGGGATCGAGCGGCTGACCGGGTTCCCCGGCGGCCCGGAGTGGTATCCGACGATGACGATCGGGAACCGCATCGAGAGCCTCGCCGACCAGCGCGCCTGCACCGGAATCGTGCTGGCCGAGGCGGCCACGGCCGAACTCGCGCTGCACCGCGCGCTCAGCGCCGCCGGCGGCGTGCACCCGGTCGTCACCGGGCGCTGAGGTGGCCTCGTTCACCCACCAGCAATGGTTCCTGCTGGTCAGCTCGTTCTTCATCGCGCTGGGCGGGTTCGCGGTGCTGCCGTACATGTCGGTGGTGCTGCACCAGCGTCTCGGGCTGGACCTGGGGATCGTCGGCGTCGTCCTCGCGGTCGCCTCGCTCGTGCAGTTCGCCGGTGCGATCGTGGGCGCGGCCGTCGCCGAGCGCATCGGCCTGCAGCGGACCATGGTGCTGGCGCTGGTGATCCGCACCGCCGGGTTCGCCGGGTTCGTCGTGGGGCTGCGCTGGCCGGCCGCGGCCGTCGCCGCGCTGGTGCTGACCTCCTGCGGCGCGGCGCTCTACCTCCCGGCGAACAAGGCGTACCTGCTGCTGGGCGTCGAGGAAGACCGCCGCCCGCTGCTGGTGTCGGCCGGGAACTCGGCGATCAACGGCGGAATCGCGCTCGGGCCGGTCGCCGCCGCCCCGTTCGTGCTCGACGACTCGGCGGCGTTGTTCGCAACGGTCGCGGTGCTGTTCGCCGTCGTGACGATCGGGCACGCGCTGCTGCCCGCAGAGCGGGGCGCCGACCGCCCGGTGGGGAAGCCGGACCGGGTGCTGGCCGGAATTCCCCTGCTGCCCTTCGCGATCACCGCCTTGACCTTGTACCTGCACATGTTCTTCTACAACTACCTGGCGGTCTACGCCGTTCCGCGAGTGTCCACAGTGTTCTACGGCCTCGCGCTGATGCTCCACTCACTGGGATTGGTGGTGATGCAGCCGCTGCTGGCCGGCTGGATCGGGCGGCTGCCGTACTCCCGCGCGATGCTGATCGGCTTCGCCGCGATGGCGACCGGCACGGCCGCGCTGGCGCTTGGCGGCGCCGTGGCGATCCTGGCCGGCGCATTGGCCATCTGCCTCGGCGAGGTGGTGCTGTTCCTGAAGAACGACCTCGAATCCCTCGCCCGTTCCGGGCGGGCGCCGGCGGTCGTGTTCGGGCAACAGCGCCTCGCGGCCGGGATCGGTGCCTTCGCCAGCGGCATCATCGGCGGCCTCGGCTACGGCGCGTTCGACGGGGCCGGAAATGCCCACCTGTTCTGGCTGGCTGTGGCGGCGCAGTGCGCGCTCCTGCCGCCGCTGCTGGTCATCGTGTTGCGGCGGCGAGAGAATCTCGAGGAGAGACATGGATCTGGCTAGCGCGAAGGCGGTCGCCGATCGGCTGCGGGCCGACGCCGCCGACCGGGACCGCGCGAACCGGCGGCCGGTGGAGGAGATCGAGCTGCTCCGCGGGTCGGGGCTGCTCGCCATCCCGCCGGACGATCACGTGACCACGCACGCTGTGACCAGGATCGTGGCGGCGGCCGATCCGTCCATCGGGCACCTGCTCGGGTACCACTACCTGCACCTGTGGCGGGCCGGGCTGTTCGGGGACCCCGAGGTGGCCGGGCGGATGCGGCGGGAAACCGCCGAGCACCGGTTGTTCTGGGCGGGCGTGAGCAGCCCGCCCAACCAGGCGGAAGCCGGGCTGAACATGACCACTGTGGACGGAGGATTCCTGGTCAACGGCCGGCGGACGTTCGCCACCGGTGCCGCCGTCGCGGACCGGCTGATCGCGAGCGCCCGGGACGACAGCGGCGAGATCCGCACCTTCCTGGTGGACGCCCGCGCGCCCGGCATCGGCCACCCCGACGACTGGGACCACATCGGACAACGCCTGTCGGCCAGCGGCAGCGTCGTCTTCGACGACGTGCGCATCGACGCGGACGACGTGCTGGGCTCGCCGCCGAGCGGTGACGTCCGGATCTCCCTGACATCGCTGGCCTTCCAGGTGATCCTCGCCCAGATCTGCGTGGCGATCGCCGAAGGCGCGCTCGCGGAGGCCGCCGACTACACCCGCCGCCGCGCCCGGCCCTGGCTGCTCAGCGGCGCGGCCGCCGCGGCAGAAGACCCGTACGTCCTGGCGGGCTACGGCGAGCTGGTCGCGAGCGTCCGGGCGGCCGGGCTGCTCGCCGACCACGGCACCGCCGCGCTGCAGGACGCGGCGGATCAGGGCGCCGAGCTGACCGCGGAGCAGCGCGGCGCGGCGGCCGCGACCATCTCCGCGGCGAAGATCGTCGCCACCAGGACCGTCAACGAGACGACGGCCAGGATCTTCGAGTTCCTCGGCGCGAGGGCCACGGCCGGTTCCTTCGGATTCGACCGCTTCTGGCGAAATGCCCGGACCCTGACGCTGCACGACCCGGTGGCCTACAAGGCCCGGGAGCTCGGTGCCCACTACCTCACCGGCGAGCCGCCTGAACCCACCGCGTACAGCTGAGCGGCGTGACCGCGGGCATCCGCCTGTGGAATCATGCGACCGTCCGCGAACGAGGTGCGGGCCGAACTCGTGTGGCGGTCGTGCCTCGAGTGACGCGGGAGCCTTCTCGGAAAGCGGCAGTTGAATGGCAAGTGGTAACCGGTACGTCCAGCTCGGGCTGATCGCCGCCGTGCAGGTGCTCGCCATGGCGATGTGGTTCTCCGCCTCCGCCGTCGTGCCCGCGCTGCGCGAGGCGTGGCACATCAGCGACGTGCAGGCCGTCTGGCTGACCGCGTCGGTGCAGGTCGGGTTCGTCGCCGGCGCGGTCGTGTCGGCCGCCTTCAACCTGCCCGACCGCTTCCCGCCGCAGCGGGTGGCCGCCTGCTCCGCGCTCGGCGCGGCGGCCGCGACCGTCGCCGTCCCACTGTTCGCCGACGGCTTCGGTCCGGCGGTGCTGTGCCGGCTGTGCGCGGGCTTCTTCCTCGCCGGCGTCTACCCGGTCGGCATGAAGCTGATGGCCTCGTGGTTCGGCGCCGCCGGGCGCGGGCTCGCGCTCGGCGTGCTCATCGGCGCGCTCACCTTCGGCTCCGCGCTGCCGCACCTGATCAAGGGCCTTGACGGCCTGCCGTGGCAGGGCGTGCTCATCACCGCGGCCGCCATCGGGGTCGGGGCGGCGGTGCTGGCGGCGATGTTCGTGCGACCGGGACCGCACCTGTCCCGCGGCGGCGCGAGCCACCGGCCGCGGTACGCGCTCGAGATGTTCCGGGAGCGCGGGCCGAGGCTGGCCAACCTCGGCTACTTCGGCCACATGTGGGAGCTGTACGCGCTGTGGACGTGGCTGCCGTCGTTCGTGGCCGCGAGCACCGGGAGCGGGGAGGCGACCGTCGGCCTGGTCTCGTTCGCGGCCATCGGCGTCGCCGGCGTCCTCGGCTGCCTGCTCGGAGGCTGGGCCGCCGACCGCTTCGGGCGAGCTCCCGCGGCCGGGGCGGCCCTCGTCGTCAGCGGCGCGTGCTGCCTGCTGTCCCCGCTGGTGTTCGGCGCGTCGTGGCCGCTGCTCCTGGTGCTGCTCGCGATCTGGGGCGCGGCGGTGATCGCGGATTCCGGCGTGTTCTCCACGGCCCTCAGCGAGGTCGCCGACTCCCGCTACATCGGCACGGCGCTGACCGCGCAGACCGCGATCGGCTTCCTGCTGACGGTGGTCACGATCAACCTCGTGCCGGTGCTCTCGGCGCTCGTCGGCTGGCGCTTCGCCTTCCTCGTCCTCGCCCCGGGCCCGATCCTCGGGGCCCTCGCGATGCGCACGCTGGGGCGCCGGGCGCGCTAGCGGACGCTGCGGAAGTTGTCCGCTGGCACGTGGACGGAGTCACCCGACTCCAAGGTCACCACGACCTCGTCGGGTCGCCACTCGACGGACCGGATCCGCGGCTCACCGGAGCCGAACCGCAGCCGCACCGGGTAGTAGTGGTCGGCCGCGCCCGGGCCGATCCGCAGCTCGTGCCAGGTGCCGGTCAGCCGGGTGACCCGAACCAGGTAGAGCTCGCTCGCCCACTGGGAACCCGAGTACTCGTAGGTCACCCCGGAATCCCGGGACGATTCCTCGTGCAACACCGCCTCGTGCAAGGTGATCGAGGGGCCGAGGACGACCAGCGCGCCGAACAGCACCGCGCCGACGAGGAGTCCTGCCGCGAGCGGCAAGATCAGCAGTTTGCGGGACACCGCGCCCAGTATGCCAAGGACTCGGTTCAGCCGGGCTTCTCCCGGAACACCCACCACCGCGATGCGGTGTAGGTGAACGCCGCGACGCACGCCCCGGCGGCCATCCGCGACAGCCGGAAGTCGACGCCCAGCGCCGAAACACCCGTGGTCACGCCCATCGTGAGCAGGTAGTCGCAGGCGATCACCACCGCGTAGCGGAGGACCTGGCCGCCGACCGGGGCGTGCGACCGGAAGTTGACCTTGCGGTTGAGCACGAAGTTCAGCCCGAGGGCGGCCACGTACGCCACGGTCACGGCGACCGGCAGCGGCAGCGCGGTCCAGGCGCGCAGCGCCGCCAGGATCCCGAGGTCGATCAGGAACGTGAACCCGCCCAGCATCAGGAACCCGACGAGTTCGCGGGACAGCACCCGGCGCAGCCGGGCGGGAAGCCGGTCGACCCACGCGGTGAGCAGGTCGCCGACCCGCTCGGCGGTGCTCGTCCTGGTCGTCGTGGTCTGCTCGTCCATCCTCATCCCGCTGCGGCGATGGCGTCGTGGGTCCGCGCCCGAACCTATGAGATCTCGCCGGCGGAAAGTTGTCCGCCGGATCCACGCCGTCGGCGGTATCCCTTCGCCGAGTGTTCAGGGGTTGTTCGGCATCCGTTCCGCCACCGTCCCCGAACCGCCGCGATCCCGCGAACGTCCACATTGGAACACCTTCGTGACTACCGGCTGCCAGCGCCGCAGTTGGCGACCGCCCGCGGGCGGCGGACAATGGCGGGGGCAACTGCCGCCGGTGGTCCAGGAGTCAGCGATGCGCCACACCAACCTCACCGCGGAGCCGGCCGAGTACGCCAGCGCCCGCGAGGAACTGCGCCAGGCCGAGATCGAGCTGATGCGCCAGCGCGAGCAGGTCGCCGACCTGCGCCGCAGGCTGCCGCCCGGGCCGGTCGTCGACGACTACGCGTTCGAAGAAGGCCCCGCGGACCTCGATGCGGGCGACGGGCCCGTGCGGACCGTGCGGCTGAGCGAACTGTTCACCGGGCCCGGCCGCGATCTGGTGATCTACCACCTGATGTACGGCAAGCGGCAGACCGAGCCGTGCCCCATGTGCACGATGTGGATCGACGGCTTCAACGGCGTCGCCCGCCACGTCGCGCAGAACGTCGACCTCGCCGTCGTGGCAGCCGCCGGCCTGCCGGACCTGCGCGCGCACGCCCGGCACCGGGGGTGGGCGAACCTCCGCCTGCTCAGCGCCGGGACCAGCACGTTCAAGTACGACCTCGGCAGCGAGGACGCGGACGGCGACCAGGACTCGACGGTGTCGGTGTTCACCCGCGACGACAGCGGATCGATCCGCCACTTCTACTCGGCGCACCCGCGCATGGCAGACGACATCGACGAGCGCGGCATCGACCTGCTCAGCCCGGTCTGGCACCTCCTCGACCTCACGCCCCGGGGCCGAGACGACTGGTACGCGGCCCTGGACTACTAGAGAGTGTTTCGAAATTGGTTTGCGTAGCGGTGCGGGTGGCGGAACCTCAGATGCCCCCTCGCTGTGGGATCCCCGACATCATGAATGACCAATTCACCACGTCGGGGCTGTCCTCGCTGGGAGAACTCCAGAGGAGTGGGCACCGAGAACCCGCGGCGGTGCGAGTTGAGTCCTGCACCGCAAGCGGCTACCGCCGCTTATAAAACGACCTAGGTCGGGTCACTCCGGCCGGACGAGGATCTTGACGTTGGCCTCCTTGTTGCCGACGAGCTCGTCGAACCCCTTCGCCACGATGTCGTCGAGGCCGATGCGGCCGGTGATGAACTGGAACGGGTCGACCTTGCCGTCGGCGATCATCTCGATGGTCGCGGGATGGTCGCCGGCGTAGGCGAGGCTGCCCACGAGGTTGATCTCGCCGAACACCAGATCGTTCATCGCGACCGCGGCCTCGTGGCCCCAGATCGCGACGTTCACGCAGGTGCCACCGGCACGCGTGGCGCGGATCGCCGACTTCAGCACGGCGTCGATCCCGGCGCACTCGAAGGTCACGTCGGCGCCGCGGCCCCCGGTCAGCTCCAGCACGGCAGCAGTGACATCCACTGTGGACGGATCGAGCACGTGTTCGGCGCCGGCCGCGTGCGCTTTGGCCTTGCGCACTTCCGCCGGCTCCACGGCGATCACCCGCTCGACGCCCGCCGCCCGGAGCGCGGCGGTGGTCACCAGGCCGATGGGGCCGGTCCCGAAGACCGCGGCGGTGTGCCCCGGGCGGGCGCCGGAGAGCCGCACCGCGTGGTAGGCGACGGCCAGCGGCTCGACGAGCGCCCCGACGTCGGTGCCGAGCTCGCCGAGCGGGTGGATCCAGCGGCGCTCGGCCACGACGAACTGCGAGAACCCGCCGCCCCCGCCGGAAAGCCCGACGAAACCCAGGCTGCGGCAGACGTTGTACCGGCCTTGCAGGCAGGGGTCGCACCGCCCGCACACCAGGTACGGCTCGACGGCGACGCGGTCGCCGACCCGCAGGTCGCGCACCCCGTCGCCGAGCTCGCTGACGACTCCGGCGAACTCGTGGCCGAGCGTGAGGGGCACGGTTTCGCCGGTGAGCGGGTGCGGGGCGCCCGCGCGCGGCGCGAAGATCGGGCCTTCGAGGTATTCGTGCAGGTCGGTGCCGCAGATCCCGCACCACTCGACCGCCACCTTGACGGTGTCGGGGTGGGTTGCGGGTTCCGGCACGTCGTCGATGCGGATGTCGCCACGGCCGTGGAAGCGTGCTGCTCTCATCGCGGACCCTCGCTCAGCAGGAGATTGCGGACGGCATCCCGAGGATGCGCCGAGGCGGGCCGAGGCGGAAGAGCACCGGGCCGCGACGCGGAACCTGCCGGGCCAGGTCGATGAGGCGGGGTCAGGCTTCTTCCGCGGGGGTGCGGCCGGTCAGGCCGGCCGCGGTCAGGGTGAGGTGCTGGGCCAGTGCCTCGGCCGCGGCGTCCGCGTCGCGGGCCAGCGCCGCCTCCTCCAGCCGGCGGTGCTCGCCGACGTGGTCCCGGCCGGGGGTTCGGTGCGCCGACCAGCGGCGAGCCAGCTCGCTCGCGGACCACATCCGGTCGAAGGTCTCCAGCAGGACGGGGTTGCCGCACCCCTCCAGCAAGGTGCGGTGGAAGACCCGGTGCGCTTCGGACCATGCGTCGCTGACGTACTCGCCCTCCTCCGGCACGAACGCCGGGGTGCGGGTCAGGCGGTGGTGTGCGGCGCGTACGCGGGCCTCCCACTCGACGTCGCCGCGCTCGATGGACATGCGCAGCACGAGCGGTTCGATGGTCCGGCGGGCCTCCGCGATCTCCTGCCAGCGGCGGTCGGAGAAGGCGAGGACGGCGAAGCCGCGGTTGGGCAGCCGGTCGGCGAGGCCCTCGCCGACCACCCGCACGAGCGCCTCGCGCACTACCGCCAGGCTCACGCCCTGTTCCTTGGCGAGGTCCTGCGGTTTGAGGGCCTCACCGGGGGCGTAGTCCCCGCGCATGATCGCGTCCCGCAGGTGCGCGTAGACCTGCTCGGAGAGCATCTGCTTTCCCGACGAGGTCGAGGTGTGGGCCGTCCGGGGCATCTCGCCAGCGTAGACGGTCCGGTGGAAAATCGATTATTTGTGTTATGGTCGATTTATTGGCGGGCGACCGTGGCGCCGCTACGCGAGGGGCTTCCGTCGGCCGGATCACCGCCACTCCCGAAGCACGGCCTGAAAGGACGACGCCATGAGCGCCATCGACCCAGCCAACCTGATCGGTACGGCGGAAACGCCGCGCGTGGGCGAAGACGCCGAACGGATCGAGGTTTCCCGGCTCATCCCCGCCCCGGCCGGCGACGTCTTCGCGGTCCTGACCGACCCGAAGGGCCACGTGGACATCGACGCGTCGGGAATGCTCATGGACGCCGAAGGGGAACGGGTCGAGCGGCCCGGCGACCGGTTCCTGGTCCACATGGACCGGGACGCCCTCGGGGACGTCCCCCTGGGCAAGTACGACGTCGAGGTCGTCATCACCAAGCTCACCCCGGGCGAGGAGATCGCCTGGACCGTCGAGGGCAGGGTCCGGCCCCATGCCCGCCACATCTACGGCTACCGGCTGGAGCCGGCCGAGGGTGGCACCCTCGTCACCTCCTACTACGACTGGTCGGAGATCGACGAGGAGTGGAAGGAGCGCATCGTCTTCCCGGTGGTCCCCGAGTCCGCGCTCAAGGCCACCCTCGGGATCCTCGAGCGCACCGTCCGCCGGCGAGCCGCCGCCGAGGCTTGCTGAGGCAGGAAGATCAACGGGCCGACAGCAAGCTTCCCCTGGCCGTGCTCCGTGGTGAACGACGTGGAGTTCCCACCGGATGGCCGAGTGATCGTCGTCACGCCGCGCGCGCAGGACACCTGCGTGCACGGCTGAACCAGGCCCGGTCAGAGCGCGAGCGATGCCCAGCCGCCGCCCCGGGCGAGCAGGGTCTGCACGGCCAGGGCGTGGTCGGCGAATCCGGCGAGGTCGCGGTGCAGCAGCGAGGCGCGCTCGTCGTCGAGCGGCGCGGTGTCGTCCGCCCACGGCTCGCACGTCCAGCTCGCGGCCGGGTACATCGAGGTCAGCAGCCGCGCGACCTCGGCGGACTCGGTGCCGCCCGCGGCGAGGTAGTCGGCCAGGATCTCGTCGCACGCCGCCATCAGCTCTCGCAGGCCGCGCACCGCTTGCCCGGGCGTGCCGTCCCAGTCGGCGCGCGGCCAGGCCGACGAGCCGAGCGCGAGCCACAGCCGCCACCCCGCGATCAGCTCCTCCTGGTCCCGCGGCGTCCACTGCCCGTCCATGACCCGAGTGTGCGCCCGATCCGGCCCCGCGAGCGGATGGCATTCCTCACCCTCCAGTCGTCCATTGTGGACGAATGTCGTCACGGCGGTCCCGGCCGGGCGCGGTGACCTCCGTGAAAGGATGGCCCGGTGACGACGGAGACGAGCGCGGATCGCGTGCTGTACGGGTGCATGGGGCTCGGCGGGAGCTGGGATGCCGAACCCCTCGCCGCGGCCGACATCGACGCGGCCGAGGCGGCGATCCAGGCGGCGCTGGAGATCGGGATCACGACGTTCGACCACGCCGACATCTACCGGCGCGGCAAGGCCGAGGCGGCCTTCGGCGAGGTGCTCGCCCGCACGCCCGGGCTGCGCGAACGCGTCGTGCTGCAGACCAAGTGCGGCATCCGGCAGGCGGAGGGCGACCGGCCCGGGATCTACGACCTGCGCGGGGACAGCATCGTCCGGCGGGTGGAGGAGAGCCTCGCCCGGCTGCGCACCGACGTGATCGACGTGCTCCTGCTGCACCGGCCCGACCCGCTGGCCGACCCGGAAGACGTCGCCAAGGCGCTCATGTCGCTGCACGAGCAGGGCCTCGTGCGGCGCTTCGGGGTGTCGAACATGAGCGCGGCCCAGATCGCGCACCTGCAGGCGCACCTCGGCGTTCCGCTGGTCGCCAACCAGCTGGAGATGAGCCTGCACCGGCGCGACTGGTGCGAGGCCGGGGTGCTGGTGAACACCGCCGAAGCCGCGTCGATCGGCTTCCCGCTGGGCACGATCGAGCACTGCCGGGCGAACGGGATCTCCCTGCAGGCATGGGGCCCGCTCGCGCGCGGCCGGTTCACCGGCGGCCAGGAAACGCCGACCGAGCGGGCGACCGCGGAGCTCGTCGCGGCCCTGGCGGAGGAGAAGGGCACGACGCCGGAGACGATCGTGCTGTGGTGGCTGCAACGCCACCCGGCGGGCATCGCGCCGGTCATCGGCAGCGCGAAGCCGGAGCGGATCCGCGCCTGCCGCGACGCGGCGCAGCGGGAACCCGACCTCACGCACGAGGAGTGGTACCGGCTCTGGATCACGGCCCGCGGCGCCGCGCTGCCCTGACCGGTTCAGGCCGGGCGCGGCGGTCGATGCAGCGATCCTCGCCGGACCAGGAAATGCGGTCGGCTGTTGAGCAGCCGGCGGATTCTCGGACACCGGGACAGGATTTGCCAACCTACGTGTCGAGCGGCTGCGGGCGACGCATCGGGGCGACCCCCTCGCCCGCCACCTCCTGGAGATGACCGCCGTCCGACTTCGAGTGCGCCGACCGCCGCACGGTTCTCGTTCGCTCCGCAGCCGCGGCGGCTTCGCGAAGCGCGGCGCGGTCCAGCTTGCCCACTCCGATCAACGGCATCGCATCGAGGAGTTGCAGGCGCTCGGGCAGCTTGTACCTGGCCAACCCGCGGGATTCGAGGTGCTGGCGCAGTTCTCGCAGCTCGGGGCGTTTCTCGCCGGCAGGTACCACGTACAGGCATACGATCTCGCCGTGCATGGGGTGCGGCCCGGCGACGGCGGCCACCTCGGCGATGTCGTCCAGCTCCCGGAGGAGCTGCTCCAACTCCTCGGCGCACACCTTCTCGCCGCTGCGGTTGATCACGTTCTTGATTCGCCCGACGACCGCCAGGTTCCCGCTCGGCAGCAGCCGGACCAGGTCGCCGGTCCGGTAGAAACCGTCGGCGGTGAAGGCGTTTTCGGTGGCCGCTTCGTCCCGGTAGTACCCGGCGATCGTGGCCGGGCCACGGGTCAGGAGCTGCCCGGTTCGCCCTGGCGGAACTGGTTCGCCCGCGTCGTCGACGATCAGCAGTTCCTCGGCAGCCGAGACGGGCCTGCCCTGCGAGGACGAAACCACCTCTGCGGGGTCGTCGAGCCGGGTGGAGTTGACCAGTCCTTCGGTCATGCCGTAGACCTGCTGCACCACGGAGCCCAGTACCGACCGGGCCTGTTCGGCCCCGGCAGGGTCCAGCCTGGCGCCCCCGACCTGGACCGCGGCGATGCTGGAGATGTCGAAGTGATCCGCGCGGAGCACGGTCGACCACTGGCCGAGCAGTGCCGGAACCACGGCGCAGTGCGTCACCCGCTCCTGCTCGATCAGCCGCAACGCGCGCCGTGGGTCTTCCGCGCTGCCGAGCACGACCCGCCCGCCGAAGGCGAGGGCGCCCAGGATTCCCGGACAGGCCAAGGTGAAGGTGTGAGCGGCGGGCATGACCGCGAAGTAGACCGAATCGGCATCGAGCCCGGCGGTCTTGGACGCGGTTCGAATGACGTGGCCGTAGTCCTCGTGCGTGCGGGCGATCATCTTGGGCGGCCCGGAAGTGCCGCTGGAAAGCAGCAGCAAGGCCGCGTCGTGCGGCTCGGGGGCCGATGGCTGGTGCGCCGGCACCGCCGCACGGGCGGAAGCGCTCGCGGGATCGCACAGTTCGGACAGATCCACGATGTCAGGACCCGCGGGTGGTTCGCCGGTGAGCAGCAGGGTTTCGAGGTACGGGTGCCGGGGACGCAGTTCCTGCACCATCGCGAGGTGATCGAACCGAGGCATGCGGTGCGGCAGGGCCATCGCGCGGGGCCGGATCAGCCGCAGGATGCGCTCGATCTCGTATCCCCGCAGCGCCGGCAGGATCAGCATCGGGAGCGCGCCGATGCGCATCAGCGAGAGGACGAGGACGACGAATTCGAGGCTGTTCGGGAGTTGCACCACGACTGCGTCGCCGCGCCGCAGGCCCCTCGTCGTCAGCAGCGCGGCTGCGCGATCGACAGTGGTGGCCAGCTCTCCGTAGGTCATTCGCCGGTCGCCGGCCACCAGCGCGCACTTCGACGGGACGCGACTGCCGTGGCGCAGGACGAGTTGGTCCAACGTCACGGGCTGCCACCACCCGTCCGCGCGGTACCGCTGCGCGCGTTCCTCGGGGATGCGGGGAATCGTCGGCTGATCCCGAATCGTCATCAGCGCCCCTCGATGGGGTCCCCGCGGAAAAGTGCCGCCACACCTGCGGGTTCGGCGCTACTCGCCAGGAGTTCTTCGGTAACTGAAAGGAATTCGGCCATTCTGCTCTTTCCTTGGTTTCGGCCCCCCCTTTTATAGGCAGCTGCCGAGTTGGCGGGCAACTCGATTCGCTGAACGAACCTCCATCGGGTAGCGGTTCGGGTGTCGCGAACTTTGCTCGGTTTCAACGAAATCAACCGGGGGACGGTCGATCGGGCGAACTGATCGGCAGGCCTGACAGTGCCGAGACCCGAGCGCATCGGGAAATGTCGCGATCCACGCCGGAGTCTTGCCGAGGAGACATGCGTCACCCGCCACTCGGCTCGCCGCTGTGACGCGAGGATTCCAGAATGGACGCGCGTGTCCCAGTCTCGGAATTCTGCAGGAAGGTCGACGCATGCGGACCTTGATCGTCGATAACTACGATTCGTTCACCTACAACCTCGCCCACTACCTTGCTGAAGCCAACGGAGAGCAGTGCGAGGTCATTCGCAATGACGATCCGAGTTTTCGCCTGCAGGGCCTGCAGTACTTCGACAACGTGGTCCTGTCTCCAGGGCCAGGTCATCCCGAGCGGGCGTCGGACTTCGGCATCAGCGCGGACATCGTCCAGTACGCCGATTTGCCCTTGCTGGGCGTGTGCTTGGGCCATCAGGGATTGTGCTCCGCATACGGCGGGAAGGTCGGTCCTGCGGCTGAAGTGCGTCACGGCCGGCTCTCGCCGGTCGTCCACGGCGGCGAGTCGCTCTTCGCCGGCGTGCCTTCACCTTTCTCCGTGGTTCGCTACCATTCCCTGGTCGTGATCGAACTTCCTGACGATCTCGTCGCGGATGCCTGGACTCCGGACGGGGTTTTGATGGCTGTTCACCACCGGAACCGCCCCCAGTGGGGAGTCCAGTTCCACCCGGAGTCGATCTGCACGGCGCACGGCGATCGCATGCTTCGGAACTTCACCGACCTGACCAGGCAATGGCAGCGCACGACCGGAAGGCGGACGCGACTACCTCGCCAACGGCAGCGCAGCACTGTCCCCGATCGCATTCGATCCACCGCACGATTCCGGGTGATCGTCGAGGAACTGGAGGGCTGGTGCGATCCAGAGCGCGTGTTCGACCAGCTTTTCCGATGCAGCGAGTACTCGTTCTGGCTGGACAGCAGTCTCTCCGACGTCGCCAACGGGCAATTCTCGTTCATGGGTGATGCGACGGGTCGGCTCGCCCGAGTAGTGGAGGCCGATACGTGGCGCGGCACGACGGTCGTCCACTCCGCGGCCGGAAAGGACGAAATCCAGGGAGCTTTCCTGGACTGGCTCGAGGCCGATCTCGATTCCCTGGTGGTGGATGTCCCGCCCTTGCCGTTCGACTTCGCCCTGGGATGGGTCGGTTACCTCGGGTACGAGCTGAAGTCCGAGTGCGGCGGACGTCGTGCACATCGGGCCGAGACTCCGGATGTCACGATGATCTTCGCGCCGCACGCCGTCGCTTTCGACCATCATGAGCGCCGGGCGTACTTGCTGGCCTTGGCCGAAGTGGGGGACGAAACCGCTGCCAGGCAATGGATGCGGGAGACGGAAGCGCAGTGGAACGCGATGTGCGCGCTCGGCGCGGCCCTGCGGGAACCCGCACCGTCGACGGAGGTCGAGGGTCTCGAATTGCGCCACGATAGGCAGCACTACCTCGACCTCATCGAGGAGTGCCAGCGCCAGATCCGGGCGGGCGAGACCTACGAGGTATGCCTGACGAACATGGCCCATGGGCGTGCGACCGTCGATCCGTGGGAAGGCTATCGCTTCCTGCGCGCGCACAGTCCAGCGCCGTTCGCCGCGCTGCTTAGGTTCGGTGCGTTGTCGGTCTTGAGCACCTCGCCGGAAAGGTTCCTCCGGATCTCCGCCGATCGCGTGGTGGAATCCAAGCCCATCAAAGGAACTCGGCCCCGCTCGGACGATCTGCGCGAGGACCGGCGACTTCGGGAGGAACTGCGGGCCAGTGAAAAGGATCGCGCTGAGAACCTGATGATCGTCGACCTGGTTCGAAACGACCTCAGCACCTGTGCGGAGCCGGGTTCGGTGCACGTCCACGAGCTGTTCGACGTGGAGTCCTTCGCCACCGTGCACCAGCTCGTGAGCACCGTCCGAGCGCGACTGCGTGCGGATGCCTCGGCGGTGTCCTGCGTGCGGGCGGCGTTTCCCGGGGGCTCGATGACCGGTGCCCCCAAGATCCGCACGATGCAGATCATCGATGAACTGGAGGAAGGGGCGCGGGGAATCTACTCCGGCGCACTCGGCTACTTCTCCCTCAACGGAGCCACGGATCACAGCATCGTCATCCGCACGCTGGTGGTTGACGCGGGTCGGGTGAGCTTCGGAGTGGGCGGGGCGATCACCGCGTTGTCCGGCCCGGACGAGGAATGGGAGGAGACCGCGGTGAAGGCGGTGGGGCTGCTGCGGCTGTTCGGTGAGCGCTTCCCCGATCACGACGTCGTGCTCAGCGAGTGAGCCGACGTGCTTGCCATGGCATGAGGTGAGCCGACCGCCAACCGCGTTGCGAGGCGAGTTCCTGCAGGGATTGCACCCATTCCGGTATTTGTCGATTCTGGCGCTCGCGGTGGTTCGGAATTTGCGGTTAGCCTCTCGTCGTCGACATTGGAGGTTGAACGTGGGAAAACCTGAGGACGATTTGGACGCCATTCTCGGCGCGCAGTGGAATTTTCATCTCCTCGGCGCTGCGGCCAGATTGGGAGTTGCTGATGAGTTCGCCGAAGGGCCTCGTACGGCGGCCGACTTGGCTGCGGCGATTGGGGCCGGTGACGTCAGAGCGGTATCCGCATTCCTCAACAACGCCGAGTCGATCGGTCTCGTGCAGCGGGTCGATGCGGATCAATTCGCGGAAACTCCGATGCTTGCCCTGCTTCGGCGTGATGGGGGTGCGTATCGCAATATCGTGTTGATGCTCACATCGCCTGGACTCTGCCGTCCCGCGGAGATGCTGCACAGCGTTGTGCTGCACGGCCGGTCGCACACCGAAGACGCGCTTGGGAAGGGGTTGTGGTCGTACTACCAGGAAAACCCGGAAGAGGCGGCCGCATTTGCCGACTTCATGAGCGAGCTGTCCGACATGGTGGCCGACTCGGTGCTGTCCCGGTACTCATTCCACGAGCACCGCAAGGTCGTGGACGTCGGCGGCAGCAATGGCGCGTTCTTGTCCCGCATTTTGTCGGAGTACCCGGATGTCGCCGGCGTTCTGTTCGATTTGCCGCACGCGGTCGAAAGGGCGCGACGGATCATTGCGGAGCGTGAATTGAGCTCTCGCGTCGAGTTCGTCGGCGGCAGCTTCTTCGAAAAGGTTCCTGAAGGGGGTGACGTCTATTTGTTGAAGTGCGTGCTGTCCGACTGGGATGACGAGAGTTGCGCGCGAATCCTGTCGCGGTGCCGGGAGGCGGCGTCGCCTGGAACTCCAGTGGTCGTCATCGATTGGCTGTACCGCGAGGATTCGGCGCAGCTGTTCGACGCGATCCATTTGCGGCAGTTGGCCAGGGTCGATGGGAAGGTGCGGACGTTGCCGGAGTATGAATCCCTTTTCGAGGCAGCCGGTCTCGCGCTCAAAAGGGTCGACAGTCCGGCGGAGGGCGATGCGGTGGAGGAGTGGGCTCCGGCCACCGTGTTCGAGACGATTCGCCGTTAGCTCGGGGGGCTGCAAGCACGCGAGTTTGGCTGAGCGTGGTCGTCGTGGCTCATGCCGACCGCGGAGTGGGTGGTGTGGGCCGGTGTCCGGACGCGATCTGCTCGACCTGCGCGACGACGGCCGCCTGCCACTCCGAGGGAACGACGGCGAAGACACCGTCGTCGACGGCCCGCAACGCCTCATGCGCGACGAGGCCCGGCTCGATCCCGTCCGGCGACATGCCGGTGGAGACCAGCGCCGGGCAGATCATGGTGACCCGCACCGGTGTGTCGGCCAGGGCCATCGCCGCGTGCTGGGCGACGGCGACGACGGCGTGCTTCGACGGCCCGTACGCCCCGCCGCCGGGAAAGACCGTGAGGCCAGCCAGCGATGCGGTGATCAGCACATGGGCCTGCTCACCGGAGGCGAGCAGGCCCGGCACGAACGCCCGCAGCCCGTTGACGACGCCGCCGACGTTGATGCCGAACACGCGATCCCACTCGTCGGCCGGCACCTCCCACGGCGCGCCCAGCGACGCTCCCACGACACCGGCGTTGAGGCAGATCAGGCGCGCTTGCGGGGCCTGCGCAGCCAGGGCGTTCATCGCGGCCGGGTCGGACACATCGGCCGTCACACCTGTCGCGCCGAGCCGCTCCGCGGTCGCGGAGAGCGCGTCGGCATCGACGTCGGCCAAGACGAGGTCGGCGCCCTTGGCGTGGAGCGCCTCGGCCAGTGCCCGTCCGATCCCGCTCGCGGCACCGGTGATGACCGCGGTCAGCGCGTCGGTTGCCAAGGACTTCCTCCAGGGTTCGCCGGAATGATCGAGAAGGAGCTTAGGCCGGACGACAGCACCGGCGCACGCCATTAACGACCGATCGTCGAATTGTTGTGGCGATGCGCGCGGTGTTGGGAGCGGAAGGTCGGAAATACCTGGCCGTGCGACAGGTTCACCCCGTGGTACCGGGTGTGGTGGCATGACGAGTGTTGCGGTGAAGTGGTTGCAGCACAACGGAATTGAACAGGTGGCGAACGTCGGGAAGTGGCCGCCGGGATGTCCTTCTTCGATCGAGTGGCGAACCAGGCAGGACGGTTGTGGGAGCCGTAACTTGCGCGTCGGCAACGGTCGATGGCACTTGGAGCGTCGCATGTCGGAACCGAGGAAGTTCCCGTTCAGCGAGCACCTCGACGCAACTCGCGAACTCCGCGTACGCCCTGCTGACCCATCCCCGGGAGCTCCAATGGTTGCTCGCCGACCTCGATCGGGTCCCGCAGGCGGCCGAAGAGCCGCAGGCCGGGCTCCGCACGCTGCTGGAGAGGCTGCCCCGCCTGCGCTTCGCAGGCGACGAGGACGACGTCGTCGTGTGGGGGAGGGGATGATTCTCCACAGCCCGTCGCGCCTGGACATCGCGTGGAACCCGGCTGAACTGGGCGCAACCCGAACCGGAGCCCGCATGGGCGTCGGGTGAGCTGGTCGATCGAGGTGGATGCCGATACCTGCATCGGCTCCGCGCTGTGCGTCGGGATCGCTCCCGAGCACTTCGAGCTGGTGGAGGGGTTCCCCTGCCCGCGCCGGTCGGAGGTCGGTCCGGCCGAGGAGGTGACCGACGCGGCGGAGTCCTGCCCGGTCGAGGCGATCACCGTGCGGGACGCCGGCACCGGCGAGGTGCTGGCGCCCGAGCGGTGAGCCCCGGTCAGCCGTGCGGCTTGGCCGCGACGAACACCGCGTAGCCCAGCGCCGATCCCTCGGCGATCCTGGGCAGCGTTTCGCGCGCTTCGGCCCAGTAGTCCTCCTGGCCGGACGAGGTGGTGAAGGTGTGCTGCAGGCGGGCGATGTTCTCCTGGACCACCGCCAGGGTCTGCCGCCAGCTGCGGTCGGAGACGTCGATCGCCTCCACCATGACGAGGCCGGCGTCCGCGACCGTCTCGGCGTAGTCCTCCAGCGTCGGCATGGCGGAGATGTGGAACCCGGCGAGCCGTTCCTCGACGGCGGTCTGCTCGTCCCGGTCGGGGCCGCGCCGGATGAAGTCCGCGACGGCGAGCCTGCCGCCGGGGCGCAGCACGCGCGCGGCCTGCGACAGCGCGCGGCGGCGGTCGGGCATGTGCAGCAGGGACTCGAAGAACCATGCCGCGTCGAAGGATTCCGGCGGGAAGGGCAGGTCCAGGGCGTCGGCGAACGCGAAGCGCACCCGGTCCTGCAGGCCTTCCGCCGTCGCGCGTTCGGTCGCCGCGGCGAGCTGCTGGCGGCTGACGTTGACGCCCACCACGTCGACGTTCCTGGCGCGGGCCAGGCGGACGGCGGGTTCCCCGATGCCGCAGCCGATGTCGAGCACGGAATGCGCCGGCTCGATCGCCAGCTTCTCGATCATCAGGTCGGTCATGTTGTCGGCGGCCTCCCGCATGCTGCGGGTGGCGTCGTCCCAGAGTCCGAAGTGGAGGCTGCCGTCCAGCAGCGCGGTGAACACGTCGCCGTGCTCGTCGTGGATCTCACCGGCGCCCGGTGATGGTCGCTGTGCTCGGTTCATCTCGTGGATCTCGCCTTCGAGGCTGCGGTGATTGCGGAATTCGTTTCGGCGCGATCCGGCCGTGCCGGACCGGAAGAATTCGGGGACCGCACTGCACGCTATTGCAGCGGAATGGGGTGCTGCAACCGAGGAAACGACTTCGACCTGATCGTGGAAACACCTCGGAAAAATGGCTCAGCGGCGCCGTTTCGTCGCGTCGTGTGCGGGTGTCGATAATCCGCTGGGGTGAACCGGTGGAATACCGGGTGTCGGCGATTCCTGGCCGTTGCTGGGCCATTTCGGGACACCTAGCATCGGGTTCGTCGTCCGCAATTCTCACCGAATGTTCCAGCATCGGATTACAGGAGGAAAGATGGGCACGAGCGACGTGGCCGGCCCGGTGGAACTGTCCATGAGCGACGAGTTCTTGGCCAATCCCCACCCGTGCCTCGCGGCTTGGCGGGAGAGCGGTCCGGCGCAGCCGGTCGTCCTGCCGGACGGGCGCGAGTGCTGGGTGGTGACGCACTATCCCGACGTCGTGAACGTGCTGTCCAGTCCTCACGTGAGCTGCGACCTCTCGCCGGAGCGCAGCGGCGCTGACGAGGTGGCGCCGGAGGTGGCCGAGGCGTTCCGGTCCATCCGGCAGGGACTGTTCATCAACATGGATCCGCCCGACC
The DNA here is from genome assembly GCF_040654735.1 of Saccharopolyspora sp. NPDC050642. NCBI lineage: Bacteria > Bacillati > Actinomycetota > Actinomycetes > Pseudonocardiales > Pseudonocardiaceae > Saccharopolyspora > Saccharopolyspora sp. NPDC050642. The sequence goes on along the minus strand of NZ_JBFAIN010000006.1, from coordinate 218,509 downwards.
ACACCCGGCTGCGCAAACTGGTGGTGCGCGAGTTCAGCGCGCGCCGCGTGGAAGCGCTGCGGCCGCAGGTGCGGGCCATCGCCGAAAGGCTGCTGGATGCGTTGCACGGCGAGGACGAAGTCGACCTCGTCCGCTCTTACAGCTATGCGTTCCCGGTGTCCGTGCTGTGCGCGCTGCTCGGCATTCCGGAAGCGGACGCCGTGCAGTTCCGGGAGTGGACCAACCAGGCGCTCGGATTCGTCGGAGACCCGGAAAAGGCGCCCCAGGTGGTCTCCGCCGTCAACTCCTTCTACGCCTACTTCGAGGAATTGCTCGACGCCAAGCGCAGGAATCCCGAGGACGACCTGCTGAGCGCGCTCGTGACGGGTGCGGGCGGCGAAGTGGCCGATCGGGAGCTCGCCGGAGTGGCGCTGCTGCTGTTCGTCGCCGGGCACGAGACGACGTCGCACTCGCTGGCGCTCGGCGTGCTGTCCCTGCTGGACCACCCGGCGGAACTCGCCGCCGTGCGCGAAGATCCCACCGCGCTGGCGGCGCACGTCGACGAACTGCTGCGCTACGACGGGCCGTCCACGCCGGGGGTTTTCCGCTTCACCACGGCGGACATCCAGCTCGACGACACCACGATCCCCGCCGGTTCCTGGGTGCTCGCGTCGCTGGCCGCCGCGAACCGCGATCCCGAGCGGTTCGCCTCGCCGGACGTGCTGGACTTCGACCGAGCGGAGAACGGGCACGTCGCGTTCGGACGGGGAATGCACTACTGCCTCGGCGCTTCCCTGGCCAAGGTCGAGATGGAGATCGGCCTCGGCTCGCTCTTCGAGCGCTACCCGAACCTCGAACTTGCCGTGCCTGTCGAGAAGTTGCGGTGGCGGCCCGGTTACATGCGCGCGGTGGAGGAACTCCCGGTGCGCCTGGGCCCGCTCCGGACCAGCTGATCCCGGCCGGTGCGCGGTGGCGGACGGCCCGCCACCGCGCACGCGGCCCTCAGACCCAGGCCGACAGCCGGGGCAGCACGGACCCCAGCACGTCCGCGATCTCGTCGAACTCCGGCTGGTCGCAGATCAGCGGCGGCGCCAGGTGGATGTAGGGCTTGTCGTGGTCCCCGCACCGGATGTGCAGGCCCGCTTCGAACAGCTCGCGGCGCAGCCGCCGGTCGATGAGCTGCTCGCACTCCTCCGGCGAGAACGGCTCCTGCGTCGCCTTGTCCTTGATCAGCTCCAGGGAGAACAGGAACCCGGCGCCCTGCACGTCGTTGACCACCGGCAGTTTCCGCAGGCCCTCCAACGTGTTGCGCAGCGCCGCCTCCTTGCGCAGCACGTGCTCGTAGACGCGCTCCTGCTCCAGGATGTCCATGTTCGCCATGGCCACGGAGGTCGACACCGGGTGGCCGCTGAAGGTGTAGCCGTGGGCGAACATGACGTGCTCCGGCAGGAACGGTTCCAGCAGCCGCTCGGACGCGATCGTCGCGCCGAGCGGCGCGTAGCCGCTGGTGATCCCCTTGGCGCAGCAGATGATGTCGGGCTGGAAGCCGAAGCGGTCACAGCCGAAGAGGTGGCCGAGCCTGCCGAAGGAGTCCACGATGTCGTCGGAGATCAGCAGCACGTCGTACTGGTCGCAGATCTCGCGGACGCGGGCGAAGTAGCCCTCCGGCGGCACCACGCAGGCGCTCGGGTGGGGCAGCGGCTCCAGGATCACCGCGGCGACCGACTCCGGGCCCTCCTGCTCGATGGCCGCCCGGATCTCCTCGGCGTCGTACGGGTCGGCCACGTTGCGGCTGACCGGCCCGCGCGGCTCGAAGATCTGGTGCAGCAGCGCGAAACCGCCCATCGCCACGGCCGCGTAGGTGCTGCCGTGGAAGGACCACTCGCGGCTGATCACCTTGTGCTTGCCGGTCCTCCCGGTCAGCGCGAAGTACTGGCGGGCCAGCTTCCACGCGCTGTCGACGGCTTCGCTGCCGCCGCAGGTGAAGAACACGCGGTTGAGATCGCCGGGCGCCGCGGCGGCGAGCCGCTCGGCGAGCTCCACGGCGGGGCGGGGCGCGTGCTCCATCGCCGGGAAGTAGGCGAGCTCGGCTGCCTGCCGCGCCGCGGTGGCGGCGAGGTCCGGCCGCCCGTACCCCACCTGCACGACGAACGCGCCGGCGACCGCGTCGAGGTAGCGGCGCCCCTGTTCGTCCCAGACGTAGGGCCCCTCACCGCGGGTGATGATGGACACCGGCCCGTCCGTCGGCTCGCCGTAGCCCCGCATGAGGTGATCGCGGGCGGCGAGCCCGAGGCGGCTGTCGGCGGGCTGCGCGGTGGTGGATTCGGAGGTCAGAGTCATCGGCGATCCTTTTCTCTCAGCGGACTTTCGGGCACTCGTCGCGGTGCTCGAAATTCGTGGTGATCCAACCGTCCACGAGCGACGCGGTCTGCTCGGCGTAGCGGTCGATCATGGTGAAGTGGTCTCCCGGAACGAAGAGCACGTGCCGGTCATCGGGCGCGGCGTCGGCGGACAGGTTCCGCGGGAAGTCGGGCGTTTCCCGCTCCGGGTGGACGAACAGCAGCGGAGTGGACACCGGGCCGGGCGTCCAGTCCTCGAACAGCCGCAGGTACGCGCCCATCGCGGTCAGCTGCGCCTGGTCGGTGCGCAGGTTCGGCAGCGTGCCGTCGAGCCGGTGGGCGACCCGGGCCATCTGCGCGAAGCAGCCGCCGCCCGGCGCGGGGCTGTCGAGCAGCACCAGTGCCGCCGGGGCGACGCCTCGCTGTTCCAGCAGTGCGGTGACGGCGTAGGCGAACCAGCCGCCTGACGAATAGCCGACGAGCACGACGGGTTCGCCGCCGGCGCAGTCGAGGACCTTGTCGGACTGGGTCTCGATGGCGGCGGTGAGCGTCGCGGGCAGCGGTTCGTCGTTCTGGTACCCGGGGGTCGGCAGCACCTGGGCCGGCCGCTGGTCGCGGAACACCGACGCGAACCTGGCGAACTGGTAGGGGCTGGTCGGCGCGACGAGGGACGGGAAGCAGATCAGCCCCGGCCCGGTTCCGCCGCGCGTGAGCGGCACGGGCTCCACGGCCGCGCTCGGGTCTCCCGCCTCGAAGGTCGGCCGCAGCCGCGACATGATCTTCAGCAGCTCGATGCCCTCGTCGAACCGGTCCAGGTCGCCGAGCTGCCGGTAGGAGCGGACGAGTTCGTCGTCGACCGGACCGGACTCCTCGCCGGAGCGCTGCTGCGGTGCTGGGGTTTCCAGGGATTCCCGGAGGAAATCGGCCAGTTCGGCGGGGGTGGCGTGGTCGAAGACCAGCGTCGTCGGCAGGTGGCGGCCGGTGGCGGTGGCGAGCCGGTTGCGCAGCTCCACCGCGGTGAGGGAGTCGAAGCCGAGCTCCAGGAACGGCCGGTCCGCGGTGATCGCCCCGGCGTCCGCGTGGCCCAGGACGACGGCGGCGCGGGAGCAGACCAGTTCCAGCAGGGTTCGGCGCTGCTCGGCCTCGGGCAGGCTCGCGAGTCGTTGGAGGAGCGCTTCGCGCTCCGGCCCGTTGCTGCGCCGACCGTCCTGGACACGGCGCCGGATGACCTCGCCGTACAGCGGCGGGAGCGCATCGCCGTGGGACCGGAGGGTCTTGCCGTCGAGGCGGAGCGGCACGAGGTGCGGATCGGGCAGGTCGCGGGCCGCGTCGAAGGCGGCCATGCCGTCATCGGGGCCGAACGGCAGCACGCCGCCGGCGGCCATGCGGTCCCGGTCGGTGCTGGTGAGGTGCTCCGTCATGCCGTTTGTGGTGTCCCACGGGCCCCAGGCGAGGGACTGGGCGGGAAGTCCTTGGGCGTGGCGGTGTCGGGCGAAGGCGTCGAGGAAGGTGTTGGCGGCGGCGTAGTTGGCCTGGCCGGGGTTGCCGAGGATTCCCGCGGCGGACGAGTAGACGGTGAAGAACGCCAGGTCGTGGTGCCGGGTGGCGTGGTGCAGGTGCCATGTCGAGTCCACTTTGGATTTCAGCACTGCGGCGAGTTGTTCGGCGGTCAGCGCGTGGAGGGCGCTGTCGCGGAGTGCGCCGACGGTGTGGACGACGCCGGTCAGCGGGTGCTCGGCGGGGATGCTCTCGATCAGGTCGGTGAGTTGGCGAGGGTCGGTGGTGTCGCAGGCGGTGATGGTGACCTTCGCGCCCAGGGCGGTCAGTTCGTCGCGGAGGTTCTTGGCGTTGGGCGAGGCTGGGCCTTGGCGGCTGGCCAGGAGGAGGTGCGCGGGGTGTTGTGCGGTGAGGTGGCGGGCCATGACGCTGCCGAGTGAGCCGGTGCCGCCGGTGATGAGGATGGTGCCGCGCGGATCGGGCGTGGTGGGGATGGTGAGTGCGAGTTTGCCGGTGTGGCGGGCGTTGCTGAGGTGCCGGAAGGCTTCCGGGGCTTGCCGGATGTCCCACGCGGTCACCGGCAGCGGGCGGATGTGTTCTTGATCGAACAGCGTCGTGAGATCGCCGAGCATGACCTGGAGGTGGGCCGGGTCAACTTCGGTGAGGTCGAAGGCGTGGTAGCGCAGCCCGGGGTGTTCGGCGGGGTCTCGGGGGTCGGTCTTGCCGAGCTCGATGAAGTGCCCGCCGGGTGCGAGCAGCTTCAGCGAAGCGTCGAGGAGGTTTCCGGTGAGGGAGTTGAGGACGACGTCCACGGCGGGGAACCGGGTTGCGAAGTCCGTGGTGCGGGACGAGGCGATGTGGTCCTCGGGGATGCCGAGCTCGCGCAGGAGAGCCCATTTGCTGGGGTGTGCGGTGGCGTAGATGTCGGCGCCGTAGTGCCGGAGGAGCTGGATGGCGGCCATGCCGACACCGCCCGCGGCGGCGTGTACCAGGACCTTCTGCCCGGGTTGGACCTCGGCCAGGCCGTGCAGCGCGTGATATGCGGTGAGGAACACCGCGGGCGTGGCGGCGGCCTGGGCGAACGTCCAGTCCTGCGGTACGCGGGCGAGCAGCCGGTGGTCGGTGATCGCGAGCGGCCCCATCGCGCCGGGCAGGATGCCCCACACCCGGTCGCCGACCCGCAGACCGGTGACGTCGGCGGCGCTCTCAGCGATGACGCCGGCCCCTTCCGCACCGAGCGGCGGGGTGCCGGGGTACATCCCGAGGGCGTTGAGGACGTCGCGGAAGTTCACGCCGACCGCCCGCACCGCGACCCGGACCTGACCGGCTTCCAGCGGTCCTGCGACCTGCGGGAACGAGGCGAGGTGCAGGTTGTCGATGCTGCCGCGCTCGGTCACGTCCAGCCGCCACGCACGCCCCTCGGGCGGGGTGAGGGCCTCCTGGGCGCGGGTCAGGCGCGGCACGAGCATCGCGTCACCCCGGACCGCGAGCTGCCACTCGCCGTGACGCAGCGCCATGCCGACGGCCCGCCCCAGCACATCGTCGAGATCGGCGCCGAGGTCGACGTCGACGAGCAGGATGCGATCCGGGTGCTCGTTCTGCGCCACGCGCAGCAGGCCCCACAGCGGGCCGGTGACCAGGTCCGGAACCTCTCCCGGCTGCGCCGCAACCGCGTTCCGGGTCAGCAGGACCAGCCGGGTCGAGGCGAAATCCTCGCGCGCCAGCCACGACTGCACCAGACCCACGGCCTGCTGAGCCGTGCGCGCCACCGCGCCCGGAACACCGGAGTCGTGCCGCTCGTCGGTGCGGAAGTCGGCGACGACCACATCCGGCACCGGCTGACCGCGGAGCTCGTCCAGGTTCGCGTCCGGTTCGATGCGCACCCACTGCGCTGCGGCGGCTTCCTCCGAGGGACCGTGCGGTAGCCAGGAGAGGCGGAACAGCGGGTCGTTCGCCGGGCCGGTCACCGGGCGCAGGGTCAGCGAGTCGATACCGGCGACGAACCGGCCGCTGTCATCGGCGGTGACGACCTGCAGTGCATCGCCGGTCCGGCGCAGCCGAACACGAAGCCGGGTGGCGCCGCGGCGCGCGCGAACTCCCTTCCACGAGAAGGGCAACCGGAGACCGGTGTCCCAACCGATCAGGAACGCGGTGTGCAGAGCGGCGTCGAGCAGCGCCGGGTGAACGGTCCAGACACCCCGGTGGTCCTCGTCGAGACCGACCTCGGCGTAGAAGTCGTCCCCGTGTTGCCACGCGCTGTGCAGTCCTTGGAACGTGGGCCCGTACTCGAAGCCGTGGTCGGCCAGATCGTCGTAGAGACCGGCGACGTCGACCGGGGTTGCACCGCGCGGCGGCCAGGTCTCGAAGACCGGTTCCTCGTCGGGGGAATCGCCCTGTGCGACGAGCGTTCCCGTGGCGTGGCAGACCCAGTCGTCGTCGGACCGGGAGTGGATCGTGATGGCGTGATGGCCCGACTCGTCGCAGGCGACGACGAGGTTCAGGGTGACCTGATCGTCGCCGGACAGCGTCAACGGGCTCTGCAGGACCAGCTCCTCGACCTCGTGGCCGCCGAGGTCCCCGGCCGCGAGCAGCGCCATCTCGGCGAACACCGTGCCGGGGAGGACCACTCGGCCCTGGACCACGTGCTCGGCCAGCCATGGGTGCGTCCGAGTGGAAACCCTGCCGGTGAACAGGATTTCGCCGGTGCCGGGCACATCGGTGCGGGCGGTGAGCAGCGGATGCCCGGTGGCCGTCAGGCCGAGGTCGTCGGGATCGCCGGCGGACGAGCGCGGCGACAGCCAGAAGTCCTGGTGCTGGAAGGCGTAGGTGGGCAGGTCGATGTGCCGGGGGTTCGGGAAGTGCGGCGTCCAGTCGACGGCGACGTGGTGGGTGTGCGCGAGAGCGACGTTGGCGAGCAGCTGGCGCCCGCTGTCGTGGTCCCGGCGAAGGGTCGTGATGGTGATCGCGTCGGGGTGGTTGATGTGGTGGGTGAGCGTGGGGTGTGGACTGGGTTCGAGGTATACGTGGTGCCCGGTGGTGTGGAGTCGGGTGATGGTGTCGTGGAAGTTCACGGTGGTGGCGAGGTTGGTGTACCAGTAGCCGGCGTCGAGTCCGGTGGTGTCGTGTGCCTCGCCGGTGACGGTGGAGTGGAACGGGATTTCGCTGGTCTGCGGGGTGAGTCCGGCGAGTTGTTCCAAGAGCGGTTGCCGGAGGTCCTGGACGTGGTGGCTGTGGGAGGCGTAGTCAACGGGCAAGATCCGCGACCGGATTCCCCGTTCGCTCAGGGAACGGTGGAGATCGTGGATCGCGTCGGTATCGCCGGAGAGGACGGTGGCGGTGGGGCTGTTGATCGCGGCGACTGAAACGCGTTCCGAGTCGAGGTACGGCGTGAGGTCGTCGACCGAGAGTGCGGCGGAGAGCATGCTGCCGTGTCCGGCGAGGTGGGTGCGGATCAGCTGGGATCGCAGCGCGACGACGCGTGCGGCCTGGTCCAGGTCGAGTGCGCCCGCGATGTGCGCGGCGGCGATCTCACCCTGCGAGTGGCCGACGACGGCGGCGGGTCGCACCCCGTAGGACTGCCAGACCCTGGCCAGGGACACCATGACGGCGAACAGGGCCGGTTGGATGACATCCACCCGTTCCAAGGCGTCGCCGTCGCGGAGCAGGTCGGCCACCGACCAGTCTTGGTACTGCGATAGCGCCTGATCGCATTCGGCCAGAGCTGCGGCGAAGACCGGGTTGGTGTCGAGCAGTTCGCGGCCCATGCCGGGCCATTGGCCGCCTTGCCCGGGGAAGACCATGACGATGCGGTCGGCGCTGCGAGTGGGAATCTGCGTCGGCCGGATGGTGCCCGGTGCCTCGGTGCCGCTGGCGAGATCGGCCAGGTGTTGCAGCAGGTTCTGGCGGTCCTCGCCGAGCAGGACGGCGCGGTGCGAGAAGGCGCTGCGCTTGCTCAGAGCCGCCCCGACATCCACCGGGTCCCAGTCGTCCTGGCCGCTGAGGTGGGTGTGCAGGCGCTTCGCGTGCGCTTCGAGAGCTTCCGGCGTCTTGGCGGAAACCATCCACGGAACCAACGCGCTGCCGACCTCCTGGGTCTCAGCAGAACCATCTCTTGTGGACTCGCCAAGCGATGGCTGTTCCAGGATGACGTGGGCGTTCGTGCCGGAGACGCCGAAGGACGACACGGCGGCCCGGCGAGGCCGGTCGGCATCCGGCCAGGGCTGCGGTCGCGACAGGAGAGCGACGCTGCCGTCGCTCCAGTCGACGTGCGTCGAAGGCGTCTCGGCGTGCAGCGTGGCGGGCAGTTCGTCGTGGTGGAGCGCCTGGACCATCTTGATGATCCCGGCGACGCCTGCGGCGGCCTGGGTGTGACCGATGTTGGACTTCAGCGATCCCAGCCACAGGGGGCGGTCCTTGGTGTGGTGCCGACCGTAGGTGGCGAGAAGTGCCTGGGCCTCGATCGGATCGCCGAGAGCCGTCCCGGTTCCGTGCGCTTCGACGGTGTCGATGTCGCCGGGGGCGAGCCCGGCGTTGGCGAGCGCCTGCTCGATGACGCGTTCCTGGGAAGGCCCGCTGGGGGCGGTCAGGCCGTTGCTGGCGCCGTCCTGGTTGACCGCGCTGCCGCGAACCACCGCCAGGATGCGGTGCCCGTTGCGTTCGGCGTCGGAGAGCCGTTCCAGCACCACCACGCCGACGCCCTCGGAGAACACCGTCCCGTCCGCGCCGGATCCGAACGCCTTGCACTTGCCGTCCCGCGCCACACCCCGCTGGCGGCTGAACTCCAGGAAGATGCCGGGCGTGGCCATCACGGTCGCGCCCCCGGCCAGGGCCAGGCCCGACTCGCCCGACCGCAGCGACTGGCACGCCAGGTGCATCGCCACCAGCGACGACGAGCACGCGGTGTCGACCGTGACCGCCGGGCCTTCCAGGCCGAGCGCGTAGGAGATGCGGCCCGACATGACGCTCGCGGTGTTTCCGGTCGCGACGAATCCCTCGAACTGCTCGTGGTGCTGGCGCAGCACGGCCGCGTAGTCCTGCCCGTTGGTGCCGGTGAACACACCGGCGTTCGCGCCGCGGAGGGAGTAGGGGTCGATTCCGGCGTTCTCGACCGCTTCCCAAGTGGTTTCGAGCAGGAGCCGCTGCTGCGGGTCCATGGCGAGCGCTTCGCGCGGGCTGATGTTGAAGAAGGCCGCGTCGAATCCCGCCGGGTTGTCGAGGAATCCGCCGTGCCGCGAGTACGACTTCCCGACGGCGTCGGGGTCCGGGTCGAAGAGGTCGTCGAGGTTCCAGCCGCGGTTGGTGGGAAAGCCGGTGATCGCGTCGGTGCCGGAACTCACCAGTTCCCACAGGTGCTCCGGCGTGTTCACACCGCCGGGGAAATGGCATGCCATGCCGACGATCGCGATCGGCTCGTCCGCCGCGACCTTCCGCGACGCCACCTGGAAAGTCGACTGTGGACGTTCGGGAACCAGCTGGGACAGGACGAACGTGGCCAGCTGGGCGGGCGTCGGGTGGTCGTAGATGAGCGTGGTGGGGAGGGATACCTGGGTGGTGGCGGTGAGCTGGTTGCGGAGCTGGATCGCGGTGACGGAGTCGTAGCCGAGCTGGTGGAAGGTGTGGTGGGTGGGGATGGCGTTGGGGTCGGGGTGGTTGAGGATCTCGGCGGTGTGGTGGGTGATGTGGTCGAGCAGGTGGGCGTGTCGCTGCTGCTGCGGGAGCCCTTCGAGCTCTTGCCGGAGCGTGTTGGTGGGCCCGGTGCTTTCGGTGGCGGGGGCGAAGTGCGCGAGGAGTGGGCTGGGACGGGTGGCGGTGTAGGCGTCGTGGAACCGGTCCCAGTTGACGTCGGTGATGATCTGCGCGGTGTGCCGGTGGGTGAGGGCGGTGTGGAGGGCGTGCAGGGCGGTCTCGGGCGCCATGGGCTGGATGCCGTGGCGGATGCCGGTGTTGTGGATCTCGCCCATGCCCTGGTCGTGCCACAGGCCCCAGTTGATGCCGATCGTGTTGTGGCGGTGGTGTTCGGCGAACGCGGTGAGGTAGGCGTGCGCGGGTGAGTAGTTGCCCTGCCCGGGGGCGCCGAAGGTGGCGGCGATGGAGGAGAACAGGACGATCAGCGGGTCCTGGCGCCGGGTCAGCTCGTGGAGGTGGGCGGTGCTGTCGATGCGGTGGCGGAGGATGTGGGCGATCTGCTCGGGCCGGATGGTGTTCACGGTGGCGTCGTCGAGGGTGCCCGCGGTGTGGAACACCGCCGACAGCGGGAACTCCTCCGGCACGGATTCGAGCAGCTCCGCCACGGCGGCGCGATCGGTGACGTCGCAGCCGGCGATCGTCACGCGGCTGCCCAGTTCGGCCAGCTCCGCCCGGAGTTCGCGAGCGCCGGGCGCGTTCTCGCCGCGACGGCTGGCGAGCACGATGTTCGGGGCGCCCATCCTGGCTAGCCAGCGCGCCACCTGGCTTCCGATGCCGCCCGTGCCGCCGGTGACCAGGGTGGTGCCGGTCGGCTTCCAGGGCGCGGTGCCGGTGCTGGGCTTGGGGGTGCGGGCGAGCCTTGCGGTGTGGGTGCCGGTGGGCCGGATGGCGGCTTGGTCCTGGGTCCGGTCGTGGAGGAGCGCGGCGAGCCGGGTGGCGGTGCGGTGGTCGGGCGTGCGGGGGAGGTCGATGAGCCCGCCCCAGCGGTGGGGGTGTTCGAGCGCGGTGACGCGGCCGAGCCCCCAGACGGTGCTGTGCGCGGGGTGGGTGAGCGGGTCGTGCGGGCCGGTGGTGACGGCGCCCCGGGTCAGGCACCACAGCGGCGCGGTGACGTCGAGGTCGCCCAGGGCCTGGATGAGGGCCACGGTGGATGTGACCGCGCGAACGGCGGTTTCCGCCGTTGTGTCCTCTGTGGATTCATCGATGGGGGCGGCGAGGAGTGAGATGATCCCGGCCAGTGGTGCGATGTTCTCGAGTTCACGGCGGATGAGCTCCGCGAAGGCGTCGCGGTCGAGCGGCTCGACGGTGTCGAGGACCAGTTCGTGCGCTTGCGCGCCGTGTTCGTTGATCGCGTCGGTCACGACTTGTGCCGCATCGGGCGGCGTGATGACGAGCCAGGTGCCGGTGAGGGTCGCGGCGGGCGGTTCGGGGAGAGCTTCCCAGGTGACGTCGTAGCGCCAGGTGTGGGCTGCGGTGTCGTGCCGTTGTTGGTCGCGCCAGGCGGCGAGCGCGGGCAGCACGTCGCGGAGCGGGGTGGTCTCGTCGATGTCGAGGGCGGCGGCGAGTGCGGTTGCGTCGCGGCTCTCGACGGTTTCCCAGAACCCGGTGTCGTCCTGGTCTTCCGCTGCCGTCGCGTGGTCGGCGGCCGGTTCGAGCCAGAAGCGTCCGCGCTGGAAGGGATACGTGGGGAGCGCGACGCGTTCGCGGCCGGACACGGCCGCTTCCCAGGCGATGGGTGTGCCGTGCGCCCACAGGTGAGCGGCGTTGGTCAGGAGCGTGTCCGTGCTGGGGTGGTCGCGGTGGAGGCTGGTCGCGGTGACGACATCGGCGGCAGTGGTGTTGATGTGGTGCGTGAGCGTGGGCTGCGGGCTGGGCTCCAGGTAGACCCGGTGCCCGGTGGTGTGGAGCCGGGCGATGGTGTCGTGGAAGTTCACGGTGGTGGCGAGGTTGGTGTACCAGTAGTCGGCGTCGAGTCCGGTGGTGTCCAGCACATCGCCGGTGACGGTGGAGTGGAACGGGATTTCGGCGGTTCGCGGAGTGAGCCCGGCGAGTTGCTCCAGGAGCGGCTGCCTGAGGTTCTGGACGTGGTGGCTGTGGGACGCGTAGTCCACGGGCAGCAGCCGCGAACGGACGCCCTCGTCGGTCAGCGTGGCGTGGAGGTGGTGGATGGCGTCGGTGTCGCCGGAGAGCACGGTGGCGGTGGGGCTGTTGATCGCGGCGATCGAGACCCGCTCGTCGAGATAGGGCTTGAGGTCGGCGAGGGACAACGGTGCGGAGAGCATGCTGCCGCGTCCGGCCAGATGCGTGTGGATGAGTTGGGATCGCAGGGCGACGATGCGTGCGCCTTGGTCGAGGTCGAATGCGCCGGCGATGTGTGCGGCGGCGATTTCTCCTTGGGAGTGGCCGACGACGGCCGCCGGCTGAACTCCGAGCGCCTGCCACAGCCGGGCCAGGGAGACCATGACGGCGAACAGCGTCGGTTGGACGATGTCCACGCGATCCAGGGAGGCTCCGTTGCGGAGCAGGTCGGTGACCGACCAGTCCTGGTACCTCGACAGCGCCTGATCGCATTCGGCCATGGCAGCGGCGAACACCGGGCTGGTGTCGAGCAGCTCGCGGCCCATGCCGGACCATTGGCCGCCCTGGCCGGGGAAGACCAGCACCACGCGGTCGGCATCGGCCGCCACGGGGTCCGCGTTGCGCACCAGGCGCGGCGACGATTCGCCACCGGCGAACGCGTGCAGCCGGGTCAGGAACTCGTCGGCGCTGCCGCCGAGCACCACGGCGCGGTATTCGAACGCGGCCCGGGTCGTGGCCAGCGACCACGCCACATCCGATGGATTCCAGTCGTCCTGATCGCGGAGGTAGGTGTGCAGGCGCGCAGCCTGGTCGCCCAGGGCGTCCGGTGTCTTGGCGGAAATCACCCACGGCACCAGCGCATCGCCGAGCCCCTCGGTGGTGTCCACGAACACAGCCTCGCGAGAGTCGTCCTTTGTGGACTCGGCCGTCGGTTGTTCGAGGATGAGGTGCGCATTGGTGCCGGAAACGCCGAAGGAGGAGACGGCGGCGCGGCGTGGCCGGTCCGTTTCCGGCCATGGCTGCTGCTCGGTGAGCAGCGCGAGTGTGCCGCTGCTCCAGTCGATGTGCGGCGATGGTTTGTCGGCGTGCAGCGTGGCGGGCAGCTCGTCGTGGTGAAGGGCCTGGATCATCTTGATGACGCCCGCGACGCCCGCAGCTGCTTGGGTGTGGCCGATGTTGGACTTCAGCGATCCCAGCCACAACGGCCGTTCGGCGCTGTGGTGCTGACCGTAGGTCGCCAGCAGTGCCTGAGCCTCGATCGGATCGCCCAGCGACGTCCCGGTCCCGTGGGCCTCGACGGCGTCCACGTCGGCGGCCGTGAGCCCGGCGTTGGCCAGCGCCTGCAGGATCACGCGTTCCTGCGACGGGCCGTTCGGCGCACTGAGCCCGTTGCTGGTGCCGTCCTGGTTGACCGCGCTACCGCGGATCACGGCCAGGACCTGGTGGCCGTTCCGCTCGGCATCGGAGAGACGCTCCAGCACCACCACGCCGGCGCCTTCGGCCCAGCCGGTGCCGTCGGCGTCGGCGGAGAACGCCTTGCAACGCCCGTCCTGAGCGAGCCCGCGCTGGCGGCTGAACTCGATGAACATCCCGGGCGTAGCCATGATCGTGGCCCCGCCGGCCAGCGCGAGCGCGGATTCGCCCGATCGCAGCGACTGGCAGGCCAGGTGCATCGCCACCAGCGACGACGAGCACGCGGTGTCGACGGTCACCGCCGGGCCCTCCAGACCCAGCAGGTAGGAGATCCGGCCGGAGGCGACGCTGCCCGCGTTGCCGAGGTATCCCTCCGCCTCCGGCGGCGCCTGCCCGGCGAACCGGATCCCGTAGTCCTGGTACATCAGCCCGGTGAAGACGCCGGTGGCACTGGTGCGCAGCCCGGTCGGGTCGATGCCCGCGCGCTCCAACGCCTCCCAGGTGGTCTCCAGCAGGAGTCGTTGCTGCGGGTCCATGGCCAGCGCTTCGCGCGGGCTGATCCCGAAGAACGCCGGGTCGAACTGGTCGGCGTCGTGCAGGAACCCGCCGTGCCGGACGTACGACTTCCCCGACGCGTCGGGGTCCGGATCGAAGATCGCGTCCAGATCCCAGCCGCGGCCGGTGGGGAAACCGGAGATCGCATCGGTGCCCGAAGCCACCAGCTCCCACAGCCGTTCCGGCGAATCCACGCCGCCCGGCAGGCGGCAGGCCATGCCGACCACGGCGATCGGTTCGTCGGCGGCCGCGCGCGTGACCACCACGCGGGAACGGCGGGTGAGCAGCTCGCCGTGCAGGAACGCAGCGAGCGCGCCGGGCGTGGGGTGGTCGAAGACGAGGGTGGTGGGCAGCCGCAGGCCGGTGGCCGCGCCGAGCCGGTTGCGCAGCTCCACCGCGGTGAGCGAGTCGAAGCCGAGCTCTGCGAACGCGCGGTCGGCGGGAATCCCGTCCGGGCTGCCGTGACCGAGCACGGTCGCGACGTTGTCGCGCACCAGGGTCGCGAGGACGCGGATGCCATCCTTTTCGGACATTCCGGCCAGTCGTCCTGCGAGGGAGCGGGAGTTGGTGCCCCGACGCCGGTGCGGAACCAGATCGCCCAGCAGCGGCGGAAGGGTGGACGACCGGGCCAAGGCGCGCAGCGCCCCGGTGTCCAGCCGCAGCGGCACCAACGCAGGCAGTGCCGTCCCGCAGGCCGCGTCGAACAGCCGCATGCCTTCGTCGGGTTCGAGCGGGAGGACACCCGAGCGGACCAGGCGATCCCGGTCGGCGGCGGACAGGTGCTCGGTCATGCTCTGGCTGGTGTTCCACGTGCCCCACGCCAGGGAGCGGGCCGGAGCGCCGTGGGCGACCCGGTGCTGGGCGAGGGCGTCGAGGAAGGCGTTGGCCGCCGCGTAGTTGGCCTGGCCGGGCGCGCCGAAGACCCCGGCTGCGGACGAGAACAGCACGAACATCGCCAGGCCGTGGTCGCGAGTGGCCTGGTGCAGGTGCCACGCGGCGGTGACCTTCGGGGCCAGGACGGCCGCCAGCTGCTCCGGGCGCAGGGCGTGTACCGGCGCGTCGTCGAGGACACCGGCGGTGTGGATGACGCCGGTGAGGGGGTGCTCGGCCGGGACGTTGCCGAGGAGCTCCCGCACGGCATCGGCGTCGGTGAAGTCGCAGGCCGCGATGCTCACGTTCGCTCCCAGGGCCTGCAGCTCGTCGTGGAGCCCGGCCGCTCCCGGCGCGGCCGGGCCCTGCCGGCTCGCCAGGAGCAGGTGCCCGGTGTGCTGGGCGGCGAGGTGGCGGGCGAGGGCGCTGCCGAGGCCCCCGGTGCCGCCCGTGATCAGAATGGTGCCGTTGTCAGGCAGGGCGACATCGTCCTGCGGATCGATGGGCGTCAAGCGCGGAGCGACAATTGTGTTGCCGCGCAAGGCGATCTGCGGTTCGTCGTGCCGCAACGCGGTCGTGATCGCCCGGCGCACCGCGTCGTCACCGAGCCGATCGGTGTCGACGAGCAGGAAGCGGTCCGGGTGCTCGGTCTGCGCTGAGCGCAGCAGCCCCCACAACGCGGCGGTCGCCGGATCAGGAGCTTCGGACTCGTCGACCGCGACCGCGCCACGGGTGAGCAGCACCAGTCGAGCCGCAGTGGTCTCGGCGCGGCTCAGGAAGTCCTGCACCGCTTCGAGGACCTGCAGGGTCAGTCGTTCCACCAGCTCCGGCAGGGCTTCGCCGTCGCTGGAAGCCCGGTGGTCGAGCAGGACGAGCTCCGGGAGTTCGGCGTCGTCGGCCGTTTCGGCCACGGGTGTCCAGGTGACCTGGAACAGGCCGCCCTGTGCTTCGGTCCGCACGGCGGGCAGCGGGCGCAGCGTCAACGACTCGACGGTCGCCACCAGGCGGCCGGTGTCGTCCGCGGTGCTGATCCGGATGGTGTCGGCGCCGGTGCGGGTCATGCGGACACGCGCCGGCGGCGCGCCGTGCTGGTGCAGGCGCACACCGGACCAGGAGTAAGGCACTCGGGGCTCGGCGTCTTCGGCTTGGCCGACGAACGCGGTGTGGAGGGCGGCGTCGAGCAGGGCCGGATGGACCGCCCACTCGCCCGCGCTTCGGAGGGCGTCGGCCCCGACTTCGGCGTAGACGCGATCGCCGAGCTGCCAGGCGGTGTGGAGCCCTTGGAACGCCGGGCCGTAGTCGAAGCCGTGCTCGGACACTGCATCGTAGAGATCGCCGACGTCAATCGGCGTCGCGCCCGGCGGTGGCCACGCGGTGAACGCGTCTTCTTCGTCGGCGAGCGCATTTTCGAGAAGCACGCCCGTGGCATGACGTGTCCAGGAACCGTCGCTCTCGTCCCTCGAATGCAGGCTCAATGCGGGCTCGCCGGACGCGATGGTCAGATGCACGGTGAGCCGGCCGTCCACGGGCAGCACGAGCGGAGCGTGGAGGGTGAGCTCCTCGACGCCCTCGTATCCGAGTTGCGCGGCGGCATGCAGCGCCATGTCGAGGAACGCCGTGCCGGGGAGCAGGACCGTCCCATTCACCGCGTGATCGGCCAGCCACGGGTGCGTGTCGAGCGAGACGCTCCCGGTGAACACGGTCTCCCCGGTGTCCGGCATCTCCGTCCGCGCGGCGAGCAGCGGGTGGCCCGTGCCCGTCAGCCCCAGCTGCGCCGGTTCGCCCGCGGCGCTGGGCACGGTCAGCCAGAAGTCCTCGCGCTGGAACGGATACGTGGGGAGCGCGATGTGCCGCTCGGTGGGCAGGACCTCGGCCCAGGCGATCGGCGTGCCGTGGGTCCAGAGGCGGGCGGCGTTGGCCAACAGGGTGTCGATGTCGGACCGGTCGCGCTGCAGGGTGTTCGCGGTGATCGCGTCGGGGTGGTCGATGTGGTGGGTGAGCGTGGGGTGCGGGCTCGGTTCGAGGTAGACCTGGTGCCCGGCGGCGTTCAGCCGGGTGATGGTGCGGTGGAACTCGACGGTGGTGGCGAGGTTGGTGTACCAGTACTCGGCGCCGAGTCCGGTGGTGTCCAGCACGTCGCCGGTGACGGTGGAGTAGAACGGGATCTCGCTGGCCTGCGGGGTGAGTCCGGCCAGCTTTTCCAGCAGGTGCTGTTGCAGGGTGTGCACGTGGTGGCTGTGCGAGGCGTAGTCCACCGGTAGCAGCCGCGCTCGAATGCCCTGTTCGATCAGCACCTGGTGGAGGCGGCGGATGGCGTCGGTGTCGCCGGAGAGCACGGTCGCGGTCGGGCCGTTGATCGCCGCGACCGAGACCCGCTCCGAGTCGAGGTACGGCTTGAGGCCGTCGACGGACAGTGCGGCGGAGAGCATGCTGCCGTGTCCGGCGAGGTGCGTGTTGATCAGCTGCGACCGCAACGCGATCACCCGGGCGGCCTGGTCGAGATCGAGTGCGCCCGCGAGGTGCGCGGCGGCGATCTCTCCTTGGGAATGGCCGACGACGGCGGCGGGCCGGACCCCGTAGGACTGCCACACCCGGGCCAGCGACACCATGACGGCGAACAACGCGGGCTGGATGACATCCACCCGTTCCAGCTCGTCCCGGCTGCGGAGCAGCTCTGCGACCGACCAGTCCTGGTATCGCGATAGCGCTTGGTCGCACTCGTCGAGGGCGGCGGTGAAAACGGGATTGGTGTCGAGCAGTCCGCGGCCCATGCCGGGCCATTGGCCGCCCTGCCCGGGGAGGACCAGCACCACGCGGTCCGGGTCCGCTGTCGTGCCCCCGGTGCGTCGGACGATCCGGGGGGAGTCGCTGCCGCGGGCCAGGGTGTGGAGCTCGGCCAGCAGCTCGTCACGGCCGCACCCGAGGATCACGGCTCGGTGTTCGAGCGCGGCACGGGTGGTGGCCAGTGACCATGCCACGTTCGACGGCGTCCAGCCGGAATCGAGCACCAGGTGGCTGTGCAGTCGTTCTGCTTGCGCTGCAAGCGCTTCCGTGCTTCTGGCGGAGATCACCCACGGAACGACGTCGTCGCCGGCGCGATCCACCACCGTGATCTCGGGCGAACCGGATTCTGGATTGTCCTGTGTGGACTCTTGTTGTTCGAGGATGAGGTGTGCGTTGGTGCCGGAGACGCCGAAGGCGGAGACGGCGGCGCGCCGTGGCCGGTCGGTTTCCGGCCAGGGCTGGGGTTCGGTGAGCAGTGCGAGCGTGCCGCTGGTCCAGTCGATGTGCGGCGATGGCTCGTCGGCGTGCAGGGTCGCGGGCAGTTCGCGGTGCTGGAGCGCCTGGACCATTTTGATGACGCCGGCGACGCCTGCGGCGGCTTGGGTGTGGCCGATGTTGGACTTCAGCGATCCCAGCCACAACGGGCGTTCGGTGGTGTGGTGCTGTCCGTAGGTGGCGAGGAGTGCCTGGGCTTCGATGGGGTCGCCGAGCGAGGTCCCGGTGCCGTGGGCCTCGACCACGTCGATGTCGGATGGGGTGAGCCCCGCGTTCGCGAGTGCCTGGTGGATGACGCGTTCCTGCGACGGCCCGTTGGGTGCGGTGAGGCCGTTGCTGGCGCCGTCCTGGTTGACCGCGCTGCCGCGGATCACGGCCAGGACGTGATGCCCGTTGCGCTTGGCGTCCGACAGGCGTTCCAGCACGATGACGCCGGCGCCTTCGGCCCAGCCGGTGCCGTCGGCGTTGGCGGAGAATGCTTTGCAGCGGCCGTCTTTTGCCAGGCCGCGTTGGCGGCTGAATTCGATGAAGATTCCGGGCGATGCCATGACGGTGACTCCGCCTGCCAGGGCGAGCGTCGATTCGCCGGATCGCAGTGACTGGCAGGCGAGGTGCATGGCGACCAGGGAGGACGAGCAGGCGGTGTCCACGGTGACCGCCGGGCCCTCCAGCCCGAAGGTGTAGGAAATGCGTCCGGAGGCGACGCTGCCCGCGCTGCCGTTGCCGAGGAACCCTTCCAGCTCCCCGAGCGAACGACCGGCCAGCCGGGTGGCGTAGTCCTGGTACATCATGCCCAGGAACACCCCGGCGCTGGTGCCGCGCAGCGCCTCGGGGTCGATCCCGGCGCGTTCGAGCGCTTCCCAGGTGGTCTCCAGCAGCAGCCGCTGCTGCGGGTCCATCGCCAGCGCTTCGCGCGGGCTGATCCCGAAGAACGCGGCGTCGAAAGCCGCCGGGGAGCCCAGGAATCCACCGTGCCGGGCGTAGGACTTCCCGACCGCGCCCGGGTCCGGGTCGAAGAGGTCGTCCAGGTTCCAGCCGCGGTCGGCGGGGAATCCGGTGACGGCGTCGGTGCCGGAGCTCACCAGCTCCCACAGCTCGTCCGGCGAGTTCACGTTCCCGGGGAGCCGGCACGCCATGCCGACGATCGCGACCGGTTCGGCATCGGAGCCCCGGGACGCGACGACGGTGCGCCGGGTGCCCGCGTTCGTCAGGACGCCCCGGATGTGCTCGGCCAGCCGGGCGGGAGTCGGGTGGTCGAAGACGGCGGTGGTCGGCAGGCTCAGCCCGGTGGCGGC
Source organism: Saccharopolyspora sp. NPDC050642 (assembly GCF_040654735.1). Taxonomy (NCBI): domain Bacteria; kingdom Bacillati; phylum Actinomycetota; class Actinomycetes; order Pseudonocardiales; family Pseudonocardiaceae; genus Saccharopolyspora; species Saccharopolyspora sp. NPDC050642. The sequence goes on along the minus strand of NZ_JBFAIN010000006.1, from coordinate 199,518 downwards.
CATGAGGCGGCTGCGCAGCTCGACGGCGGTGAGCGAGTCGAAGCCCAGCTCCAGGAACTGCTTGTCGCCCGGGATGTCCTGGCTCCCGCCGTGGCCGAGCACGGCGGCGGCCTGGCCGCGCACGAGATCCAGCACCGCGCGTGCCCGCTCCTGCTCCGGCAGGTTCGCCAGCCGGTGGATGGGCGCTTCCGGCTTCCGGCGCCGCTGCGGGACCAGCTCCTGCAACAGCGGCGGAATGCCTTGGGTTCGGGCGTGGGCGCGCAGGCTCGTCATGTCCAGCCCGAGCGGCACGAGGTAGGGCAGCGGCGTGCGGCACGCGTGGTCGAACAGGCGAAGCCCCTCATCGAGGTCGAATGCCCGCAGGCCCGTGCGTTCCGATGCGGTCCGGTCAAGCTGCCCCACCATGCCCTCCGGTGAGGCCCACGCACCCCACGCGAGGGACTGAGCCGGAAGGCCGTGGGCCCACCGGTATTCGGCGAGTGCGTCGAGGAAGGCGTTCGCGGCGGCGTAGTTCGCCTGCCCCGGGTTCCCGAGCACAGCGCCAGCGGAGGAGAACAGCACGAAGAGAGCGAGATCATGGCCGAGCGTGGCCCGGTGCAGGTTCCACGCGGCGTCCACCTTGGGCCGCAGCACCGCGGTCAACTGCTCCTCGCGCAGGGTGTGGATAGGCGCGTCGTCGAGCACGCCCGCCGTGTGGATGACGCCGGTCAGCGGCTCATCGGCAGGGATGCCGTCCAGGAGCCGCTGCAGGGCCTCGGGATCGGTGACATCGCAGGCCACGATGTCGGCCGCCGCGCCCAGCTCGCGGCCGAGCGCCTCGGCTCCGGGGGCGGCGGGGCCCTGCCTGCTGACGAGCAGCAGCCGCCCGGTGTGCCGGGCGGCCAGGTGCCGGGCCAGGGCGCTGCCGAGGGCACCTGTGCCGCCGGTGATGAGGATCGTGCCGTTCGGGTCCGGCGCGGCCGCCTCAGTGGGCTCCGGCGCGGGCCGCAAGCGCGGCACGAACATCGCACCGTCGCGGACCGCGATCTGCGGCTCGTCCTGGTGCAGCGCGTCGGAGATCGCCTGCTCGATGGCCTCGTTCTCCGTCGTGGCTTCCACGTCGAGAAGGAGGATGCGTCCGGGGTGTTCGTTCTGCGCCGGGCGCAAGAGGCCCCACACGGCCGCCGCGGCCGGATCCGGGACGTCACCCGGGCGCACCGCCACCGCGCCCTCGGTGAGCAGCGCGAGGCGGTTGGACGACTCCCGAGCGAGCCACGACTGCACTTGCGCGAGCGCCTCGTGCGTCAATCGCATTGCAGCACAAGCCAGATCGTCGTCCGTCGACCGGAAGTCCAGGACCACGACCTCGGAATCCAGGGCCAACGCGTCGCCGGGGCGAAGGAACGTGCACCGCTGGCTCGCGGCGGTGGAGTTCCACGTGCGCGGGGACCAGGCGAGCTGGAAAAGGCTGCCCTGCCGGTCGGGATCGACCGGCATCGTCAGCTGCCGCAGGGCCAGGGATTCGATCGCGGCGACGGGTTGCCCGGTTTCGTCGGCGAGGTCGACGCGCAGGCTTTCGGGACCGGTGCGACGCAGGTGCACGCGCAGCCGCGAGGCGCCGCCGTGGTGGAAGCGGACGCCGCTCCAGGAGAAGGGCAGTGCGCCTTCACCGTCCTCGGCGAGGAACGAGGTGTGCAGGGCCGCGTCCAGCAGCGCCGGGTGGGCGCCCCACGTGCCCGTGCCTTGGTCCTCCGGAAGCACGACCTCGGAGTAGAGGTCGTCGCCGAGCCGCCAGGCGGCGTGGAGACCCTGGAAGGCGGGGCCGTAGTCGAAGCCGAGGTCGGCGAGGCGGTCGTAGAGGTCGCCGACGTCGATCGGCTCCGCCTCCGCCGGCGGCCAGTTGGTGAGGTCCGGTTCCGGCGCCGGGCCGATCACACCGAGGGTTCCGGCGGCGTGGCTGGTCCACGGCCCGTCGTCGCGGCGCGAGAACACGTTCAGCGCGGAACGGCCGGTGTCGCCGTCCGGTTTGACGGTCAGGCGCAGCGTGACGTGGTCGTGCCGGGGGAGCGGGAGTGCAGTGTGGACGGTGAGGTCTTCGAGCTCCTGGTCCAGTTCCGCAGCGGCGTGGACGGCCATGTCGAGGAAGGCCGTGCCGGGCAGCAGCACGATGCCCTGCACGGCGTGGTCGGCCAGCCAGGGGTGGGTGTCGAGCGAGACCCGCCCGGTGAAGACGATCTCGTCGGTGTCCGGCAACTCGACCCGGGCCGGGAGCAGCGGGTGCGCCGCGGCGGTCATGCCCAGGTGTTCCGCCGCGCCACCGGGCGGCGCTTCCAGCCAGAAGCGCTGGCGTTGGAAGGCGTAGGTGGGCAGGTCGAGGATCCGGCCTTGCGGCACCAGCGCCGCCCAGCGGGGCGACAGGCCGGTGGTGTGGGCGCGGGCGAGGGCGTCGAGGTACGCGGTGGTGTCGTCGGTGCCGGCCTGCAGGGTGGGGTGTGCGGGCGTGTCGAGAGCGGACCGGGCGAGGGTGGTGAGGGTGGCGTCGGGCCCCAGCTCCAGGTGGTGCGTGACGGCGTGGTTCTCGTGCAGCCAGGTGAGCGCGGGGTGGAAGCGGACCGGCCGGCGGATCTGGCTGGCCCAGTAGCCCGGGGTGGCGATGTCGTCGGTGGGGGTCCCGGTGACGGTCGAGATGATCGGGATCGCGGGCGGGTGGTAGGTCAGCTGCTCGGCGATCCGCGCCAGCTCGTCGACGAGCGGATCGCAGTGCGCGGAGTGGAACGCCCGGCTGGTGTGCAGTTCCCGGACCGTGCGGCCCCGGCCGCGCCAGTGGTCGGCGATGGCCCGCACCGGGCCGGGGTCGCCGGAGACGACGGTGGACCGGGGCGCGTTGATCGCGGCGATGCCGACGCCGCTGCGCGGGTCGAGGAGCTCGGGATGCGCCTCGGTGAGCTCGTCCTCACCGGCCTGGATCCCGGCCATCACACCGGTGTCGGGCAGGGTGTGCATCAGCCGGGCCCGCCCGGCCAGCAGCGCCGCCGCGTCCGGCAGGGAGAACACCCCGGCCAGGTGGGCGGCGGTCAGCTCGCCGACGGAATGGCCGATGAGGTGGTCCGGGGTGATGCCGTGGTGTTCCAGCAACCGGAACAGCGCCACCTGCAGCACGAACAACGCGGGCTGCGCGACGAGCGTCTGCTCGACCTCGTCGTCCCGGCCGTGGAACACGATCTCCGACAGCGGCCGGTCCAGCCCCAGCAGCGGGTCCAGGTGCGCGCACGCCTCGTCCCAGGCCTGCGCGAACACCGGGAACGCCTCGTGCAGCCCACGGCCCATGCCGGGCCGCTGGCTTCCCTGACCGGACAACAACATCGCGGCGCTCGGATCGCCCATCGCGATACCGCGCACGACACCGGGGTCCTCCCCGGCGCGGGCGATGGACTCCAGTCCGGCCAGCAATGCCTCGCGGTCGCCGCCCAGGACCGCGGCCCGGCAGTCGAAGCTCGCCCGCGAGCTCAGCGACGAGCCGACCGCCTGCGGTGTCCAGTCGGCGTCCTGCCGGAGGCGAGCGAGCAGCCGCGCTGCCTGTTCCTGAAGCGCTTCGGTGCTCTGCGCGGAGACGATCCACGGAACAGCAACCGGCGATTCGTCCTTTGTGGACTCTTCTTGCGGCGCCTGCTCGATGATGAGATGGGCGTTGGTGCCGGAGACGCCGAAGGAGGACACGGCGGCGCGGCGAGGCTGGTCGCCTTCGGGCCACGGCTGCGCTTCGGTGAGCAGCGCGACGCTGCCACTGCTCCAGTCGACGTGTGGTGACGGTTCGTCGGCGTGCAGCGTGGCGGGCAGTTCTTCGTGGTGCAGCGCCTGGATCATCTTGATGACACCCGCGACGCCCGCGGCCGCCTGGCTGTGGCCGATGTTGGACTTCAGCGACCCCAGCCACAAGGGCTTCTCGGCGGTGTGGTGCTGTCCGTAGGTCGCCAGCACGGCTTGGGCCTCGACGGGGTCGCCCAACGACGTCCCGGTGCCGTGCGCTTCGACCACGTCGACGTCGGCCGGGCGGAGCCCCGCGTTGGCCAGCGCCTGCAGGATCACGCGTTCCTGCGAGGGCCCGTTGGGTGCGGTGAGCCCGTTGCTCGCGCCGTCCTGGTTCACCGCGCTGCCGCGCACCAGCGCCAGCACGCGGTGGCCGTTTCGCCGAGCGTCGGAGAGCCGCTCCAGCACCACCACGCCTGCGCCTTCGGCCCAGCTCGTCCCGTCCGCAGCTGCGGAGAAGGACTTGCAGCGGCCGTCCTGCGCGAGCCCGCGCTGACGGCTGAACTCCACGAACACCGTGGGCGTGGACATGACCGTGGCGCCGCCTGCCAGGGCGAGCGTCGATTCGCCGGCGCGGAGGGACTGGCAGGCCAGGTGGATCGTGACGAGCGACGACGAGCAGGCGGTGTCGACGGTGATGGCGGGGCCCTGCAGCCCGAAGGTGTAGGCGATGCGGCCGGAGGCGATGCTGCCTGCGCTGCCGTTGCCCACGTAGCCCTCGAACTCCGGCGGGATGTGGTGGACCAGCCGGGCCCCGTAGTCCTGGTACATGATCCCGGTGAACACGCCGGTGCTGGTGGCGCGGAGGGCTCGTGGGTCGATGCCCGCGTGTTCGAGCGCTTCCCACGACGTTTCGAGCAGCAGCCGCTGCTGCGGGTCGATCGCGGCCGCCTCGCGGGGGCTGATGTTGAAGGGCGCGGGGTCGAACTGGTCGGCCTCGTGGAGGAATCCGCCGTGGCGGGTGTAGCTGGTGCCGGGGTTGTCCGGGTCGGGGTCGAAGAGGGTGGCGAGGTTCCAGCCGCGGTTGGTGGGGAAGCCGGTGATGGCGTCGGTGCCGGCGGCGACCAGCTGCCACAGCTCGTCCGGCGAGTGCACGCCGCCGGGCAGGCGGCACGCCATGCCGACGATCGCGATGGGCTCGTCGGTGGCGGCGGTGCGGGCGGGCGCGGCGGCGGCCTGCTGAGCCCGGGGGAGGAGTTGGCGGTCGAGGTAGGTGGCGAGCGCGTCCGGGGTGGGGTGGTCGAAGGCGAGGGTGGTGGGGAGTTGCAGGCCGGAGGCGGTGGCGAGCCGGTTGCGCAGTTCGACCGAGGTGAGGGAGTCGAACCCGAGGTCCAGGAACGGGCCGTCGGCGGGAATCGCGGCCGCACCGTCATGGCCCAGCACCGCCGCCGCCTGGGTCCGGACCAGATCCAGCAGGGCCTTGTGCCGCTGCCGGTCGGGCATGGCCGCGAGCTGCTGGGTGAGGGCGCCGGATTGGCCGGAGTTGCGCCGGGACACCAGTTCGCTGAACAGCGGCGGGAGGGAAGCCGAGCGCGAGTAGCGCCTGAGCGCCGCGCGGTCCAGGTCCAGGGGCACAGGATTCGGCCGCGCAGAACGCAGTGCGCCGTCGAACAGCGCGAGACCGTCGGCCTCCGCCAGCGGCATGACGCCCGCGCGGGTGAGGCGTTCCACGTCGCCCCGGTCCAGGCCGCTCGTCATGCCGTCGCTGGTGTTCCAGGGGCCCCAGGCGAGGGAATGCGCGGGTTGGCCGTTGGCATGGCGGTGTTGGGCCAGCGCGTCGAGGAAGGTGTTGGCGGCGGCGTAGTTGGCCTGGCCGGGGTTGCCGAAGATCCCCGCGATGGACGAGTAGAGGACGAAGAACGCCAGGTCGTGGTGCTGCGTGGCGAGGTGGAGGTGCCAGGCGGAGTCCACTTTGGATTTGAGAACGGCGGCGAGCTGTTCAGGCGTGAGCGCGTGGACTGGGCTGTCGTCGAGAACTCCGGCGGTGTGGACGACACCGATCAACGGGCGTTCGGCGGAGATGTCGCCGATCAGTGCGGAGAGCTGCTGCGGGTCGGTGACGTCGCAGGCGGCGATGGTGACCGCTGCACCGAGTTCGTCCTGAAGTGCTTGGGCGTTGGGGGCGGCCGGTCCTTGGCGGCTGGCCAGGAGGAGGTGGCAGTCGGGGTGCTGTGCGGCGAGGTGCCGGGCCAGTGCGCCGCCGAGGGCACCGGTGCCGCCGGTGATGAGCACGGTCCCGCCGGAGAGCTCCACCGCTCCGGTCGTCGGCGCCGAGGCCGTCAGCCGCGGCACGAACACCACGTCGCCTCGCGCGGCGAGCTGCGGTTCGTCGTGGCTCACGGCCATGGCGATCAACCGCTCGACGGTGCCGGCGTCGGCGCCGGAATCGACGTCGACCAGCAGGATCCGGCCCGGGTGCTCGGACTGGGCGGACCGCAGCAGCCCCCACAGCGGCGCGGTCGCCAGATCCGGGGCCTCGTCGGCGCTGACGGCGACCGCACGATCGGTGAGCACCACCAGCAGCTCACCGACCGTTTCGCCCTCGCGCAGCCAGTTCTGGACGCGGATCAGCAGCTCGTCGGCCAGCCGCCCGGCCACCGCCGGGATGTCTTCGTCCGCGTCGGCCCCGGCACTCCGGTAGTCGAGCAGCACGACATCGGCGTCGAGATCGGCCGCCCGGTCGTCGCCGATCGGCAGCCAGTCGAGCTCGAACAGGCGGCCCGACTCGGCGCGCCGGGGCGCCCCGGCCAGCGGCCGCAGGGTCAGCGACTCGACCTCCACCACCGGATGCCCGGACTCGTCCGCGGCCGTGATCCGCACCGCGTCGGCGCCGGTGCGGGACGTCCGCACCCGCAGTCGCGACGGGCACCGGCCGTGCAGCCGGACGTCCGCCCACGAGAACGGCAGCCGGATCCGGTCGTCGTCGCCGCTCCAGTCCAGCAGGAACGTGGTGTGCAGGACCCCATCGAACAGCGCCGGGTGCACCGCCCACTCCCGGGTGTCGTGCTGCTCGGAGAGCCCGATCTCGGCGAAGACCTCGCCATCGCGTTCCCAGGCGGCGTGGAGCCCCCGGAAGGCCGGGCCGTAGTCGAAGCCGAGGTCGGCCAGCCGGTCGTAGAGGTCGGCGGTGTCAACGGGAATCGCGCCTTCCGGCGGCCACGATGCGAACGCGTCGTCCGCGTGCGGGACGTCGTCGGGCACGAGGGTGCCGGTGGCGTGGCGCGTCCAGAACTCCTCGGGATGCACCTCGTCGGCCGAGACGTCCTGCGACCGGCAGTAGAGGGTGAACGTCCGCTGGCCGGAGTCGCCGTCGGCGGTGATGGCCATGTGCAGCGCGACGTGCCCGTGGTCGGGCAGCGCGAGCGGCGCGTGGATGCTCAGGTCGGCGAGCCGGCACTCGACCTGAGCGGCGGCGTGGAGGGCCATGTCGAGGAACGCGGTCCCGGGGAGCAGGACGTTGTTCTGGACGGTGTGGTCGGCGAGCCAGGGGTGGGCGTCGAGCGAGATCCGCCCGGTGAGGATGGTTTCGCCGGTGTGGGGCGTGGTGATCCGTGCGGTGAGGAAGGGATGGCCGGTGGTGGCCATGCCGAGTTGTTCGGGTCGTTCGGTGGTCGGCGGGTTGAGCCAGAAGCGCTGGCGCTGGAACGCGTAGGTCGGCAGGTCGAGCGTCCGGGCCGGTGGCAGGAGCGCGGCCCAGTCGGGGCTGAGCCCGGTGGTGTGCGCGCTGACGAGCGCGGTGACGTACGCGGTGGCGTCGTCGGTGCCGGGATTCAGCGTGGCGTAGCCCGGTGTGTCGTGGGTGGTGCCCGCCAGGGTGGTCAGGGTGGTGTCGGGCCCCAGTTCCAGGTGATGGGTGACGCCGTGGTTCTGGTGGAGCCAGGCGAGAGCGGGCGCGAAGCGCACGGCCTCGCGCACCTGCCGGGCCCAGTAGGCGGGCGTCGCGATCTCGTCGGTGACGGTCCCGGTGACGGTCGAGATGATCGGGACCTTCGGCGGGTGGTAGGTCAGCTGGTCGGCGGTCCGTTCCAGCTCGTCGAGGATCTGCTCGCAGTGCGGTGAGTGGAAGGCGCGGCTGGTGTGCAGCTCTCGGGTGGTGCGGCCCTGGTTCCGCCAGTGTTCGGTGATGGCTCGCACCGGGTCTGGGTCTCCCGAGACCACTGTGGACTGCGGACTGTTGATCGCGGCGATGGACACACCGCTCTGCGGGTCCAGGAGCTCGGGATGAGCGTCGGTGAGCTCGCGTTCGCCGGCTTGGATGCTGGCCATGACGCCGTGTGCGGGGAGGCTTTGCATCAGGCGGGCGCGGGCGGCTAGGAGTGACGCAGCGTCGGGGAGGGTGAGTACGCCTGCGAAGTGGGCGGCGGTGAGTTCGCCGATGGAGTGGCCGATGAGGTAGTCGGGTCTGATGCCGTGGTGTTCGAGCAGTCGGAACAGGGCGATCTGCAGTGCGAAAAGCGCAGGTTGCGCGACGAGCGTCTGCTGAACCTCGGTGTCCTGGCCGTGGAACACGATGTCGGTGAGCGGCCGGTCCAAGCCCAGCAGCGGGTCCAAGTGCCCGCAGGCTTCGTCCCAGGCTTGCGCGAATACCGGGTACGCCTCGTACAGGCCGTGTCCCATGCCGGGGCGCTGGCTGCCCTGCCCGGAAAGGAGCATGGCCACGCGGCTGCGGCGGCTGCTCGCCAGGCCGCGGACGATCCCGTCCCGTCCCCGAGCCAGATCATCGAGACCGGACAGCAGTTCCCGGCGATCACCGACGATCGCAGCTCGGTGCGGGAAGTGGGTGCGAGCGGTGGCCAGCGACCACGCCACCTCGGCAGGCGCCCAGTCATCCCTTTCGCCGAGTTCGGAAAGCAGGCGTTCTGCTTGCGATGCAAGAGCTTCCGATGCCTTCGCGGAGATCACCCACGGCACCGGTCCGTCTGCGTTCCCTCCGGTGATCTCGGTGTCCTGTGTGGACTCTTCTGGTGGTGCCTGTTCAAGAACGAGGTGGGCGTTGGTGCCGGAGACGCCGAAGGAGGAGACGGCGGCGCGGCGCGGGCGCTCGGCCTCGGGCCACGCCTGCGGCTCGGTGAGCAGCGCGAGGCTGCCGCTGCTCCAGTCGACGTGGGGAGAGGGCTCCTCGGCGTGCAGGGTGGAAGGCAGCCGACCGTGCTGGAGGGCCTGCACCATCTTGATGACGCCCGCCACCCCGGACGCGGCCTGGGTGTGGCCGATGTTGGACTTCAACGATGCCAGCCACACCGGCCGCTCGGAACTGTGGTGCTGGCCGTAGGTCGCCAGCAGCGCCTGCGCCTCGATGGGATCGCCCAACGACGTCCCGGTGCCGTGGGCCTCCACGGCGTCGACATCGGCCGGGGTGAGTCCGGCGTTGGCCAGCGCTTGCAGGATCACGCGTTCCTGCGACGGCCCATTGGGCGCGGTCAGACCGTTGCTGGCGCCATCCTGGTTGACCGCGCTCCCGCGGATCACGGCCAGCACGCGGTGGCCGTTTCGCACGGCCTCCGACAGCCGCTCCAGCACGACGATACCGACGCCCTCGGCCCAGCTCGTTCCGTCGGCGTCGGCGGAGAACGCCTTGCAGCGCCCGTCCTGCGCCAGCCCGCGCTGGCGGCTGAACTCGATGAACGGGGTCGGCGTCGCCATGATCGTGACGCCACCCGCCAGCGCGAGGGTCGATTCGCCCGACCGCAGCGACTGGCACGCCAGGTGCATCGCCACCAGCGACGACGAGCACGCGGTGTCCACTGTGACCGCCGGGCCTTCCAGCCCGAGGGTGTAGGACACGCGGCCGGACGCGATGCTGCCCGCGCTGCCGTGGCCGAGGTACCCCTCGAACTCCTCCGGGATGCACAGCGCGAGGCGACCGCCGTAATCCTGGTAGTTCACGCCTGCGAACACACCGGTCCGGCTGCCCTGCAGCGCCGCCGGCGCGATCCCGGCGTGCTCCAGTGCCTCCCACGACGTCTCCAGCAGCAGCCGCTGCTGCGGGTCGATCGCCACTGCCTCGCGGGGGCTGATGCCGAAGAACGCCGCGTCGAATTCGTCCGCCTCGTGCAGGAAGCCGCCGTGGCGGGCGTAGGACTTCCCGGCGGCATCGGGATCGGGGTCGAACAGCGCGTCCAGGTCCCAGCCGCGGTTGACCGGGAAGCCGGAGATCGCGTCCGCGCCGGAGCTCACCAGCCGCCAGAGCTGCTCCGGTGAGCGGACGCCGCCCGGCAGCCGGCACGCCATGCCGACGATCGCCACCGGTTCCTTGGCCGCCGCTGTGACCTGCTGGTGCCGTTGGCGCAGCGACTCGTTCTCCTTGAGCGACAGCCGCAGCGCTTCGACGAGCTTGTCCCGTGAGGTTTCCATTTCGGTCCCTTGGTTCCCGGGGGCTAGCGCCCGCTACTCTCGAATGCCTTCTGCACCAGGCTTTCCACGTCCATGGCGTCGATGTCCGCCGCGGGCTCCGCGGCGGGTCGGCCGCCCTGCGGCGGGATGTCGGTCGGCTCGCCGAAGAACTTCCGGTGCAGGAGGGCGGCGACCTTGGCGGGCGTCGGGTGGTCGAAGACGAGGGTCGTGGCCAGCGGCAGGTCCGTGGCGGCGGTGATCCGGTTGCGGAGTTCGACGGCGGTCAGCGAGTCGAAGCCGAGGTCCAGGAAGGGCCGTTCCTCGGGAACGTCGTCCCGCCCGGTGTGGCCGAGCACGCCCGCCACCTGATCCCGCACCAGGTCCAGCAGCGCCTCCAACTGCTGCGACTCCGACATCCCGGCCAGCCGCCGGTGCAGCGGCTCGGCAGCGGAGCGTTGTGCCCGCTGCTGCGGGAGGAACTCGGTCAGCAGCGGCGGCACGGGGTTCGCGCGGGCGTAGGCGCGCAGGGTCGTCGCATCGAGGTGCAGGGGGAGCAGGTGCGTGCTGGGAGTCCGGCAGGCCTCGTCGAACAGCCGGAGGCCGTCGTCGGGTTGCAGCGGAACGATGCCGGCCTGCGTCATCCTCGCCAGGTTGACCTCGCTCAGGTCGGTGGACATGCCGCTGGAGACCTGCCACGGCCCCCAGGCCAGGGCGTGCGCGGGCAAACCGAGATCGCCCCGGTGCTGGGCGAGGGCGTCGAGGAACGCGTTCGCCGCGGCGTAGTTCGCCTGCCCGGGGTTGCCGAAGATCGCCACGGCGGAGGAGAACAGGACGAACATGTCCGGCTCGTACTGCTGCGTGGTCTCGTGCAGGTTCCACGCCGCCGTGACCTTGGGGGCCAGCACTGCCGCCAGGTCGTCGGGCCGGAGGGCGTGCACCGGGGCGTCCCGCAGGACGCCGGCGGTGTGGATGACACCGGTCAGCGGGTGCTCATCGGGAATGCCTTCGAGCAACCCCGTCAAGGCCGCCGGATCGGTGAGGTCGCAGGCGGCGATCTCCGCCTCGGCGCCGAGCGCGGCCAGGTCGGCGAGGAGCTGTTCGGCACCGGAGGCGGCCGGTCCCTGTCGGCTGACCAGCAGCAACGGCCCCCGGTGCGCCGCCGCGAGGTGACGGGCGACGAGGCTGCCCAGCGCGCCGGTGCCGCCGGTGATGAGCACGGTGCCGTCCGGGTCGAGTCCGCGAGCGGAGCCGTCGTCGGTCGGCTCGGCGGGCGCCAGGCGCTGGGCGAACAGCTCCCCTTCCCGGAGCGCGACCTGCTGTTCCCCGTGGTGCAGCGCGGTTGCGACGGCCCGGCCGATGGTTTCGGGTGCTGCATCCGGATCGTCGACGTCCATCAGCAGGATCCGGTCGGGATGCTCGGTCTGCGCGGGGCGCAGCAGCCCCCACAGCGACGCGGTGCCGAGGTCCGGTGCTTCGCCGGGGTGGACGGTGACGGCGTTGCGGGTGAGCAGCACGAGCCGCGACCCGGATTCCTGGCCCAGCCAGGCCTGCACGAGGTCGAGGAGCTGCTGGGTCCGCCGGCCCACGAGCGCCGGGATGCCGGCGTCCGGATCCGGGTGATCGCGCTGATCGATCACGACGACGTCGTTGTCGGGCAACGAGTCCCGCCCGGACGCGATCCAGCCCAGGTCCACCGCCTCGGCCTGCTGGGGGAGGGGCCGCCAGACGAGCTGGAACAGGCGGTCGGGGTCGGCCGGGCCCGCGGTGAGGGCCTTCAGATCGAGCCGCACGGCCGCCACCGGAAGGCCGGACTCGTCCACGACGTCGAGCTGCACCTCGGTCGGGCCGTCGTAGCGCCACGCGGCTCGCAAGCCCGCAGTTCCGACCTGGTGGGCTTCGCCGTCGGCGATCTCGTCGTAGAAGTCCTGGAGATCGACCGGAGCGATGTCCGCTGCGGCGGGAGCGGCGCTGCGGAGGCGGCCGGATGCGTGCAGGGTCCAATCGCCGTCACCGCAGCGCGAGTGGAGGGTCAGCGCGAGGTCGTCGTCGTCGCCTGGCGTGGTGACCAGTTGTAGCACGATGCGGTCCTGCGAATATCCATTGTGGATGGTCAACTCGTCGAGCACGTGCCCTAGCCGGTTGGCTGCGTGTAGCGCCATGTCGAGGACTGCGGTGCCCGTCAGCGGTGCGTCTTGCGTGATCTGGCCCGTGAAGATGGTCTGGCCGGTCTGCGGCACGTCGATGCGCGCGCTGAGCAGCGGATGGCCGGTGCTCTCGAAGCCCAGATCCTCGGCGCGGCTCGACGGCTCCGGCACCGCCCAGAAGTCCCGCCGCTGGAAGGGATAGGTGGGCAGATCGAGGGTTCGGGCCGGGGTGAGGACCGTGGTCCAGTCGGGGCTGAGTCCGGTGGCGTGGGCGTGGGTGATGGCGGTGAGGTACGCGGTGGTGTCGTCGGTACCGGGTTCGAGGGTGGAGTGGCCGGGTGTGTCGTGAGTGGTTCGGGCGAGGGTGGTGAGGGTCGTGTCGGGTCCGAGTTCGAGGTGGTGGGTGATGGTGTGGTGTCGGTGGAGCCAGGCGAGGGCGGGCGCGAAGCGGACGGCTTGGCGCACTTGGCGTGCCCAGTAGGTGGGGGTGGTGATGTCGTCGGTGACGGTCCCGGTGACGGTGGAGATGATCGGGATCTTCGGCGGGCGGAAGGTCAGGTCGCGGGCGGTCCGTTCCATTTCGGCGATCAGTGGCTCGCAGTGGGGTGAGTGGAATGCCCTGCTGGTGTGGAGTTTCCGGACGGTGCGGCCTTGATTCCGCCAGTGCTCGGTGATGGCCCGCACTGGTGCGGGGTCGCCGGAGATCACTGTGGACCGTGGACTGTTGATGGCGGCAATGGAAACGCCGCTTTGCGGATCGAGGAGTTCGGGATGTGCTTCGGTGAGTTCTTGCTCGCTCGCGTTGATCCCGGCCATGACGCCGTGTGCGGGGAGGTTCTGCATCAGCCGGGCGCGTGTGGCCAGCAGACGTGCTGCGTCGGGCAACGTGAGTACGCCTGCGAGGTGGGCGGCGGTGAGTTCGCCGATGGAGTGGCCGATGAGGTAGTCGGGGGTGGTGCCGTGGTGTTCGAGCAGTCGGAACAAGGCGACCTGCAGCACGAACAGTGCGGGCTGCGCAACGAGGGTCTGCTCGACCTCATCGGACTGCCCGTGGAAGACGATGTCGGTGAGCGGCCGATCCAGTCCCAGCAGGGGGTCAAGGTGTGCGCAGGCTTCGTCCCAGGCTTGCGCGAACACCGGGAACGCCTCGTGCAAGCCATGTCCCATACCGGGACGTTGGCTGCCCTGACCGGACAACAACATGACCACAGCAGGCTCGTCTACCGCGATACCCCTTGCTAGGCCGGGGTGTTCTCCTGAATGAGCCAGGTTCTTCAGCCCTGTCAACAGTTCCTCGCGATCGCTGCCGAAGACCGCGGCGCGGTGCGCGAAGGCGGTCCGCGCGGTGGCCAGCGACCACGCCACGTCGGCGGGCGACCAGTCCGGGTTCTCCATCAGCCGGGAGTGCAGCTGTTCTGCTTGTGCTTCAAGAGCTTCCGGAGTCTTCGCGGAGATGACCCACGGCACGAGCGCGCCGCCAGGATCCGCAGTCGCCGTGCGCTCCACGGCCTGGGACGGCTGTTCGAGGATGAGGTGTGCGTTGGTGCCGGAGACGCCGAAGGCGGAGACGGCGGCGCGGCGCGGCCGGTCGGTTTCCGGCCAGGGCTGGGGTTCGGTGAGCAGCGCGAGTGTGCCGCTGCTCCAGTCGATGTGCGGTGAGGGTTCGTCGGCGTGCAGCGTTGCGGGCAGTTCTTCGTGGTTGAGCGCCTGCACCGTCTTGATGACGCCTGCGACGCCTGCAGCTGCTTGGGCGTGGCCGATGTTGGACTTCAGCGACCCCAGCAGCAGGGGCTTCTCGGCGGTGTGGTGCCGGCCGTAGGTGGCCAGCAGTGCTTGGGCTTCGATGGGATCGCCCAGCGATGTCCCGGTGCCGTGCGCTTCGACCGCGTCGACATCGGCCGGGGTGAGTCCGGCGTTGGCGAGCGCTTGCAGGATGACGCGTTCCTGCGACGGTCCGTTGGGTGCGGTCAGGCCGTTGCTGGCGCCGTCCTGGTTCACCGCGCTGCCGCGAACCACCGCGAGCACGCGATGACCGTTGCGCTCGGCGTCGGAGAGCCGTTCCAGCACCACCACCCCGACGCCCTCGGACCAGCTGGTGCCGTCCGCCGAGGCCGAGAACGCCTTGCAGCGCCCGTCCTGCGCCAGCCCGCGCTGGCGGCTGAACTCGATGAACACGTCCGGCGTGGCCATGATGCTGGCGCCTCCGGCGAGCGCCAGGCTCGACTCGCCGGAGCGCAGCGACTGGCACGCCAGGTGGATCGCCACCAGCGACGACGAGCACGCGGTGTCCACCGTCACCGCCGGGCCTTCCAGCCCCAGGATGTACGCGACGCGGCCCGAAAGGACGCTGGCCGTCGTGCCGGTGCCGACGAACGGTTCCAGCTCGCCCGGCGTCGGCTTGCGCCGCAGCACCGCCGCGTAGTCCTGGCCGTTCGTTCCCGTGAAGACGCCGGTCGGCGTGCTCCGCAGCGTCGCTGGGTCGATTCCCGCGCGCTCCAACGCCTCCCAGGAGGTCTCCAGCAGCATCCGCTGCTGCGGGTCCATCGCCAGCGCTTCTCGTGGGCTGATGCTGAAGAACTCCGGGTCGAACGCCGCCGCGTCGTGCAGGAATCCGCCGCTGCGGACGTAGGTCCTGCCGACGGCGTCCGGGTCGGGGTCGAAGATCCCGGCGAGGTCCCAGCCGCGGTTCGCCGGGAACGGCGTGATCGCGTCGGTCCGGGAGCCGACCAGGTCCCACAACCCCTCCGGCGAATCCACGCCGCCGGGCAACCGGCACGCCATGCCCACGATCGCGATGGCCTCGCCAGCGGCCGCCTGCGCGGCAACGGGTGCGACGGCCGGTGCCTCGGGCGTGAGCCGGCCGAGGACGTGGTCGGCGAGGGCCGCGAGCGTCGGGTGGTCGAAGGCCAGCGTCGCCGACAACCGCAACCCGGTGCTCTTGGCGAGGCGGTTGCGCAACTGGACGGCGGTGAGCGACTCGAAGCCGAGCTCCTGAAGCGGCCGGCTCGCCGGGACCGCCGCCGGATCGGCATGCCCCAGCACGGCGGCGACCTCGCCGCGCACCAGCTCCACCACGGCCCGGCGTCGTTCCCTCTCGGGAAGGCCGGTGATCCGCTCGCGCAGCGCGGCGTGCGGCTCGTCGGAGCTTGCGGCCGCGTCGTGGCCGGCATCGGCGAGGCCGGCGAAGCAGCGGGACGCGTTCGACGCGACGAACCGGTTCCAGTCGACGTCCGCGACGGCGACGACGTGGTCGTCGTTGCCGATGGCCTGCCGCAACGAGGCGATGGCCAGCTCCGGGGACATCCCGAGCAGACCCCGCCGCCGGGCGGCCTCGGCGTCGTCCGAGTCGTCCCACGGGCCCCACTCGACCGAGGCCGCGCGCAGCCCGGCGGCCCTGCGCCGACGCACGAGCGCGTCGATCCAGGCGCTGGTCGCGGCCCCGGCCGCGTAGCCCTCGGCGCCCCAGGCGTCGGTCACGGCGGAAAGGACGACCAGCGTCTCGATCTGCCCGTTGACGAGCAGTTCGTCGAGTCGGGCGAGCTCGGTGATCGAGCGCCGCATCGCGGCTTCGACGTCCGCCGCGTCCGTGGTGGCCAGGAGTCCGGTGGCCGTTTCGCCGGGAACGATGTGGAACACAGTGCGCCCTGGGGCCGGGGCCGTGGCGATGCCGTGCTCGCCCAGCAGCTCGGTCAGGTGATCCACGCCGGGCGAAGCCCCGGTCACCATGACGGCTTCGTCGGGCTGCCAGGGGGAATCGGTCGTTGCGGGCACTCGGGCCAGCCGCGCGACGTGGGCGCCTGCCGGGCGGATGGCGACCTGGTCCTCCGCGCGGTCGGCGAGGATCGCGGCGAGGGACGCGGCGGCTCGGCGGTCGGGGCGGAGCGGCAGGTCGACCAGCCCGCCCCAGCGGTCCGGGTGTTCGAGCGCGATCACCCGGCCCAGGCCCCACAGCGTCGCGAGCTCGGGGTTGGGCGGCTCGTCGTGCTCGTCGACCCCGACCGCGCCGCGCGTCAGGCACCACAACGGGGCCGTGACGCCTGCGTCGCCGAGCGCCTGGGCGAGCGTGATCGTGGCGGCGACCGTGCCGAGCAGCGAGACGATGCCAGTCGGAGCCTCGTCCCGGAGGAGGTCGGCCAACTCGTTCCGGGTGGGCTGATCGTCGATCAGGATCGGGTGCGCCTCGGCCCCGTCCATGGCCTGCGCGACGGCGTCGAGCACGTCCCGGTCAGTGTCGGGCGCGCTGATGATCAGCCAAATCCCGCGCAGTTCAGGAGGATTCTCCGGTGCGGGGGCCGGATGCCACCGGACTTCGTAGCGCCACGAGCTCAACGTGACCGCGTCGCGCCGACGGCGTCGCCACGCCGACAGGGCGGGCACGACGTCGTGCAGCGGGGTCTCGGGGGCGATGTCGAGGGCCTTCGCGACCGCGCCGGGGTCGTTGTCCTCCACGGCGGTCCAGAAACCGGCGTCGGAGCCGGTCTCGGTGCCGCGGTCGTCCGGCGGGTCGAGCCAGAAGGACTGGCGCTGGAAGGCGTAAGTGGGTAGGTCGACGGTCCGGGCCGGGGTGAGGACCGCGGGCCAGTGCGGTGAGAGGCCGGTGGTGTGGGCGTGGGCGAGGGCGCTGAGGTACCCGGCGGCACCGTCGACGCCGGGTTGCTGCGTGGGGAGGCTCGGCGTCTCGTCGTGACTGGTCAGGGCATGGGTGGTGAGGGTGGCGTCGGGCCCTAGTTCCAGGTGGTGGGTGATGGTGTGGTTCTGGTGGAGCCAGGCGAGGGCGGGTGCGAAGCGGACGGGCTGGCGTACTTGGCGTGCCCAGTAGGCCGGGGTGGTGATGTCGTCGGTGACGGTCCCGGTGACGGTGGAGATGATCGGGATCTTCGGCGGGTGGTAGGTCAGCTGGTCGGCGGTGCGTTCCAGCTCGTCGAGGATGGGCTCGCAGTGGGAGGAGTGGAAGGCCCGGCTGGTGTGCAGTTCCTTGGCGGTGCGGCCCTGGTTCCGCCAGCGTTCGGCGATGGCGCGCACTGGTTCGGGGTCGCCGGAGATGACGGTGGATCGCGGGCCGTTGATCGCCGCGATCGAAACGCCGCTTCGCGCATCGAGGAGTTCGGGATGCGTCTCGACGAGTTCCTGCTCGCTGGCGTTGATGCTGGCCATGACGCCGCGTCCAAGGCTTTGCATCAGGCGGGCTCGGGTGGCCAGCAGGCGTGCCGCGTCGGGGAGGGTGAGGATTCCGGCGAGGTGGGCGGCGGTGAGTTCGCCGATGGAGTGGCCGATGAGGTAATCGGGCCGAATCCCGTGGTGGTCGAGTAGCCGGAAAAGCGCCACCTGAAGTGCGAACAGCGCGGGTTGCGCGATCAGTGTGTCCGCCACGTCTTCGGGGTTGCCGTGGAACACGATGTCGGTGAGTGGCCGATCCAAGCCGAGCAGCGGGTCGAGGTGTGCGCATGCCTCGTCCCAGGCTTCGGCGAACACTGGGAACGCCTCGTGCAGGCCGCGTCCCATGCCGGGTCGCTGGCTGCCTTGCCCGGACAACAGCATCGCCACGCCCAGATCTCCTGCTGCGACGCCGCTTGCTACGAACGCGCTTTCCCCAGCGCGGGCAAGGGTTTCCAGTCCGGCCAGAAGCTCCTCGCGGTCATCTGCGAGAACGGCGGCGCGGTGTTCGAAGGTGGCCCGGGTGGTGGCGAGCGACCAGGCGACCTCGGCGGGCGTCCAGTCGTCCCGGTCGCGGAGCTGGTCGTGCAGCCGTTGTGCTTGCGCTGTCAGGGCTTCCGATGTCTTCGCGGAGAACATCCACGGAACGATCGCCGAGACAGAATCGTCCTGTGTGGACTCGTCTGATGGTGCCTGTTCGAGGATGAGGTGTGCGTTGGTGCCGGAGACGCCGAAGGAGGAGATGGCGGCGCGGCGCGGCTGGTCGGCCTCGGGCCAGGGCTGGGGTTCGGTGAGCAGCGCGAGGGCGCCGCTGCTCCAGTCGACGTGATGTGAGGGTTCGTCGGCGTGGAGCGTGGCGGGCAGCTGGTTGTGCTGGAGGGCCTGGATCATCTTGATGACGCCTGCGACGCCTGCGGCTGCTTGGGTGTGGCCGATGTTGGATTTCAGCGATCCCAGCCACAAGGGGCGTTCGGCGGTGTGGTGCCGGCCATAGGTGGCCAGTAGTGCTTGGGCCTCGATGGGATCACCCAGTGACGTTCCGGTGCCGTGTGCTTCGACGGCGTCGACGTCGGCGGGCGTGAGTCCGGCGTTGTTGAGTGCTTCCAGGATGACGCGTTCCTGCGAAGGCCCGTTGGGTGCGGTAAGCCCGTTGCTCGCACCGTCCTGGTTGACGGCACTTCCCCGGATCACGGCAAGGATGCGATGACCGTTGCGCTGCGCGTCGGACAGCCGCTCCAGCACCACGACCCCGGCGCCTTCGGCCCAGCCGGTGCCGTCGGCGTCGGCGGAGAACGCCTTGCACCGGCCGTCCTGCGCCAGCCCGCGCTGGCGGCTGAATTCGATGAACGGGGTCGGCGTGGCCATGACGCTGGCGCCTCCGGCCAGCGCCAGGCTCAACTCGCCGGAGCGCAGCGACTGGCACGCCAGGTGCATCGCCACCAGCGAGGACGAGCACGCGGTGTCCACGGTGACCGCTGGGCCTTCCAGACCGAAGGTGTACGACACCCGGCCCGAGGCGATGCTGCCCGCACTCCCGTTGCCGAGGTAGCCCTCGAACTCCGGGAGCACCCGGCCGGCGAGCCGCCCCGCGTAATCCTGGTAGATCACGCCGGTGAACACCCCGGTCCGGCTGCCCGGCAGCGAGGCCGGGTTGATTCGCGCGTGTTCGAGCGCTTCCCACGACGTTTCGAGCAGCAGCCGCTGCTGCGGGTCGATCGTCGCGGCTTCCCGGGGACTGATGCCGAAGAACGCGGCGTCGAACTCGTCGGCCTCGTGCAGGAATCCGCCGCGCCGGGCGTAGCTGGTGCCCGCGTTGTCGGGGTCGGAGCTGAAGAGCGTGGCGAGGTTCCAGCCGCGGTTGGTGGGGAAGCCGGTGATGGCGTCCGCGTTACCGGCGAGGAGCTGCCACAGCTCGTCCGGCGAGTGGACACCGCCGGGCAGGCGGCACGCCATGCCGACGATGGCGATGGGCTCGTCGGACGCCGAGGCGCGTACCGGAGTGGTGGCCTGCTGCGCTCGGGGGAGGAGCCGGTGGTGGAGGTGGGCGGCGAGCGCTTCGGGCGTGGGATGGTCGAAGGCCAGCGTGGTGGGCAGCCGCAGGCCGGTCGCCGCGGCGAGCCGGTTGCGCAGTTCGACCGAGGTGAGCGAATCGAACCCGAGGTCCAGGAACACGCGGCCGGCCGGAATCGACTCGGCCCCGGAATGCCCGAGAACGGCGGCGGCTTCGCGCCGGACCACCTGCAGGAGGGCCTGCTCGCGCTGGTTCTCGTCGAGGCCGTCGAGGAGCTGTTCCAAGGTCCGGTTCGGACGCCGTTTGGCGGCCTGCCGGGGTTTGAGATCGCCGAGAATCGCCGGGGCGTTCCGAAGCCGCGACGTGTCGAGGCGCAGCGGGACGAGGAACGGCGCTGGCCGCCTGCAGGCCGCGTCGAAAGCAGCCGCGCCGCCGTCCGGATCGAAGGGCAGGGCGCCGATGCCCGCCATGCGCTGGTGGTCGGCATGCGTGAGGTGCTCGGTCATGCCGTCGCTGGTGTTCCAGGGGCCCCAGGCCAGGGAGTGCGCGGGGAGTCCGTGGGTGTGCCGGTGTTGGGCGAGTGCGTCGAGGAAGGTGTTGGCGGCGGCGTAGTTGGCTTGGCCGGGGTTGCCGAAGATTCCTGCCGCTGACGAGTAGAGGACGAAGAACGCCAGGTCGTGGTGCTGCGTGGCGAGGTGGAGGTGCCAGGCGGAGTCCACTTTGGATTCGGCGACGGTGGACAGCTGCTCCGCGGTGAGGGCGTGCAGCGGCGCGTCGCGGAGCACGCCGGCGGTGTGGACGACGCCGGTCAGCGGTCGTTCGGCGGGGATGTCGCCGATCAGTGCGGAGAGCTGGTGCTGGTCGGTGACGTCGCAGGTGGCGATGGTGATCCGGGAGCCGAGCTCGTCGCGCAGGGCGCTGGCGTTGGGTGCGGCCGGGCCTTGGCGGCTGGCCAGGAGGAGGTGGCAGTCGGGGTGTTGCGCGGCGAGGTGCCGGGTGAGAACGCTGCCCAGCGCACCGGTGCCGCCGGTGATCAGGATGGTGCCGTGCGGATCGGGCGCTGCGGGAACGGTGAGCACTAGCTTGCCGGTGTGACGCGCGTTGGCGAGGTAGCGGAACGCCTCCGGGGCCTGCCGGATGTCCCACGCCGTGACCGGCAGCGCGGTGAGCCGTCCGCGCTCGAAGAGGCCGGTGAGATCGGCCAGCATGCCCTGATGGTGAGCGGGATCGATCTCGGAGAGGTCGAAGGCGTGGAAGTGCAACCCGGGATGGTCGCCGGGATCGCGGAGGTCGGTCTTGCCGAGCTCGATGAAGTGCCCGCCCTCGTTGAGCAGGTCGAGCGAGGCGTCGAGGAGTTCCCCGGTGAGCGAGTTCAGGACGACGTCGACCGGCGGGAACTGCGTGGCGAATTCCGGGGTGCGCGACGAGGCGATGTGATCTGCGGGAATGCCGAGTTCGCGCAGGAGGGCCCACTTGGTGGGGTGTGCGGTGGCGTAGATGTCGGCGCCGCAGTCCTGGAGGAGCTGGACGGCGGCCATCCCGACCCCACCCGCGGCGGCGTGCACGAGGACCCTTTGCCCAGGCTGGACGGTCGTGAGGTGGCGCAGGGCGTAGTAGGCGGTCAAGAACACCGCAGGCGTCGCGGCGGCCTGGGCGAAGCTCCACCCGTCGGGAACCGGCGCCAGCAGCCGGTGGTCGGTGACCGCCAGAGGGCCCATCGCGCCGGGCAGGACACCCCACACCCGGTCGCCGACCCGCAGGCCCGGCACGCCGCCGCCGATCTCGGTGATCACCCCGGCGCCCTCGACGCCCAGCGGCGGAGTCCCGGGGTACATGCCGAGGGTGTTGAGGACGTCGCGGAAGTTCACGCCGACCGCCCGCACCGAGACCCGGACCTGACCGGCCGTGAGCGGTGCCTGCGCCTCCGGGAACTCCGCGAGGTACAGGTTGTCGATGCTGCCCCGCTCGGACACGTCCAATCGCCACGACATCGAGGCCGGGGCCGCCAGCTCGTTCCGCGCGTCGGCGCGGACCAGCCGGGGCACGAACACGGCATCGCCGCGCACCGCGATCTGCGCCTCACCGTGCCGCAGACCTGCATCGACGGTGCGCCGCAGCTCCTCGTCATCGCCACTGGAGTCGGTGTCGACGAGCGCGAAGCGGTCGGGGTGCTCGTTCTGCGCCACCCGCAGCAGGCCCCACAGCGGCCCCGTGACCAGGTCCGGGACTTCGCCCGGCTGCACGGCCACCGCACCGCGGGTCACCAGCACCAGGCGCGTTCCGGCGAGGTGCGGTGCCGCCAGCCAGGCCTGCAGCTCCGCCACCACCCGCTGCGATACCTCGCCGACGAGCCGCGCGACGTCGTCGCCGGCGGCGAGGCCGCGCTGGTCGAGCACCGCGATGTCCGGAGCCGGCTCGCCGGATGCCACGGCATCGCTCAGCGCCGCCACGCCCGAGTCGATCAGCGCCCAGCGCGTCTGCGGAGCGTCGGTGTCGTCGAACGCCTGCGGCACCCAGTCCAGGCGCAGCAGGCCGTTGTCCTCCAGGACCGCGTTCGACACCCGCCGAAGTGCGAGCGATTCGATGGTGGCGACCGGAAGTCCGTCCTGGTCGGCCAGGTCGAGCTGGAACGCGTCGGTCCCGGAGTGCCGGAGCCGGACCCGGAGACCGGTCGTCGCGGACCCGTGGATGCGCACGCCCGACCACGAGAAGACCAGGCGGGTTCGGCGGTCCTGCGAATCGCCCCCGATCAGCCCGGCGTGCTGCGCGGAGTCGAGGAGAGCGGGGTGGACCGCCCATCCGCCGGTGCTGTGATCGTCGGGGAGCGCGACCTCGGCGTAGATGTCGTCGCCGTCCCGCCAGGCGGTGTGGAGCCCTTGGAAGGTCGGCCCGTAACCGAAACCGTGGTCGGCGAGGCGGTCGTAGAGGTCGCCGACGTCGACCGGCATCGCACCCGCCGGTGGCCAAGCAGCGAGATCTACAGTGGACGAGTCCTCGGCAACGGCGACGAGCGTGCCGGTGGCGTGGCGCGTCCAGACCTCTTCCGCCCCGGGAGTGCGGGAGTAGAGCGCGACGGTTCGCCGACCGCCGTCCTCGGCGGCGATCGCCATGTGGAGCGCGACGTGCCCGTGGTCGGGGAGTTCGAGTGGCGTGTGGAGGGTGAGTTCATCGACGGCGCAGCCGAGTTGTGCGGCGGCGTGCAACGTCATGTCGAGGAACGCGGTTCCGGGGAGCAGGACCTTGCCTTGGACGGCGTGGTCGGCGAGCCAGGGGTGCGAGTCGAGCGAGATGCGTCCGGTGAGGGTGGTTTCGCCGGTGTGGGGCGTGGTGATTCGTGCGGTGAGCAGGGGGTGGCCGGTGGTGGCCATGCCGAGCTGTTCCGGGCGTCCCGCCGCCGGCGGGTTGAGCCAGTACTTCTCGTGCTGGAACGCGTAGGTCGGCAGGTCGAGCGTCCGAGCCGGTGGCAGGAGCGCGGCCCAATCGGGGCTGAGTCCGGTGGCGTGCGCGTGGGCGAGTGCGGTGACGTAGCTGGTGGCGTCGTCGGTGCCGGGGTTCAGCGTGGCGTGGCTGGGTGTGTCGTGAGTGGCGCGCGCGAGGGTGGTGAGGGTGGCGTCGGGCCCCAGTTCGAGGTGGTGGGTGACGCCGCGGTGCTGGTGCAGCCAGGCGAGGGCGGGCGCGAAGCGGACGGCCTGGCGCACCTGGCGGGCCCAGTAGGCCGGGGTCGTGATGTCGTCGGTGGGGCTTCCGGTGACCGTCGAGATGATCGGGATCTTCGGCGGGTGGAAGGTCAGCCCCCGGGCGGTTCGTTCGAGTTCGCCGAGCAGCGGCTCGCAGTGCGGAGAGTGGAACGCCCTGCTGGTGTGGAGTTTCCGGAGGGTGCGGCCCTGGTTCCGCCAGTGGTCGGCGATGGCCTGCACCGGGCCTGGGTCACCAGAGACCACTGTGGACTGTGGTCCGTTGATCGCGGCGATGGAAACTCCGCTGTTCGGGTCGAGGAGTTCGGGGTGTGCTTCGGTGAGTTCTTGCTCGCTCGCGTTGATACCGGCCATGACGCCGTGCGCGGGGAGGTTCTGCATCAGCTTGGCCCGTGCAGCCAACAAGACGGCCGCGTCTGCCAGGGTGAGTACGCCTGCGAGGTGGGCGGCGGTGAGTTCGCCGATGGAGTGGCCGATGAGGTAATCGGGCCTGATGCCGTGGTGTTCGAGCAGCCGGAACAACGCCACCTGCAGCACGAACAGCGCGGGCTGCGCGACGAGGGTCTGCTCAATCTCATCGGGCTGCCCGTGAAAGACGGTGTCGATGAGCGGCCGATCCAGTTCCAGCAGCGGGTCGACGTGCGCGCATGCTTCGTCCCAGGTTTGGGCGAAGACCGGGTACGCCTCGTACAGTCCGCGTCCCATGCCAGGCCGCTGGCTGCCCTGCCCGGACAACAACATGGCGATGCCCGGGTTGTCCACCGCAGCGCCGAGCGTCACCGCATCACTTGTTTCGGCGCGGGCGATGGCTCCCAGTCCTGACAGCAATTCCTGCCGATCAGCGCCGATGATCGAGGCGCGATGTGGGAAGTGGGTGCGGGTCGTGGCCAGCGACCGGGAGACCTCGGCAGGCGTCCACGCGTCCCGGCTGCGGAGGTGGGAGTGCAAGCGTTCGGCCTGTGATTCAAGAGCCTCTGGCGTTTTCGCTGAGATCACCCACGGCATCACTCCAACGCCGGTGTCAGCCTCTCCTCCGACCGATGCGGCGGCACCTCGGGGTGCCTGTTCGAGGATGAGGTGCGCGTTGGTGCCGGAGACGCCGAAGGACGAGACGGCGGCGCGGCGCGGGCGGTCTCCTTCAGGCCAGGGCCGGGATTCGGTGAGCAGCGCAAGACTCCCGCTGCTCCAGTCGATATGAGGTGAGGGTTCGTCGGCGTGGAGCGTGGCGGGCAGCTCTTCGTTGTTGAGCGCCTGCACTACTTTGATGACGCCTGCGACGCCTGCGGCGGCTTGGGTGTGGCCGATGTTGGACTTCAGCGATCCCAGCCACAAGGGGCGTTCGGCGCTGTGGTGCTTGCCGTAGGTGGCCAGGAGCGCTTGCGCTTCGATCGGGTCGCCGAGCGAGGTCCCGGTCCCGTGGGCTTCGACGGCGTCGATGTCGGCGGGTGTCAGTCCGGCGTTGGTGAGCGCTTCCTGGATGACGCGCACTTGCGACGGCCCATTCGGTGCGGTGAGACCGTTGCTCGCACCGTCCTGGTTCACCGCGCTACCGCGGATCACGGCCAGAACGCGGTGGCCGTTTCGCTGCGCGTCGGAGAGACGTTCCAGCACGATGACGCCAGCGCCTTCGGCCCAGCCGGTGCCGTCGGCGTTGGCGGAGAACGCCTTGCAGCGCCCGTCGCGAGAAAGCCCCCGTTGGCGGCTGAACTCGACGAAGATCCCCGGCGACGCCATGACGGTGACTCCGCCCGCCAGGGCGAGCGTCGACTCCCCGGACCGCAGTGACTGGCAGGCGAGGTGCATCGCCACCAGCGACGACGAGCAGGCGGTGTCCACGGTGACCGCCGGGCCCTCCAACCCGAGCGAGTAGGCGACCCGGCCGGACACCACGCTCAGCGCCTTGCCGGTGAGGAAGTAGCCCTCGAAACCCTCCAGCGGCTCGCGCAGCGGAGGGCCGTACTCCGGCAGCACCGTTCCCGCGAACACCCCGGTGCGGCTGCCGCGAAGACCGCCGGGGGCGATGCCGGCGTTCTCAACGGCCTCCCACGAGGTCTCCAGCAGCAGCCGCTGCTGCGGGTCCATCGCCGTCGCCTCGCGCGGGCTGATCCCGAAGAACGCGGCATCGAAGGCCGATGCGTCCCGGAGGAATCCGCCGTGCCGGACGTACGACTTCCCGGCGGCGTCCGCATCCGCGTCGTACAGCTCGTCCACGTCCCAGCCGCGATCGGCGGGGAACTCCGAGATCGCGTCGGTGCCGGTGCGAACCAGCTGCCAGAGCTCGTCCGGAGAGGTGACGCTGCCGGGGAAGCGGCATGCCATGCCCACGATCGCGATCGGCTCGGCCGCGTCGTCCTCCGCCGCACGCAGCCGGTTGCGCGTGTCGTGCAGCTCAGCGGTGACCCGAGCGAGCAGGTGTCGCATCTGATCGTCGGTGGTCATGCGCAGCAACCTCTTTCTGCCGGTCAGCTGATGCCGAGCTCGCGGTTGATGAATTCGACGAGGTCCTCGTTCGACGCGGATTCGAGCCGCGCGGCGACCCCGTCCGGCTGCGGAGCACCGGGCAGCCAGGAGTCGGCGATCGCGGCCAGCCGTCGCCTGTCCACTTCGGACATGCCTTGCCCGGACAGCGCGGATTCCAGGCCGTCGAGCGCCGCCGAGATCGAGGGTGCCGGGACGAGGTCGGCGTGCAGCCGCTCGACCAGCGCTTCCGCCGTGGGATGGTCGAACAGGACGGTGACCGGCAGCTGAAGGCCGGTGATCGAATTGAGCCGGTTGCGGAACTCCACCGCGGTGATCGAGTCGAAGCCGAGTTCCTTGAACGGCTGACCGGGCGCGATCCGCTGCGGCTCCGAGTGCCGAAGCACGACGGCGGCCAGGGATTGCACGGCCTCCAGGAGGATCTTCCGCTTCTCGCCGCCGGGCGCGGCGGCGAGCCGTGCGGCGAGGTCGCTCGGCCGGCCTTCCGCACCGCCGACCGGCTCCGCGGACGGTTCGCGCCGGAACAGCACGATCGAGGTCTCGTCGTGATCGAGCGCCTGCTTGAGAGCGCCCGAAACGGGAGCCGCGCCGGGATTCCAGGACATCGAGACCGCCGTTAGCCCTTGCTCCCGTCGCCGCCGAGCCACCGAGTCCAACACCTCGCCGACGGCGCTGCCGGTGGTCGAGAGGAGCACGAAGGCATCGAGATCGTGGCCGCGAGTCAGCTCGTCCAGGTTCAGCGCACCGCGTGGTTCGGCGAGCGGCGAAGCCGCGATGTGCAGGACTGTCCGCAGTGGATATTGCTGCGGGATCGAGGACAGCACGTCGTCCAGCCCGGCGCGATCGGTCGGTGCGCAGCGGGCGATGGTCACCTTGGCGCCCCGTTCGGTCAGCGCGGCTTCGAGCTCGATCGGGTCGGGCTGGCCGGGGTCGACGAGCAGCACCAGGTGCTCCGCTCCGCGCCTGGCCAGCCATTCCGCGAGGTGCAGACCGCTCTCGGACGTGCAGGCGGTGACGAGCGCGGTATCGCGCGGGCACCAGTCGTGAACGGGCCGGGCGCTGTCGACCGGCGCGTGGACCAGCCGTCGGGCTAGGAGCCCGCCCTCGCGAAGGGCGAACTCGCCGCCGAGCTGCGACAGGCAGCCGGCCAGATCGGCGGGCGAGGGCTCGTCCGGATCTGCGGGGAGGTCCAACAGGCCGATGCCCGGGCGCTCTCCGACGGCCTCCCTCGTCAGCCCGAGCAGGAGCGCCCGGTCGAGATCGGCCGCAGGTTCGGACGGGCCCGTCGAGGCAGCCCCGCTCGTCAGGAACCACAACGGCGCGCGGAAACCGGCCTGCACCAGAGCATCGGCGGCGACCACGTGGCGTGCAGGCTCCGGTCGCTCGGTCAGGGCGAGCAGGGACACGACACCTTCGAAAGGGCCTTGTGCGGCAAGCACTTCCGGAACGGCGGCTTCATCGATCGTCAGGTGCCGCACGGTCGCGCCGCCAGCGGTCAACGCATCGGACACGACCTCCCGCCATCGGTGCGCGCCATCGGGCGGCGAAACGACCAACCAGGTCCCGCCGGGTCGCCGGGGCGGCGTGCGAACGGGATGCCAAGCGACGCGATGCCGGACCTCGTTCAGGCGGTCGTGCTGCGGCCCGTCGAGCCAGTAGCGCTCGCGCTGGAAGGGATACGTCGGGAGTTCGACGTGCTCGCGGGCGGGCAGGGCGGCCTGCCAGGTGATCGGCGCGCCGTGGACCCACAGGTGTGCGGCGTTGGTGAGGAGCGTGTCGGTGCCGGGGTGGTCGCGGTGCAGCGTGCTGGCGGTGACCACGTCCGGCAAGGCGGTGATGTGGTGGGTGAGCGTGGGGTGCGGGCTGGGTTCCAGGTAGACCCGATGTCCGGTGGTGCGGAGCCGGGCGATGGTGTCGTGGAAGTTCACGGTGGTGGCGAGGTTGGTGTACCAGTAGCCGGCGTCGAGTCCGGTGGTGTCGAGTGCCTCGCCGGTGACGGTGGAGTGGAACGGGATCTCGGCGGTCTGCGGATTGAGCCCGGCCAGCTGTTCCAGCAGCGATTGCCGGAGGTCCTGGACGTGGTGGCTGTGGGAGGCGTAGTCCACGGGCAAGATCCGCGAGCGCACTCCTTGGTCGGTCAGAGTGTTGTGAAGTGCGCGGATGGCGTCGGTGTCGCCGGAGAGCACGGTGGCGGTGGGGCTGTTGATCGCGGCGATCGAAACGCGTTCCGGGTCGAGATGGGAGCGGAGATCATCGACGGAGAGCGGCACCGACAGCATGCCACCGTGCCCGGCCAGATGGGTGCGGATCAGCTGGGATCGCAGGGCGACGACGCGTGCGGCTTGGTCGAGATCGAGCGCGCCCGCGATGTGCGCGGCGGCGATTTCTCCTTGGGAGTGGCCGACGACGGCGGCTGGTTGAACTCCGAGTGCCTGCCAGGCCCGGGTCAGGGAGACCATGACGGCGAACAGCGCCGGTTGGACGATGTCGACGCGGTCCAGCGGGGATCCCTTGCGCAGCAGATCGGTGACCGACCAGTCCTGGTGCGCCGATAGCGCTTGATCGCATTCGGCCATGGCTGCGGCGAAAACGGGGTTGGTGTCGAGCAGTTGGCGGCCCATGCCGGGCCATTGGCCGCCCTGCCCGGGGAAGACCATGACCATCCGGTCGGTGTCCTGGGCCGGAGGCTGCGTGCGCCGGATGATGCCCGATGCCTCGGTGCCGCCGGCGAGATCGCGCAGGTGTTGCAGCAGGTCGTGCCGATCCTTGCCGAGGAGCACGGCGCGGTGCGCGAAGCCGCTGCGCTTGCTCAGAGCCGCCCCGACGTCCACGGGAGTCCAGTCCTCGTTCGCGGACAGATGCTCGTGCAGCCGCCCCGCGAATGCCTCAAGCGCCTCCGGAGTCTTCCCGGAGATCACCCACGGCACCGGCTCGTCCCCAGCTCCCGAAGCGCGATCCACAACCACGATCTCCGCATGCAAATTGTCCTGTGTGGACTCGATGCCATGGGTCGGCTGTTCGAGGACGAGGTGCGAGTTGGTGCCGGAGACGCCGAAGGACGACACGGCGGCCCGGCGCGGCCGGTCGACATCCGGCCACGGCCGGGATTCGGTGAGCAGCGCGAGCGCACCGCTGCTCCAGTCGACGTGCGGCGACAGCGCCTCGGCGTGCAGCGATGCGGGCAGCTCGCCGTGCCGGAGGGCCTGGACCATCTTGATGACGCCGCCGACCCCGGCCGCGGCCTGGGTGTGGCCGACGTTGGACTTCAGCGACCCCAACCACAACGGGCGTTCGGCGGTGCGGTGCTTCCCGTAAGTCGCCAGCAGCGCTTGGGCCTCGATCGGATCCCCCAGCGAAGTGCCGGTGCCGTGGGCTTCGACGGCATCGACATCGGCAGGCCTCAAACCCGCGGCCGCCAGCGCCTTCAAGATCACCCGCTGCTGCGAAGACCCGTTGGGCGCGGTCAACCCGTTGCTCGCGCCGTCCTGGTTGACCGCGCTGCCCCGGATCACCGCCAGCACGGGATGGCCGTTGCGCTCGGCGTCGGAGAGCCGTTCCAGCACCACGACTCCGACGCCTTCGGCCCAGCTGGTGCCGTCCGCCGCCGCGGCGAACGGCTTGCACCGGCCATCCGGGGACAGGGCGCGCTGCCTGCTGAACTCCACGAACATGGTGGGCGTGGCCATGAGGGTGGCCCCACCGGCCAACGCGAGCGTCGACTCCCCGGCCCGCAGCGACTGGCAGGCGAGGTGGATCGCCACCAGCGACGACGAGCACGCGGTATCCACCGTGACCGCCGGGCCTTCCAGCCCGAGCGTGTAGGACACGCGGCCGGACGCCACGCTGCCCGCGCTGCCGTGGCCCACGTACCCCTCGAACTCGGCCGGGATGAGCGGCGCAAGCCGCGATCCGTAGTCCTGGTACATGACGCCGGTGAACACGCCGGTCGGGCTGCCGTCCAGCGACAGGGGATCGATGCCCGCGTGTTCGAGCGCCTCCCAGGAGGTTTCCAGCAGCAACCGCTGCTGCGGATCGATGGCCGGGGCTTCGCGCGGGCTGATGCCGAAGAACGCGGCGTCGAATTCCGCTGCGTCGTGCAGGAATCCGCCCTCCCGGACGTAGCTCGTCCCGCGGTGCTCCGGGTCCGGGTGGTACAGCGCGTCGAGGTTCCAGCCCCGGTCGGCGGGGAAGCCGGAGATCGCGTCCCGGCCGGCCGCCACGAGCTCCCACAACTGCGCAGGCGAGGCGACACCGCCCGGGAACCGGCACCCCATCCCGACGATGGCGATCGGCTCGGGGAGCGCGCTCAACCGTTGCCGCGCCTGCCGCAGCTCGGCGGTGACGCGCTTGAGGTAGCTGCGGAGCTTCTCCTCGTTCGCCATCGCGATGTCCTCCTCCTTCGGGGCGCTCGGGTCAGGACTGTTCGAGGTCGCGGTCGATGAGTTCGAAGATCTCCTCGTCGGACGCCGATTCGATCGAGTCGTCGGCGGTGCCTCGTTCGCCGTGGTGCGTCCCGAGCAGCGCGGTCAGCCTCGCCACGACCTCGTTCCGCGAATCGGCGTGCAAGGGGATCGTCGCCAGGACGTCTTCGAGGTGGCTGAGCGCGGACAGCACGGACGTGGCGTCGCCATCCCCGCCGATCAGCTCGGCGCGCAGGTGCGCGGCCATCTTGTGCGGCGTCGGGTGCTCGAAGACGAGGGTGGTGGGCAGCCGCAGGTCGGTGGCCGTGGCGAGCCGGTTGCGCAGCTCCACCGAGGTGAGCGAGTCGAAACCGAGCTCCAGGAACGGGCGATCGGCGGGGATGTCGTCGAAACCGGTGTGCCCGAGAACGGCGGCGGCGTGCATCCGGACGACTTCCAGCACCGTGCGGTGCTGGTGCTGCTCGGGCATCCCCTGCAGCCGGGCCGTGAGCGGCTCGGCGTTCCGCGGCTGCGCCTCCCTGCGCTGCTCGGGGATTCGGCCGGCGAGCGACGCGGGGGCCTGGTGGCGCCGGAGCGCCTTCGGGTCGAGCTTGATCGGCAGCAGCATCGGCTCGGAACTGCCGAGCGCCTCCTCGAACAGGCGGATCCCGTCCTCCGGCTCGAACGGCAGGGCACCGCTGTTCGCCATGCGTTGCTGGTCGGCATGCGTGAGGTGCTGGGTCATGCCGTCGCCGGTGTTCCATGGGCCCCACGCGAGCGAGTGCGCGGGAAGCCCTTGGATGCGGCGGTATCGGGCGAAGACGTCGAGGAAGGTGTTGGCGGCGGCGTAGTTGGCCTGGCCGGGGTTGCCGAGGAATCCGGCGGCGGAGGAGTAGAGGACGAAGAACGCCAGGTCCTGCTGCCGGGTGGCGTGGTGCAGGTTCCAAGCGGAGTCCACTTTGGATTGGAGGACCGAGGTGAGCTGATCGGCGGTGATCGCGTGTACCGGTGCGTCGCGGAGGACGCCTGCGGTGTGGACGACGCCGGTCAGCGGGTGCTCGGCGGAGATGCCGTCGAGAAGCTCGGTGAGTTGGCGAGCGTCGGTGATGTCGCAGGCCGCGATGGTGACAGCGGCTCCGAGCGCGGTCAGCTCGCCGCGGAGGCTCTCGGCGTTGGGCGCGGCCGGGCCCTGGCGGCTGGCGAGCAGGAGGTGGCAGCCGGGGTAGTGGGTGGCCAGGTGCCGGGCCATGACGCTGCCGAGTGAGCCGGTGCCGCCGGTGATGAGGATGGTGCCGCGCGGATCGGGTGCGGTGGGGATGGTGAGCGCGAGTTTGCCGGTGTGACGGGCATTGCTGAGGTGCCGGAACGCCTCCGGAGCCCGGCGGACGTCCCACGTGGTCAGCGGCAGCGGGGTCAGGCGGCGTTGATCGAACAGCGCGGTGAGATCGGTGAGCATGGCCTGCAAGTGGGCCGGGTCGACCTCGGTGAGGTCGAAGGCGTGGTAGTGCAGCCCGGGGTGCTCGGCGGGGTCTCGGGGGTCGGTCTTGCCGAGCTCGATGAAGTACCCGCCGGGCGTGAGCAGCTCCAGCGAAGCGTCGAGGAGTTCCCCGGTGAGCGAGTTCAGGACGACGTCGACTGAGGGGAACTGTGTGGCGAAGTCCGGTGTGCGCGATGAGGCGATGTGATCTGCGGGAATGCCGAGTTCGCGCAGGGTTGCCCATTTGCTGGGGTGTGCGGTGGCGTAGATGTTGGCGCCGTAGTGCTGGAGCAGCTGGATCGCGGCCATCCCGATGCCACCCGCTGCGGCGTGCACGAGGACCTTCTGTCCTGGTTGGACTCCCGCCAGGTGGTGGAGGGCGTGGTAGGTGGTGAGGAAGACCGCGGGCGCGGTGGCGGCCTGGGCGAAACTCCACCCGTCGGGCACCGGCGCCAGCAGCCGGTGGTCGGTGATCGCGAGCGGGCCCATCGCGCCGGGCAGAAGGCCCCACACCCGGTCGCCGACCGACAGCTCGCCGACATCCCCGGCGACCTCGGTGATCACCCCGGAGCCCTCGATTCCCAGCGGCGGGGTGCCGGGGTACATGCCGAGGGTGTTGAGGACGTCGCGGAAGTTCACGCCGACCGCCCGCACCGCGACCCGGACCTGACCGGCCGTGAGCGGCGCCTCGGCCTCCGCGAACGCCGAAAGGCGGAGGTTGTCGATGCTGCCGCGCTCGGTCACGTCCAGCCGCCAAACACCGCTCTCGGGCGGCGTCAGCTCCTGCCGGGAATCGGCGCGGGTCAAGCGGGGTGCGAACATCGCACCTCCCCGCAACGCGAGCTGCCACGAGCCCGAGGCGATGGCCCTCCGCAGCAGATCCGGCACGTCCTGCTGGGAAAGATCGTCGGTGTCGACGAGCAGGATGCGATCCGGGTGTTCGTTCTGGGCCACTCGCAGCAGGCCCCACAACGGCCCCGTGACCAGGTCCGGCGTCTCACCCGGGTGCACCGCCACCGCGCCTCGGGTCGCCACCACCAGGTGGGTCGCCGACTGCTCCGGATCCGACAGCCACTCCTGCACCCGCCCCAGGGCCTCCTGCGCCAAGCCCTCCACCCGGGCCGGAACGGATCCGCTGCCCGCAGGCGACCGGTAGTCGAGCACCAGCGGCTCGGGTGCCTCGTCGCCGGGTTCGGCGGAGTGCGGCACCCAGTCGACGTGGAACAGCTCGCCCTTGCGCCCGCCGGTCGACCGCCGAAGGGTCAACGACCCGATGGTCGCCACCGGGCGCCCGGTGTGGTCGGCCATGGCGAGCGCCATGGTGTCCTCGCCGGTGTGGCGCAGCCGGACGCGAAGCCGCGACGAACCGGCGAAGTGGAGGCGGACGTTCGCCCAGGAGAAGACCAGTCGGGTTCGGTCGTCGCCCCGGTCGTCGCCGATGACGGCGGCGTGCTGGGTGGCGTCGAGGAGCGCGGGGTGGACGGTCCAGCCCTGCGCGCCGTTCTCGTCGGGCAATGCGACCTCGGCGTAGATGTCGTCGCCGAGCCGCCAGGCGGAGTGCAGGCCGCAGAACGAGGGGCCGTAATCGAAGCCCTGCCCGGCGAGCACGTCGTACAGATCGCTGACGTCGACGGCGACCGCACCCTCCGGCGGCCAGGCCGTCAGTTCCGGTGCATCGTCGCCCTCGGCGCTGCTGGCGGTGGCGGTCGCGTGGCGGGTCCACGACTCGCCCTCGCCGCGTGAATGGATCGACAGGTTCCGCCGGCCGTCGTCGTCAACGGCCGTGGCGGTCACGTGGAGCGCGATGTGGCCGTGCTCCCGGAGTTCGAGGGGCGTGAGGACGGTGAGGTCGTCCAGTTGATGCCCGAGCTCGGTGGCGACGTGGAGCGCCATGTCGAGGAACGCGGTGCCGGGCAGCAGGACGGTGCCCAGGACGACGTGGTCGGCGAGCCAGGGGTGGTCGTCGAGCGAGACGCGCCCGGTGAAGATCACCTCGCCGGTGTCGGGGACGTCGGTGCGCGCGGACAGCAGCGGGTGCCCGCTGCTGTCCAGCCCCAGCGTCTCCGGCCTTCCGGCGGAAGCCGTCGGGCTGAGCCAGTACCGCTGGCGCTGGAAGGCGTAGGTGGGCAGGTCGAAGGTCCGGGCCGGGGGCAGGAGGGTGGCCCAGCGCGGGCTGAGTCCGGTGGTGTGCGCGCAGGTCAGGGCCGTGAGGTACGCGGTGGTGTCGTCCGTGCCGGGCTTGAGGGTGGCGTGGCTGGGCGTGTCGTGGGTGGTGCGCGCGAGGGTGGAGAGCGTGGTGTCCGGCCCGAGCTCGATGTGGTGCGTGACGGTGTGGTTCTGGTGCAGCCAGGTGAGCGCGGGGTGGAACCGGACGGCCTGCCGGATCTGCCGGGCCCAGTAGGCCGGTGTCGCGATGTCGTCGGTGATCGTCCCGGTGACGGTGGAGATGATCGGGATCGTCGCCGGGTGGTAGGTCAGCTCCCGGGCGGTCTGTTCGAGCGCGTCGACCAGCGGCTCGCAGTGGGGCGAGTGGAAGGCGCGGCTGGTGTGCAGTACCCGGGTGGTGCGGCCTTGATCGCGCCCGTGTTCGGTGATGGCCCGCACCGGGCCGGGGTCGCCGGAGATCACTGTGGACCGCGGGCTGTTGATCGCGGCGATGGACACGCCGCTGTCCGGGGCTAGGAGTTCGGGGTGGGCAGCGGTGAGCTCGTCTTCGCCGGCCTGGATGCTCGCCATCACCCCGGTGCCGGGCAGGGTGCGCATCAGCTGAGCCCGCGCCGCCAGCAGGCGTGCCGCGTCGGGGAGGGTGAGTACGCCTGCGAGGTGGGCGGCGGTGAGTTCGCCGATGGAGTGGCCGATGAGGTAGTCGGGCCTGATGCCGTGGTGTTCGAGCAGTCGGAACAAGGCGACTTGCAGTGCGAACAGCGCTGGCTGTGCGATCAGCGTGTCTTCGACTTCTTCGGGCTTGCCGTGGAAGACGATGTCGGTGAGCGGTCGGTCCAGTCCGAGCAGCGGGTCCAGGTGCGCGCACGCCTCGTCCCAGGCTTCGGCGAACACGGGGAACGCCTCATGCAGCCCCTGTCCCATGCCGGGGCGTTGGCTGCCTTGCCCGGACAGCAGCATCGCCACGTGGTTGCGGCGGGTCGTCGCCAAGCCGCGGATGATCCCGTCCGCGTCACGGCCGCAGGCCAGATCATCCAGCCCTGCCAGCAGTTCCTCGCGGTCGGAGCCCAGGATCGCGGCGCGGTGTTCGAAGGCGGCTCGGGTGGTGGCCAGTGACCAGGCGACCTCGGTGGGCGTCCAGTCGTCCCGGTTGTGGAGCTGGGCGTGCAGCCGCTCTGCTTGCATTGGCAGGGCGTCCGGTGTCTTCGCGGAGATCATCCATGGCACCTGAACCGAGTCCGCAGTGTCCTTTGTGGACTCATTCGGTGGTGCCTGTTCGAGGATGAGGTGCGCGTTGGTGCCGGAAACACCGAAGGAGGAGACAGCGGCCCGGCGCGGCCGGTCGCCTTCCGGCCAGGACCGGGACTCCGTGAGCAGCGCGAGGGCGCCGCTGCTCCAGTCGACGTGGGTCGACGGTTCGTCGGCGTGGAGCGTGGCGGGCAGCTGGTCGTGTCGGAGGGCCTGGATCATCTTGATGACCCCGGCGACGCCCGCGGCGGCTTGGGCGTGGCCGATGTTGGACTTCAGCGACCCGAGCCACACCGGTTGTTCGGCGGTGTGGTGCTTGCCGTAGGTGGCCAGCAGTGCTTGGGCTTCGATGGGGTCGCCGAGCGATGTCCCGGTGCCGTGGGCTTCGACGGCGTCGACATCGGCCGGGGTGAGCCCGGCGTTGGCGAGCGCCTGCTGGATGACGCGTTCCTGGGACGGACCGTTGGGCGCGGTCAGGCCGTTGCTGGCGCCGTCCTGGTTGATCGCGCTGCCCCGGATCACGGCCAGCACGCGGTGACCGTTGCGCTGGGCGTCCGAGAGCCGCTCCAGCATCACGACCCCGACGCCTTCCGACCAGGTGGTGCCGTCCGCTGCGGCGGAAAACGCCTTGCAGCGCCCGTCCCGCGCCAGGCCCCGCTGGCGGCTGAACTCCAGGAAGATGCCCGGAGCCGCCATGATCGTCACCCCGCCGGCCAGCGCCAGCCTCGCCTCGCCGGAGCGCAGCGACTGGCACGCGAGGTGCATCGCCACCAGCGACGACGAGCATGCCGTGTCCACTGTGACCGCCGGGCCTTCCAGCCCGAGGGTGTAGGCGACCCGTCCCGACATGACGCTCGGCGTCGTGCCCGTGAGCGCGTGGCCGGAGGAATCCGGCGCCACCTGGTGCAGCGGCGGGCCGTAGTCCTGCGCGGTCGCTCCGATGAAGGTCCCGGTGGCGGTGCCGCGGAGCGTCGCCGGATCGATTCCGGCGTTCTCGATCGCTTCCCACGTGGTTTCGAGGAGCAGGCGCTGCTGGGGATCCATGGCGAGTGCCTCGCGCGGGCTGATGCCGAAGAACGCCGGATCGAACTCCGCCGCGTCCAGCAGGAATCCGCCCTGCCGGCAGTACGTCGTCCCCGGGTTGTCGGGATCCGGGTGGAAGAGGCGCTGGAGGTCCCAGCCGCGGTTCGCCGGGAAGTCCGAGATCGCGTCCGTGGCGGAGGCGACCAGGTCCCAGAGCTGGTCCGGCGATGCCACACCGCCCGGCAGCCGGCACGCCATGCCGACGACCGCGATCGGCTCGCGCTCGTCGACCGGCGCGGAGTCCGGTGCGGACCGGGTGCTCGGCTCGCCCAGCAGCAGTTCCAGCAGGTGGTCCGCGAGCTGGGTGGGCGTGGGGTGGTCGTAGATGAGGGTGGCGGGGAGGGAGGTCCGGGTGGTGGCGGCGAGTTGGTTGCGGAGCTGGATCGCGGTGACGGAGTCGTAGCCGATCTGCTGGAACGTGTGGTGGGTGGGGATCGAGTCGGGGGCGGCGTAGTTGAGGACGGCGGCGGCGTGCCGGATGACGTGGTCGAGGAGGTGGGTGTGCCGTTGGTGCGCGGGGAGCTGGGCGAGCTCCTGGCGGAGCTTGGCGGTCGATGTCGTATCGCCCTTGGGGCGGCGGGTGTCCTCGCTTTCCGCCACGCGGGCGGTGGTCGGTGCGAGCCAGAACCGTTCGCGCTGGAACGGGTATGTGGGGAGGGCGATGCGCTCGCGGGCGGGCAGGACGGCCTGCCATGCGATGGGCGTGCCGTTGGCCCAGAGGTGCGCGGCGTTGGCGAGGAGCGTGTCCCGGCCGGGGTGGTCGCGGTGCAGCGTGGTCGCGCTGGTCGCGTCGGCGGCGATGGTGTTGATGTGGTGCGTCAGCGTGGGGTGCGGGCTGGGTTCGAGGTAGGTCCGGTGCCCGGAGGTGTTCAGCCGCGTGATGGTGCGGTGGAAGTTCACGGTGGTGGCGAGGTTGGTGTACCAGTAGTCGGCGTCGAGTCCGGTGGTGTCCAGCACATCGCCGGTGACGGTGGAGTGGAACGGGATTTCGGCGGCTTTCGGGGTGAGTCCGGCGAGTCGTTCCAGCAGTGGCTGTCGGAGGGTTTCGACGTGGTGGCTGTGGGAGGCGTAGTCCACCGGTAGCACGCGGCATCGCACACCTCGGTCGGTGAGCGTGGCGTGGAGGTAGTGGATGGCGTCGGTGTCGCCGGAGAGCACGGTGGCGGTGGGGCTGTTGATCGCGGCGATCGAAACCCGCTCGTCGAGATGGGGTTGGAGGTCGTCGACGGAGAGTGCGGTGGAGAGCATGCTGCCGTGTCCGGCGAGGTGGGTGCGGATCAGCTGGGATCGCAGGGCGACGACGCGTGCGGCTTGGTCGAGGTCGAGTGCACCGGCGATGTGCGCGGCGGCGATTTCTCCTTGGGAGTGGCCGACGACGGCGGCTGGCCGGACTCCATGGGATTGCCAGACCCGGGTCAGGGAGACCATGACGGCGAACAGGGCCGGTTGGACGACATCGACCCGTTCCAAGGCGTCGCCGTTGCGGAGCAGGTCGGTCACCGACCAGTCCTGATATCTCGACAATGCTTGATCGCATTCGGCCAGGGCTGCGGCGAAGACCGGGTTGGTGTCGAGCAGTTCGCGTCCCATGCCGGGCCATTGGCCGCCCTGACCGGGGAAGACCAGCACCACGCGATCCGGATCCGGCGTCATGGGGCCGGTGCGCTGCATGATCCGGGGGGAGGCGTCGCCGCGAGCCAAGACGTGCAGCTCGTTCAGCAGCTCGTCCCGGTCGCGCCCGAGGACCACTGCTCGGTGTTCGAGCGCGGCACGGGTGGTGGCCAGCGACCACGCCACGTTCGAAGGCGTCCAACCGGAGTCCCGCGCCAAGTGGTCGTGCAGCCGTGCTGCTTGCGCCGCGAGGGCCTCGGGCGTCCTGGCGGAGACCACCCACGGAACCAGATCACCAGTGCCGACGACGATCTCCGCAGGGTCATTGTCCTGTGTGGACTCTTCTGCTGGGGCCTGTTCGAGGATGAGATGTGCGTTGGTGCCGGAGACGCCGAAGGAGGAGACGGCGGCGCGGCGTGGCCGGTCGGCTTCCGGCCACGGCTGCGGCTCGGTGAGCAGCGCGAGAGTGCCGCTGCTCCAGTCGATGTGTGCTGATGGTTCGTCGGCGTGCAGCGTCGCGGGCAGTTCGTCGTGGTGGAACGCCTGCACCATTTTGATGACACCGGCGACGCCCGCGGCGGCCTGGGCGTGGCCGATGTTGGACTTCAGCGACCCGAGCCACACCGGTTGTTCGGCGGTGTGGTGCTTGCCGTAGGTGGCCAGCAGTGCTTGGGCTTCGATCGGGTCGCCCAGCGATGTCCCGGTGCCGTGGGCTTCGACGGCGTCGATGTCGGCGGGGGTGAGTCCGGCGTTGGCCAGTGCTTGCTGGATGACGCGTTCCTGCGACGGTCCGTTGGGTGCGGTGAGCCCGTTGCTGGCACCGTCCTGGTTCACCGCGCTACCCCGAATCACGGCCAGAACGCGGTGACCGTTGCGCTGCGCGTCGGAGAGGCGTTCCAGCGCTACGACCCCGGCGCCTTCGGCCCAGCTCGTGCCGTCGGCCTCGGCGGAGAACGCTTTGCAGCGGCCGTCTTGCGCGAGTCCGCGCTGGCGGCTGAACTCGATGAACATCCCGGGTGTCGCCATGATCGTGGCCCCGCCGGCAAGCGCCATGCTCGACTCGCCCGACCGCAGCGACTGGCACGCCAGGTGCATCGCCACCAGCGACGACGAGCACGCGGTGTCCACGGTCACCGCCGGGCCTTCCAAGCCCAGCAGATAGGCCACTCGCCCCGAGATCGCGCTGGAGGTCGTGCCGGTCAGGACGTGCCCTTCCACGTCCTTCGCCGCGTTGTGCAGCCGCGCCCCGTAGTCCTGCGGGATCGCTCCGACGAAGACGCCGGTCGGGCTGCCGCGCAGTTCGCCAGGGTCGATGCCCGCGTTTTCGAGGACTTCCCAGGTGGTTTCGAGCAGGAGCCGCTGCTGGGGGTCCATGGCCAGCGCTTCTCGGGGGCTGATGCTGAAGAACGCCGGGTCGAACTGGTCGGCGTCGTGCAGGAACCCGCCGTGGCGGGCGTACGACTTTCCCGACGCGTCGGGGTCCGGGTCGAAGAGGTCGTCCAGGTTCCAGCCGCGGTTGGTGGGGAAGCCGGAGATGACGTCGGCACCGGACGCGACCAGCTGCCACAGCTCGTCCGGTGAGTGCACGTTGCCGGGAAGCCGGCATGCCATGCCGACGATGGCGATCGGCTCGTCGTCGGCGCGCCGCGTCGTCCTCGGGCCGGGTCGGGTCTTTGGGCGATCGGCCAGCAGGAGGGCGCACAGCCGGTCGGACAGCGTCCAGGGCGTGGGGTGGTCGAAGATCAGTCCAGGCGGCAGGGAAAGCCCGGTGGCGGCGGCGAGCCGGTTCCGCAGCTCCACCGAGGTCAACGAGTCGAACCCCAGGCCCTTGAAGCTCGACCGCGAGTCGATGCTCGCCGGATCGGAGTGGCCCAGAACCGCAGCGGCGTGGGCTTGGACGAGCTCCAGCACCACGCGGTGGCGCTGCGCCTCGGGAACGGCCGCCAAGCGACCGGCCAACGACGACGGTGCCGCTGCCCGCCGCGTTCGGGTCCGGCCGGGAGTCAGGTCGCTCAGCAGTGCGGCCGGCCGGCGCTTGTTGTCGAGGCGGAGCGGCACCAGGTACGGGTCCGGGCTGCCGCCGGCTTGGTCGAAAAGGCGGAGGGCCTCGCCGGGATCGAGGAAGTGCATCCCGATGTCCGCCATGCGCTCCCGCTCGCCGCGGGTGAGGTGCTGCGTCATGCCGCGGTCGGTGCTCCAAGGTCCCCAGGCGAGCGAGTGCGCCGGAAGCCCTTGGGAGTGGCGGTGTTCGGCGAGGGCGTCGAGGAAGGTGTTGGCGGCGGCGTAGTTGGCTTGGCCGGGGTTGCCGAGCAGTGCGGCGGCGGAGGAGTAGAGGGCGAAGAACGCGAGGTCCTGCTGCCGGGTGGCGTGGTGCAGGTTCCAGGCGGAGTCCACTTTGGATTTCAGGACCGCGGCGAGCTGATCGGCGGTGAGCGCGTGTACCGGGGCGTCGTGGAGGGCGCCGACGGCGTGGACGACCCCGGTGAGCGGCCGGTCAGCCGGGATGGTGTCAAGAAGTCGTTGCACGGCAACGGAATCGGTGAAGTCGCAGGCCGTGATGCTGACGTCCGCCCCGAGCGATCGCAGCTCGTCGCGGAGCTGTGCCGCTCCCGGTGCTGCTGGGCCTTGGCGGCTGGCCAGGAGGAGGTGCGCGGGTTGTTGTGCGGCGAGGTGGCGGGCGAGGGTGGTGCCGAGGGCGCCGGTGCCGCCGGTGATGAGGATGGTGCCGTGGGGTTTGGATGGTGTGGGGATGGTGAGTGCGAGTTTGCCGGTGTGGCGGGCGTTGCTGAGGTGCCGGAAGGCTTCCGGGGCTTGCCGGATGTCCCACGCGGTCACCGGCAGCGGAGCTAGGGCGCCGCTGGCGAACAGGCGGGTGAGGTCGCCGAGCATGGCCTGGAGGTGGTCGGGGTCGGCTTCGGTGAGGTCGAAGGAGTGGTAGTGCAGTCCGGGGTGTTCGGCGGGGTCTCGGGGGTCGGTCTTGCCGAGCTCGACGAAGTGCCCACCCGGTTTGAGCAGTTCCAGCGATGCGTCGAGGAGATCGCCTGTGAGCGAGTTGAGGACGACGTCGACTGAGGGGAACTGTGTGGCGAAGTCCGGTGTGCGCGATGAGGCGATGTGATCTGCGGGAATGCCGAGTTCGCGCAGGGTTGCCCATTTGCTGGGGTGTGCGGTGGCGTAGATGTTGGCGCCGTAGTGCTGGAGCAGCTGGATCGCGGCCATGCCGACGCCGCCCGCGGCGGCGTGCACGAGCACGCGCTGCCCCGGCTGGACCCGTGCCAGGTGGTGGAGGGCGTGGTAGGCGGTGAGGAACACCGCGGGCGTGGCGGCGGCCTGGGCGAACGTCCAGTCCTGCGGTACGCGGGCGAACACGCGGTGATCGCCGACCGCCAGCGGCCCCATCGCGCCGGGCAGCATGCCCGCCACCCGGTCGCCGACCGACAGGCGATCGACATCGGAGGCGGCCTCGGTGACGACACCGGCGACCTCGATGCCCAGCGGCGGGGTGCCGGGGTACATGCCGAGGGCGTTGAGCACATCCCGGAAGTTCAGCCCGACGGTCCGTACCGAGACCCGGACCTGACCAGCCGAAAGCGGCGCCTCGGCCTCCTCGAATGCCGCCAGGTCGAGGTTGTCGATGCTGCCGCGGTCGGTCACGTCCAGCCGCCACGCGCGGCCCTCGGGCGGGGTGAGGACCTTTTGGGCGCGCGTCAGCCGGGGCACGAACAGCGAATCGCCGCGCACCGCGATCTGCGGTTCACCCTGGCGCAGGGCAACGCCGACGACTTGCCGCAGCCCGTCGTGATCGGTGTGCGCGTCGGCATCGACGAGGAGGATCCGGTCGGGGTGCTCGTTCTGCGCCACCCGCAGCAGGCCCCACAGCGGGCCGGTGACCAGGTCCGGAACCTCTCCCGGCTGCACCGCCACCGCGCCCCGCGTCACCAGCGCCAGACGCGTCTCCGCCCCGTCCGACAACCAGCTCTGCACCTGATCCAGCGCTTCCCGGGTGACTCGAGCAACGCACGCCGGGACGTCCTCCGACGGATCGATCGCGCGGAAGTCGGCCAGCACCACATCGGGGCGCGGATCACCGCTCTCCGCGTGCAGATCCGCGTTCAGCTGCGTCCACTTCAGACGGAGCAGCTCGGCGTCCCGGCCGCCGGCGGTCGCGGCCGGCCGCAGGGTCAGGGCCTCGATCTCGGCCACGGGATCGCCGGTCTCGTCCGCGGCGGCGATGCGGATCGTGCCGGAACCGACCGGCCGGATGCCGACCCGGAGGCGTTGCGCGCTCCGCTGGTGGAGCCGGATTCCGCTCCAGGAGAAGGGGAGGAGCGCGTCCTGGGAGTCGCCGAGCCTCGGCAGCAGGGCCGCCTGGAGCGCGGGATCGAGCAGTGCGGGGTGGATCGCCCAGCCGCCTGCGCCGGCTTCTTCGGGCAAGGTGACCTCGGCGTACAGGTCGTCGCCGTCCTCCCACAGGGCTTGGAGCCCCTGGAACGCAGGCCCGTAGTCGAGGCCGCGGTCGCCGAAGATGTCGTACGCAGCGGCCAGATCCACCGGCGTGGCGTGCTCCGGCGGTGCGGTCTCCGGAAAGTCGCCCCGAGGACGTTGCGCATCGGCGCTCAAAACACCGGCGGCGTGCTGGACCCAGTCCTGGGCTTCGTCGTCGGCCGACTCGCGGGAGTGGATGGTGACATCGCGATTTCCGGACTCGCTCTCCGGCGCGATCGTCAGGCGCAGCGCGAGGTGCCCGTGGGCGGGCAGCGCGAGCGGCGTGTGGAGGGTGAGTTCTTCGACGGTGCAGTCGAGTTGCGCGGCCGCGTGCAACGTCATGTCGAGTAGCGCGGTACCCGGGAGCAGCACGGTGCCCTGGACGACGTGGTCGGCCAGCCACGGCTGCGTTTCGAGCGAGATCCGCCCGGTGAAGACCGTCTCGCCGGTCTGCGGCATGTCGACGCGTGCGGTGAGCAGCGGGTGCCCGGTGCTCGCCAGCCCCAGCGTCTCGGGGCGCCCGGCCGACCGTTCCGCGTTCAGCCAGTACCGCTGGTGCTGGAAGGCGTAGGTGGGGAGGTCCATGGTCCGGCTCGGCGGGAGGAGCGCGGGCCAGCGGACCGGGAGGCCCGTGGCGTGGGCTCCGGCGAGGGCGGTGACGTAGGCGGTCGCGTCGTCGGTACCGGCGCGCAAGGTGGGGTGGCCTGGTGTGTCGTGCGTGGTGCGCGCGAGCGTGGTGAGGGGCGCGTCGGGACCGAGCTCCAGATGATGCGTGACGTTGTGGTGCTCGTGGAGCCAGGCGAGGGCAGGGGCGAAGCGGACAGGTCGACGTACCTGGCGTGCCCAGTAGGCCGGGGTGGTGAGCTCGTCGGTGACGTTCCCGGTGACGGTGGAGATGATCGGGATCTTCGGCGGGTGGAAGGTCAGCTTGCGAGCGATGCGTTCGAGCTCATCGAGCAGCGGCTCGCAGTGCGGCGAGTGGAAAGCGCGGCTGGTGTGCAGGTCCCGAACGGTGCGACCCTGCCCGCGCCAGTGCTCTCGGATGGCGTGGACGGCGTCGGGATCACCGGAGACGACGGTCGACTGCGGGGCGTTGACCGCGGCGATCGAGACGCCGCTGTGCGGGTCGAGGAGCTCGGGGTGCACGTCGAGGAGTTCCTGCTCCGCTGCCTGGATCCCGGCCATGATCCCGTGCGCGGGGAGGGCCTGCATCAACCGGGCCCGCCCGGCGAGCAGGGCGGCGGCGTCGGGCAGGGAGAACACCCCGGCGAGGTGCGCGGCGGT
Organism: Saccharopolyspora sp. NPDC050642; assembly: GCF_040654735.1. NCBI lineage: Bacteria > Bacillati > Actinomycetota > Actinomycetes > Pseudonocardiales > Pseudonocardiaceae > Saccharopolyspora > Saccharopolyspora sp. NPDC050642. Next base: position 156,166 of record NZ_JBFAIN010000006.1, on the reverse strand, counting down.
GAGCTCGCCGACCGAATGGCCGATGAGGTGATCCGGCACGACGCCGTGGTGTTCGAGCAGCCGGAACAACGCGACCTGCAGTGCGAACAGCGCAGGCTGAGCGACCAGCGTTTGTGCCACCTCGGCGTCGTCGCCGTGGAACACGATGTCGGTGAGCGGTCGGTCCAGGCCCAGCAGCGGGTCCAGGTGCGCGCACGCTTCGTCCCAGGCGCGGGCGAACACCGGGAACGCCTCGTGCAGCCCACGGCCCATGCCGGGACGCTGGCTTCCCTGGCCGGACAGCAGCATGGCGAGGCTCGGCTGGTCTGCGGCGGTGCCTTGCACGATGTCCGAAGCGTCCCCGGAACCGGCGAGGGTTTCCAGCCCTGCCAACAATTCCTCGCGGCCGGTGCCGACGATCGCAGCCCGGTGCGAGAAGGCGGTGCGGGTGGTGGCCAGCGACCGAGCCACCTCGGCCGGCGTCCAGCCGTCCCGGGCGTCGAGGTGGGAAAGCAGGCGTTCTGCTTGTGATGCAAGAGCTTCCGGCGTTCTCGCGGAGATCAACCACGGCACGGCGCCCGAATCCGCGGTCGAGATCGGAGTGTCCGCTGTGGACTCCGTGGTCGGCGGCTGTTCGAGGACGAGGTGCGCGTTGGTGCCGGAGATGCCGAACGACGAGACGGCGGCGCGACGCGGCCGTTCGCTCGCGAGCCACGGCCGGGGTTGATCGAGCAGTGCGACGGCGCCGCTGCTCCAGTCGACGTGGGGAGACGGTTCGTCGGCGTGCAGCGTGGCGGGCAGCTCTTCGTGGTGGAGCGCCTGCACCATCTTGATGACGCCCGCGACACCGGCAGCTGCTTGGGTGTGGCCGATGTTGGACTTCAGCGATCCCAGCCACACCGGCCGTTCGGGGCTGTGGTGCTTGCCGTAGGTGGCGAGCAGTGCTTGGGCTTCGATCGGATCGCCCAACGCCGTGCCGGTGCCGTGGGCTTCCACGGCGTCGACGTCGGCGGGCGTGAGCCCGGCGTTGGCCAAGGTCTGCAGGATCACCCGCTCCTGGGCAAGTCCGCTCGGCGCGGTCAGGCCGTTGCTGGCGCCGTCCTGGTTGATCGCGCTTCCCCGGATCACAGCCAGGACCCGGTGGCCGTTGCGCGCGGCCTCCGACAGCCGCTCCAACACCACCACTCCGACGCCTTCGGCCCAGCTGGTTCCGTCGGCGTCGGCGGAGAACGCCTTGCAGCGCCCGTTCTGCGCCAGCCCGCGCTGGCGGCTGAACTCGATGAACATGCCGGGCGTGGCCATCACGGTCACCCCGCCGGCCAGCGCCAGGCCCGACTCGCCCGACCGCAGCGATTCGCAGGCCAGATGCATCGCTACCAGCGACGACGAGCACGCGGTGTCCACTGTAACCGCCGGTCCGTGCAGGCCCAGGGAGTAGGCGATCCGCCCGGACAGGATGCTCGGCGTGGTGCCGGTCAGCGCATGCCCCTCGCCGGACTGGTCCAGGCGAGGCCCGTAGTCCTGCGCGGTCGCGCCGACGAACGTCCCGGTGGACGTGCCGCGCAGCGCCGCCGGATCGATCCCGGCGCGCTCCAACGCCTCCCACGACGTTTCCAGCAGCAGCCGCTGCTGGGGGTCCATCGCCAGCGCTTCGCGCGGGCTGATGCCGAAGAAGGCGGGATCGAAGGCCGCCGCGTCGTGCAGGAATCCGCCCTGCCGGGCATAGGACTTGCCGGCCGCGTCCGGATCCGGGTCGAAGAGGGCGTCCAGGTCCCAGCCGCGATCGGTGGGGAACCCGGAGATCGCGTCCGCGCCGGAGGCGACGAGCCGCCACAGGTCCTCCGGCGACCGCGCGCCACCGGGCAGGCGGCAGGCCATGCCGACGATCGCGATCGGCTCATCGCCGGCCGACGTGCTGACTGCGGTCGGCTCCCCACCACTGGCCCCGGCCAGCTCCGCGCGCAGGTGATCGGCCAGTTCGACGGGCGTCGGGTAGCTGTAGAGCGCCGCGGTCGTCAGCCGGAGCCCGGTGGCGGCGGAGAGGCGGTCGCGCAGCTCCACCGTCCCGAGCGAGTCGAAGCCGAGCTCGCGGAGCGTGCGTCGCGGTTCGACGTCCTCGGGCGAGGAATGCCCCAGGATGACGGCGGCTTGAGAGCGCACGAGCTCCAGCGGGTCCTGCTCGCTCTTGGTCTCGGGCGCCGCGACCGCCTCGTCGTCGGTCGCCTCCTCGTCCAGCCAGTACCGCCGCCGCTGGAAGGCGTAGGTCGGCAGGTCGATCCGCCGGCCTGCGGGCAGCAGAGCCGTCCAGTCGACGGGAACGCCGGTCGCGTGCGCGCGGGCGAGGCAGGTCAGCACGCTCTCGGGCTCCGGAAGATCCGGGTGCAGCGCCGGGATGGCCGGGATGTCGCCGCGCACCTCGCGCGCGAGCGTCGTGAGGGTCGTACCCGGGCCGAGTTCCAGGTGGTGGGTCGCTTCGTGGTTGCGGTGGAGCCAGGCCAGCGCCGGGTGGAACCGGACGGGATCGCGCAGCTGGCGCACCCAGTAGCCCGGCGTCGTGATCGCATCGCCGCGATCACCGGTCAGGGTGGAGATGATCGGGATGCCCGGCCGGTGGTAGGTGAGCCGCGACGCGGTCGACTCGAACTCGTCGAGGATGGCGTCGCAGTGCGGTGAGTGGAAGGCGCGGCTGGTGCGCAGCTGCCGGACGTGGCGGCCGGCTTGGCGCCAATGCCGCACGATCGCGTCCACCGGCTCGGGCTCGCCGGAGATCACCGTGCTGTCCGGCGCGTTGAGCGCCGCGATGGCCACGCCGCTCGCCGGGTCGGCGAGTTCGGGGTGGGACCGGGTGAGTTCGGCTTCGGTCGCCCGCACGGCGGCCATGACGCCGGAGGCCGGCAGCGACTGCATGAGGCGCGCGCGGGCGGCGAGCAGCGTCGCCGCATCGGGCAAGGTGAGGATGCCGGAGACGTGCGCCGCGCTCAGCTCGCCCACGGAGTGGCCGATGAGGAAGTCGGCGCCGATGCCGTGCCCCTCGAACAGCCGGAACAGCGCGACCTGGAGCGCGAACAGGGCGGGCTGCGCGACGAGCGTCTCGTTCAGTGCGTCCTGGCTGCCCGCGAAGACGACCTCGGTGAGCGGGCGGTCCATGCCGAGCAGCGGATCGAGGTGCTCGCACGCCTCGTCCCATGCTTCGGCGAACTCGGGAAAGGCGCGGTGGAGTTCGCGTCCCATCCCGGCTCGTTGGCTGCCTTGCCCGGAGAACAACATCGCGACGCCGATGCCGCCCGTCGCCACGCCGCGCACGAGCCCCGGACCTTCGCCGCCCCGCGCGAGTTCTTCCAGCCGGGCGAGCAGTTCTTCTTCGTCACGGCCGAGGATCGCGGCGCGCTGCGCGTGCTGGCTCCGCGTGGTCGCCAGCGACCACGCCACGTCGGACGGTGACCAGTCCCGGTGCTCGCGGAGGTGTGCGTGCAGCCGGGCCGCCTGCGCGCACAGCGCTTCCGGGGTCTTCCCCGAAACCAGCCAGGGCACGGTGCCCGTGATGTCGCCGGGCTCGCCGGTCTCGATGGCGGGCGGCTCCGTCATGACGAGGTGGCAGTTCGTGCCGCCCATGCCGAAGGAGCTCGCGCCCGCCGTCAGCGGCCGGTCCGGCCGGGGCCACGGCCCGAGTTCCCGCTGGACCGCCAGGTTCAGGGAATCCAGCGGAACAGCGGGATTCGGCGTCTCGAAGTTGAGGCTCGGCGGCAGCATGCGGTGCCGGATGGCCAGCGCCACCTTGAGCAGGCCGACGATGCCCGCCGCGCCCTCCAGGTGCCCGACGTTCGTCTTGGCGGAGCCGACCGGCAGGGGAGAGCCGGGCGGCCGGACGGCGCCCAGTGCCGCACCGAGCGCCGAGGCCTCCACCGGATCGCCCACCTTCGTGCCCGTGCCGTGCAGCTCGACGTACTGCACCTCCGCCGGGTCCACACCGGACGCCGCGTACGCCGCGCGGATGACTTCCCGCTGTGCCAACGAATCGGGCACCGTCAGGCCGTCGCTCGCGCCGTCGTTGTTGACCGCTCCGCCGCGGATCACGCAGTAGATAGGGTCGTTGTCGGCCACCGCCCGGGACACGGGCTTGAGGACGACCACGCCGCCGCCTTCGCCGCGCACGTATCCGTTGGCGCGGGCGTCGAAGGTGTAGCAGCGGCCGTCGGGCGACAGGCTGCCGAACTCCTCCACGCACTCCGAGCTCTCCGGCGCGAGGATGAGGTTCACGCCGCCCGCCAGCGCCAGATCGGTCTCCCCGGACCGCAGGTTCTCGCAGGCCAGGTGCACTGCCACCAGCGACGACGACTGCGCGCTGTCGACGACCATGCTCGGGCCGCGCAGCCCCAGGGCGTACGACACGCGATTCGCGATGATGCCGCGCTGCAAGCCGGTCGAGGTGTGCCGGCCGATCGCCCGCGGCGCACGGCGGTGCAGCAGGGTCGCGTAGTCGTCGGCCGCGCACCCGAGGAACACGCCGGCCCGGCTGCCCCGGATCCGGTCCGCGACGAGCCCGGCGTCTTCGAGCGCCTCCCAGGCCAGCTCCAGGACCAGCCGCTGCTGGGGATCCATCGCACGGGCCTCGCGCGGCGAGATGCCGAAGAAGTCGGCGTCGAAGCCGTCGACGCGATCGAGGAACCCGCCCCGGCGGGCGGCCCCGGACGCATCGGGGCCGCAGCGGTCGGCAGGAGCGTCGGCGATCGCGCTGCCGCCGTCCCGCAGCAGCCGCCACAACGCACGCATGTCCGCTGCTTTCGGGAGCCGACATGCGGCGCCGATGACGGCGATCCCGTCATCGGCGGCCGAACGATCTCCTATTCCTGCGCGGTCAGATCCGGGTACCAAGTGAACTCCCTGTCGGCTCGTTCAACACGCGGGTCCGGGGCCGGGCGCAGGTGCTCAGCCGAGGCTGGTGTTGTACAGACCCGTCAGGGTGATCTCGGTGAGGCCTTCCGGGGAGTCGCACTTCGCCGGGTCGATCCGGCCGATGGTGTTGTTCTCGATGATGTGGCCCTTGAGCTCGCCTTCGGTGACCCGGCCCACCGACCGCTCGATGATGACGTCCCCGGCGATCTGGAACGTGCTCACGAACTCCATCACGCTGGTGCGCTCGGACTGGTCATGGGTGGTCCAGCGCACGCGGTCCTTCACCCACACGATCGCGGACTCGCAGTCGCCCTTGCCCTTGACCTCGACCTCGTGGGCCTTCGTGCCGGTGATCGGCAGGGTGGAGACGCACCGCCCGCTGTGCCCGCCCTCGACGTAGCTGAAGGTGATCTCCTGCTCGGTCCGCTTGAGGCCCGGCGTGATCTTCAGCGTCGCGGTTCCGCTGCACGATTCGCCGTGCACCGGTTCGTCGACGTTCGCCGCGGACAGCGCGGTCGGCCCGCTCGAGACCACCAGCGTTCCGGCGGCCAGCAGACCGGCGGAGAGGCTCGCCAACACCCACTTGCCCCGACGGCCGATCAGCGGCGCGGCTTTCTCGTTCGGCCGGGGCGCGTTGCTGGGGGTCTGGGCCTTCATGGGAGGGGCTCCTTCCGGGGTGAATGCGGGAGATCCGCCCCATTTCTAAGCCACCCAAGACGGTTTCTCGACCGATCATGCCCGATCGAGAAGGCAGCTCACTCGTCTTCGTTGTCCTGCCCGGAAGGGCGATTACGGTTCGCAATGATGATGCCGAGATCGCTTCATATATTGTTGCGGCGCAATGGTTTTCAGCCTTTCGATGAGGTGATCAGTTCTGGTGCGCCCGGCGGGGGGCCGTGTGGTAGTCCTGGGTGGTCCGTGATCGCAGCAGAGCGCTTGGAGATGCGGTGCGCGCCATCCAGATTTCCCGGTACGGCGGGCCGGAAGTGCTCGTACAGGAAGAAGTGCCGGATCCGGCATCCGGCAGCGGTGCGGTGGCCATCCGGGTCAGCGCCGCCGGCGTCAACTACATGGACACCATGTGCACGGCGAATTCCTACCTCAAGCCGGTCGAGCTGCCCTACGTCCCGGGCGGTGAGGTGGTCGGTCGCACCGCCGACGGGCGGCGCGTCCTCGCCATGATGGACGGCGGCGGGTACGCCGAGCTGGTCGTCACGTCCTCCCCGTTCGTCGCCGAGGTCCCGGACGGCGTGGACGACCACCAGGCCGTCGCGCTCGGCGTCCAGGGCCTGTCGGCCTGGCACCTGCTGCGCACCTGCGCGCGGATCGTCCCCGGTGAGTCGGTGGTGGTGAACGCGGCCGCGGGCGGGGTGGGATCGCTGCTGGTCCAGCTGGCGAAGCTGTTCGGGGCGGGCCGCGTGGTGGCCGCGGCGTCGAGCCCCGACAAGCGGGCCTTCGCGATGGCCGTCGGCGCCGACGTCGCCGTGGACGGCGCGGCCGCGGGGTATCGCGACCGGGTCGTCGAGGCCAACGCCGGGCGTCCGGCGGACATCATCTTCGACGCCACCGGCGGGGCGGTCTTCGACGCGGCGCTGGACGCGCTCGCGCCGCTCGGGCGGATCGTCACCTACGGCGTGGCGTCCCACGTGCTGCCCGCCCCGATCGCGACGGCGCAGGTCATCGAGCGCACCGTTGCGGTCGGCGGGTTCTGGCTGCCGCAGGTGATCTCGTTGCCCGGGAGGTACCGGGAGCCGCTGGCCGAGCTGTTCGCCCTCACCGCCGCCGGCCGGCTGCGCCCGGCGATCGGCGGCGTGTACCCGCTCGGCGAGGCGCGGCGGGCGCACGAGGACATGCTCGGCCGGCGGACGCGCGGCAAGCTCGTGCTGGAACCGTGACGCCGCTGCCCACCATCGTGCGGGTGCCGACCCCATCGGTGGTGGTGGACCGATTTCCCGGTGGCGCGAACGCGTTCCGGCGCCTCGCGGTAGTCGCGATTCCGGACGCGGGCCGCCGCAGACGATCTCGGCACGGGATTTCCTGTTGCGGTGAAGAGGTTTTTCCTTTCGCCACGGCTCGCGGGCTTGCCCGCATTCGCACGGCGAGGCGGTGCCCGATGCCCGAAGATGGGGCGGGCGCCGATCACCTCGCGAAGTCCGGTGCGGTTCCGGTGGAAACCGCGCGTTCTGCTCGTGCCTCGCCGGAAGCCCCCGGCGGCAGGACTGATCGGGTCTTCGAACCGCAGAAGCCGGGAGGTTGACGTTGACTGCCACCGCCGCACCGCGGCTGATCGCCGAACGAGCCCCGGATCCCCGCCTGCCGGTCGCGCGGCTGGCGCTGCTGCTCGACAGCGATTCCGCCACCCCGCTGCACCCGCCGGACGACAGCGGGGTGGCCGCGGTGGCGGGGCGGATCGACGGTGCCCGGATGATCGCGTACTGCACGGACGCCACCAGGATGGGCGGCGCGCTGGGTGCGGACGGGGCGCGGCGCATCGTCGATGCCGTCGACCGCGCCGTCCGGGACCGGTGCCCGGTGATCGGGCTGTGGCATTCCGGCGGCGCGAAGCTCGCCGAGGGCGTGGAGTCGATGGACGGCGTAGGCCAGATGTTCGCCGCGATGATCCGCGCTTCCGGTCGGGTGCCGCAGATCTCGGTCGTGCTCGGGCCCGCAGCCGGAGCCGCGGCGTACGGGCCGGCGCTGACCGATGTGGTGATCATGGCGGCCGACGGGCGGCTGTTCGTCACCGGGCCGGACGTGGTGCGCAGCGTCACCGGTGAGCAGGTCGACATGGCCGGGCTCGGCGGTCCCGCGGCGCACGGGCAGAAGTCGGGCGTCGCGCACGTGCTCGCCGACTCGGAGGCGGACGCCTACACCAGGGCTCGCCGGATCACCGGCCTGCTCGCCCAGCAGGGCGCCTTCGACCTGCGTGCGGTGGCGGAGCGCAAGGATCTGCGGGCGTTGCTGCCGGCTGCCGCCAACCGCGCCTACGACGTGCACCCGCTGGTGCGCGAGATCCTCGATGCCGCCAGCGGTTTCGACGAGTTGCAGCAGAAGTGGGCGCCCAACGTGGTCACCGGCCTGGGCCGGCTCGGCGGGCGGACCGTGGGCGTCGTCGCGAACAACCCGTTGCGCAAGGGCGGCTGCCTTGATTCGTCATCGGCGGAGAAGGCGGCCAGGTTCGTGCGGATGTGCGACTCGTTCGGCGTGCAGCTGCTGGTCATCGTCGACGTGCCCGGCTACCTGCCCGGCGTGGACCAGGAATGGGCCGGCGTGGTGCGCCGCGGCGCCAAGTTGCTCTACGCCTTCGCCGAATCCGTGGTGCCGCGGGTGACGCTGGTGACCCGGAAGGCATATGGCGGCGCCTACATCGCGATGAATTCCCGAGCGCTGGGCGCGAGCGCGGTGTTCGCCTGGCCGGAGGCCGAAGTCGCGGTCATGGGCACCGAGGCGGCGGTGGGTATCCTGCACCGCAAGAAACTGTCCGCAGTGGACGATGACGACCTGCGGATGGCGCTGCGGGCCGAGCTCGTCGACGAGCACGAGCGCCTCGCCGGCGGCGTCGGCCGTGCGCTTGACATCGGCGTGGTGGACGAGGTGATCGATCCCGCGGACACCCGGCGCCGGGTCGCCGCCGCGCTCGCCGAGGCCGCCGCCGGCCGCGGCCACCACGGCAACATTCCGCTGTGACCGGAGGAAGAACGGTGACTGTTCCAGCACGCGGCGGCCAGATGTGGATCCGCCGCTTCCACCCTGCGCCCGACGCCGGGGTCCGCCTGGTCGCGCTGCCGCACGCGGGCGGCTCGGCCAGCTTCTACTTCCCGCTGTCCCGCGCGCTCGCGCCGCGGGTCGAGGTGCTGTCGGTGCAGTACCCCGGCCGCCAGGACCGGCTGGCGGAGCGCTGCATCGACGACATCGGTGAGCTCGCGGACCGGCTCGCCGCCGAGCTGCGGCCGTGGGCGGATCGCCCGCTGGCGCTCTTCGGCCACAGCATGGGCGCGGCGGTGGGCTTCGAGGTGGCGCGCCGCATGGAGGTCGCGCCGATCCGGCTGATCGCGTCCGGCCGCCGCGCACCGTCGACGCACCGGGACGAGTGGGTGCACCTGAGCGATGACGAGGGGCTCGTCGCGGACCTGCGGAAGCTGAGCGGGACCGCTGCCGACGTGCTCGGCGACGAGGAGCTGCTGCGCATGATCCTGCCCGCGGTTCGCAGCGACTACCGAGCGGCCGAGACCTACCAGGGCGAGCCCGGGGCGAAGGTGGCCTGCCCGGTCACGGTGCTGCTCGGCGACGACGACCCGAAGGTCACCCTGGCGGAAGCCGAAGCCTGGCGGGAGCACACCGACGCCGAAGTGGACCTGCGGGTCTTCCCCGGTGGGCACTTCTACCTGGTCGAGCACCAGGCGGAGGTGCTCGCGGTGCTCGACGAGCGGCTGAAGGTGCCCGATTCCGTGTGAACCCCTTGCGCGCCGGCCCGGGCCGGCGCGCCCACAGGTGTGAAAATGCCGCTCAATTATTGAGAAACCTCGTCCAAGTGGACAGACTTTGTTGCGGGACAACATCTTTGAGTAAGTTTGCATCGGTGATCTGCTCGGTTCGGCAGGAGGAGACCGACGTGTCTGGTGATGGGGAAGTCATCCTGGAAGGCGGCCCGGTCGGGATCCCGACCCAGGTGACGGCCGCGGAGGTGGATCTGGCCGAGCGGATCAAGATCCGGCGGTGGAACGGGTACGACCACTTCGAGCGGACCGCGGACTATCGCGCGGTCGGCGACTCGAACCTCCCGGTGTTCCGCTGGGCGTACCGGACGCAGGTCGCGGAATGACGGGCTCGGACGGGCTCGACGGCCTCTTCGAGGTGCGCATCGGGGATCGCGACCTCGGCATGTTCACCAGTTGCGCGGGCCTGGAAACCGGAACCGGCGTCGTCGTCCTCAGCCGCCCGCAGGCCGGCCGCGCCGCGGCGATGTCGGACTGGCTGCGCAGCCGCCCGGAGAAGTCGATCGGCGAGATCACGATGCTCGGCCCGGAACGCGCGCCGCTGGCTTGCTGGTCGCTGGCGGGAGTCAAGCCCGTGCAATGGACCGGTCGCGGGCCCGGCGCGCCGTTCGAGACGCTCGAACTGTCCTGCGCGGACCTGACCCGGATCATCTGGTGACCCGCGCCTGACGTCGACCGCAGTTTCAATTGAAACTGCGAACTGGACGCTCGAAGAGTGGCGATTGCGCCCACCGCTGGTAGCCGGGTCCGAGGCGTGCGGCTGCACAGCATTCTGCAACGACCCCTGAGCCCGGCACCGGATTCCACTGTGGAGTCCGGTGCCGGGCTTGTCGTCCCGGCCGCCCGGTGTGACCGACGTCGTCCCCGGCCGCGCCGAGGGTGCTGGACTCGACCCAGTCGGATTAGTTAGGTTAGGCGTACTTAACCACTCTGATTGGGGCTTGATGCGGTTCTCTGGGCGTCGGGGTCGCGGAGCGCTCGCGGCGATGCTGTTGGTGCTGGTGGCGGCGCTCGCCGGGTGCGGTGGGCCGGAGCCCGGGAAGGGGCCGGTGGCGGGGGACGGGCAGTTCCCGGTGACCGTTCCGACCGCGTTCGGTGACGTCACGATCCCGGAGCGCCCGCAGCGGGTCGTGGCCCTGGGCTGGGGCGACGCGGAGGTCGCCCTGACGCTCGGCGTGCAGCCGGTCGGCGCGGCGGACTGGCTTCCGATCGGCGGGGACGGCGTTCCGCCGTGGCTGCCCGCGGACAAGAGGTACGCGACGCCGCCCACGATGCTCGGCACCATGGAAGTCGACATGGAGGCCGTGGCCGCGCTGGAACCGGATCTGATCCTGGACATCCGCGCCAGCGGCGAGCGGGACCGCCACGACCTGCTGGCCGGGCTGGGCGTGCCGGTGGTGAGCATCCCGGCCGGCGGGCAGGCGTACCGGACGAACTGGGACCAGCAGCTCGACATGATCGGCAAGGCCCTCGGCAGGACCGCGGAGGCGCAGCAGGTCCACGCGGACGTCGAGGCGAAGTTCCGCGACGCCGCGGCCGCGCACCCGGAGTTCGCGGGCAAGACCGTGGTCGTCGGCTCCAAGATGGTCGGCTCCTACGGCGCCTACGTCAACGGCGGTTCCCGCGTCGAGCTCATGGAGCGCCTCGGCTTCGTCCAGTCGCCGCAGGTGCAGGCCCAGGCCGGGGAGAGCTTCTCGGTCTCCATCTCGCCGGAGCGGATGGACCTGCTCAACGCGGACCTCGTGCTGATGTCGCCGATCGGCGTGAGCGCGGACGACATCTCCGGCGATCCGCTGTTCCGGTCGGTGCCCGCGGTCCAGGCGGGGCACGCGGTCGTGCTCTCCGACGAGGAGATCTCGCACGCCTTCTCCAGCGGCACCCCGCTCGGCCTGGTCCGCGCGGTGGACGAGGTCGTCCCGCTGGTCGCGCAGGCGCTGGCGCGCTGAGCGCCGTGGGTTCGGTGCGGCGCGGGACGCGTCCCGGTCTCGTCCTCGGGGTGATCGCGGCGGTTCTGGTGCTAGCGGCCTTCGCGAGCATCATGGTGGGCGCCAAGGGGCTCGCGCCCGCTGTGGTGCTGGACGCGCTGCTGCACCCGCGCCCGGGCGATCCCGACCACCTGATCATCTGGCAGGTGCGCGTTCCGCGGACGATCGTGGGGCTGCTCGCGGGCGCGGCGCTCGGGCTGGCCGGCGCGATCATCCAGGGCGTGACCCGGAACCCGTTGGCGGACCCGGGAATCATGGGCGTCAACGCCGGTGCGTCGTTGTGCATCGTGCTGGCGATCAGCGTGCTCGGCTTGCAGTCGGTGGCCGGGTACGTGTGGTTCGGCTTCCTCGGCGCGATCCTCGCATCGGTCCTGGTCTACGGGGTGAGCATGCTGGGCGGGGAGGGCAGCACGCCGCTGCGGATCGCGCTGTCCGGGGCGGCGTGCACCGCCGCGTTCGGCTCGCTGACCACCGGCGTCCTCGTCACCGACAACGTGACCTTCGAGCAGTTCCGGTTCTGGCAGGTGGGTTCGCTGTGGGGCCGGGCCTCGGACTCCGCTTGGCAGGCGTTGCCGTTCCTCGCGGCCGGTTTCGTGCTCGCCTTCGCGTGCACCCGAGTCCTCAATGGACTTTCGTTGGGCGACGATGTGGCCCGATCGCTGGGGCACAACGTGGTGGTCGGCCGCGTGACCTGCGCGGCGGCGGTCGTGGTGCTGTGCGGCTCCGCGACCGCGATAGCCGGCCCGATCGCTTTCGTCGGCCTGATCGTCCCGCACGCCGCGCGGCTGCTGACCGGCCCCGACCACCGCTGGCTGCTGCCGTTCTCGATGCTGCTGGCCCCGTTGCTGCTGGTGGTGGCCGACATCGTAGGGCGCGTGGTCGCGCCGCCGGGCGAGGTGCAGGTCGGCGTCGTCACGGCGATCATCGGGGCGCCGGTGTTCATCCACCTCGTCCGGCGCCGCAAGCTGGTGGCCGTATGACGACGCTGGTCGCGGCGCGCCGCCGCAACGGCCTCCGCTACGCGGTCGTCCTCACGGGGCTCACCGCCGCCGTGGTCGCCGTCCTGATCTTCGCCCTGTGCTTCGGCCGGTATCCGATCGGCGTGCCCGACGTGGTCGCGACGTTGTTCGGCCAGGGCACGCCGAGAACGGACTACGTGGTGCTGCGGCTGCGGATGCCGCGCGCCCTGACGGGCCTGCTGGTCGGGGCGGCGCTCGGGCTGGCCGGCTCGATCTTCCAGCACATCCTGCGGAATCCGCTGGCCAGTCCGGACGTGATCGGCGTGACGGCCGGTTCGAGCCTGGCCGCCCTGCTGTGCATCACCGTGTTCGGGGCGTCGGGTTTCGTGCTGCCGACGGCGGCGCTGGCCGGCGGGCTGGCCACGGCCGGGCTGATCTACCTGCTCGCGTGGCGGCGCGGCATCACCGGTCACCGGCTGGCGCTGGTCGGCATCGGCGTCGCGGCGGTCCTGTCGAGCATCGTCTCGTACCTGATCACGCGCAGCGACACCGAAATCGCGACGATCGCCCTGTTCTGGCTGACCGGCAGCCTCAACGGCGTCGGCTGGGCCGAGGCCGCCACCGCGGCGGCGTTCCTGGCCGTGCTGGTGCCGGTCGCGCTGGTGCTCGGTCGCGTGCTGGCCGCCCTGCAGCTCGGCGACGAGGTCGCCCGGGGGCTGGGGCTGCGGGTCGAGTGGTGCCGCCTCGGGCTGCTGGCGGTGGCCGTGGCGCTGGCCGGCGTCGCGACCGCGGTGGCCGGTCCGGTTGCCTTCGTGGCGTTCGTGTCCGGGCCGATCTCGGTGCGCCTGCTGCGGACCGGCCGACCGAGCCTGCTCCCGGCGGCGATGACCGGCGCGCTCGTGACCCTCGGCGCGGATCTCGTGGCGCAGCACCTCTTCTCCGGCGCCGTGCTGCAGCTCCCGGTGGGCGTGGTCACCGGGGCCGTCGGCGCCCCCTACCTGCTCTACCTGCTGGCCGTCGCGAATCGAAGGGCACGCGCATGACGACGTGGAATCCGGGCCAGGCCGAGCTGGTGACGTCGGAGGCGGCGCTGCGCGAAGTGGTGGAGCCGCCGGCACCGGCGATCGCGGCCAAGGGCATCGCCGGGATCGACGAGCTCAGCAGGGATTTCATCGCAGCCGCAAGGCTGTTCTTCCTCGCGACCACCGCCGCGGACGGCAGCGTCGACCTGTCGCCCCGCGGCGACGCGGCGGGCAGCGTGCTGCTGTTCGACGACGACCGGACGCTGGCCTTCGCCGACCGCAACGGGAACCGGCGCCTCGACAGCTTCCGCAACATCCTCCAGCATCCCCGCGTGGGCATGCTGTTCGTGGTGCCGGGCGTCGACCACGTCCTGCGGGTCAACGGCCGCGCGACGATCGTGCGTTCCGCCCCGTTCTTCGCCGAGTTCGCCGCTCGCGGCGTCGAACCCGCGCTGGCGGTGGTCGTCGAGGTGGACGAGCTGTTCGTGCACTGCGGCCGGGCGTTCCTGCGGTCCGGGGCCTGGGATCCGGAGAGCTGGCCCGTGCCGGCTTCGCTGCCGACTTCGGGCCAGCTGTTCAAGAGCCAGCTCGCCAGCGCCTCCTGATCACCGCGTCAGCCGTCGACCCGGGGCGCCAGCCGGTCGCGCAGGCGCAGTCCGCTGATCGCGCCGGAGTCGTCCCGGCAGACGTCGATGGTCGTGCCGCGTTCGCTCGCCGGCTCGATGATCACCAGCCGGTCCTGCCCGCACCAGGCGACCTGCTCGATCGACGGCGGCTCCAGGTAGTACCTGCCCGGCCGGGGCGTCGGGCGGTGGATGCGCACTGCGGCGCGCCCGTCGGGGCGCGGGCTGAGTTCGAGGCGGTAGAAGGACGCGTCGAAACTGCCCGCCAGCCCGGCGGCGTCGGCCGGTGCGTCGCCGGGTTCTGCGGGCGGCGCCTCGGAGGCGATGCCGACCAGTTCTCGCAGCAGCGCGGCGCGCACCTCCCGGTTCACCTGCTCGCCCGACGTGCCGTTGGTCAGCAGCACGAAGCCGACTCCCCGTTCGGGGACCAGGCACAGCTGGGTGCAGTACCCGATGGTCAGCCCGCCGTGGTAGGCCAGCCGCACGCCGTCGACGTCGTCCAGCCGCCAGATCAGCCCGATCCGCTCGGTCGCGCCGCTGCGCTCGCGTTGCGGGACGAACGGCTCCGCCGGGGTCTTCCCGGCGAGGTGGTAGCGGGCGTAGTCGAGCATGTCGCTCACGGACGACACCAGCCCGCCGCCGGGCACGTCCCAGCCGGGCAGCTGCCAGCCGCGCTGCCAGCCCGCGGTCCGGGCCACCTCGGGCCCGGCGTCGCTGCGGTGCGGGGCGGCCACCCGGTGGGTGATCGCCTCGTCCGCGGTGGTGCAGGTGTGCCGCATCCCGGCCGGTTCCAGCACTTCGCTGCGGACCAGCTCCGCGTACCGCCGGCCGGTGACGACCTCCAGCAGCCGCGCGGCGACGATCAGCCCGGCGTTGCTGTAGGAGTAGTTCGTGCCGGGGACGAACATCAGCGGCAGCCCGGCGATGTGCGCGACGCCGGTGGCGATCGAGTCGTCCGCGCCGTCGGCGAGCAGTCGGGGCCCGTTGAGGATCAGGTGATCGCCGAACAGGCCGGAGGAGTGGGTGAGCAGGTGCCGGACGGTGATCCGGCGGTCCAGCCCCGCGCCCGGCAGGCGGTCGGCCACCAGGTCGTCCAGGCCCAGCCGCCCGGCGTCGGCCTGCGCGGCCAGCATCGTGCCGACGAACGTCTTGGACACCGAGCCGATCTGGAACAGCGTGTGCTCGTCGACCGGCAACGGATGGTCCACATTGGTCACGCCGAAGCCGAGGCGGTGGCTGCCGTCCGGGGTGAGCACGCCGACGCCGACGCCGGGCACCGCCCAGCGCCGCATCAGCGGCGGGATCATCCCGGTCAGCAGTCCGGCAATGTCGGTCATGCGTTCGCACCGTCCTCTGCGGGCAGTTGGAGTTCCTCGCCGGGGCGTACCGGGAAGAAGCAGGAAACCGTCCGTCGACCGGACTCGTCGGCGATCAGGGCGGGCGCCTCCCGCGCGCACCGAGCCTGGGCCCGGGGGCAGCGCGGGTGGAAGGCGCAGCCGGTCGGCGGGTTCAGCGCCGACGGCACGTCCCCGGCGAGCACCACCCGCTGCCGCCGCGCTTCGGCGTCCGGATCGGGCAGCGGGATGGCCGACAGCAGGGACGCGGTGTACGGGTGGGCCGCGCTCGCGAAGAACTCCGCCCGGTCGGCGACCTCCACCACCTTGCCCAGGTACATCACCGCCACCCGGTCGCACAGGTGCTTGACCACCGACAGGTCGTGCGTGATGAACACGTAGGTGAGGCCGAGTTCGCGCTGGAGTTCCTTGAGCAGCTTGAGGATCTGCGCCTGGATCGACACGTCCAGCGCGGATACCGGCTCGTCGCAGACCACCACCCTGGGGCGCAGCGCGATGGCCCGGGCGATGCCCATCCGCTGGCGCTGCCCGCCGGAGAACTCGTGCGGGTACCGGTCGTAGTGGTCCGGGTGCAGCCCGACCATCTCCATCAGTTCGAGCACGCGCCGCCGCACGTCCGGCCGCCGGTGGATGCGCAGCGGCTCGGCGATGATCTCGCCGACGCTGAGGCGGGGGTTCACCGAGGACGACGGGTTCTGGAAGATCATCTGGATGTCGCGGCGCAGCCGGGCCAGTTCGGCGCCGCGCCGCGCGAAGATGTCCTCGCCCGCGAACCGCACCTCGCCGCTGGTCGGGGTGGCCAGCCGCAGCAGCAGCCGGGCGAGGGTGCTCTTGCCGCAGCCGGACTCGCCGACCAGGCCCAGCGTCTCGCCCTCCCGCACGCCGAGGTTCACCCCGTCGACGGCCTTGACCAGACCGCCCGTCCGGCGGAACAGCCCGCCCCGCACCGGGTAGTGCAAGGCGAGATCCCGGGTCTCCACCAGGTAGTCGTTCATCGGCCCGCCTCCGCGTCGTCCAGCGCGCCGGCCAGTTCCCGGAAGGCGGCCGCGGTGTGCACGCAGGCGGCCAGCCGGCCCTCGGCCTTGCGGTCCAGCGCCGGTTCGGTCCGGGTGCACCGGTCGTCGGCGAACCGGCACCGGGGCGCGAACCGGCAACCGGGCGGCGCGTCGGCGAGCGACGGGGGATGGCCGCCGATCGGCTCCGGCGGGACCTCGGAGTCCAGCCTGGGCACCGCGCGCAGCAGGGACCAGGTGTAGGGCATCAGCGGGTCCTGGAAGAGCTGCTTCGGCGTGCCGGACTCCACCGCCTTCCCGCCGTACATCACCAGCACGCGGTCGGCGATCTGGGAGACCACCCCGAGGTCGTGCGTGATCATGATGATGGACATGCCGTACGCCGACTTCAGCTGGCCGAGCAGCTCCAGGATCTGCGCCTGGATGGTGACGTCCAGCGCGGTGGTCGGCTCGTCCGCGATGAGGATCTTCGGCCGCCGGGCCAGCGCGACGGCGATCATGGCCCGCTGCCGCATGCCGCCGGAGAGCTGGTGCGGGTAGTCCCGGGCGCGGCGCTCCGGGCTGGGCATGCCGACCTCGTCCAGCGTCCGCACCGCCCGGCGCATCGCCTCCCCGCAGGAGACCCGCTCGTGGGTGCGGATCGCCTCGGCGATCTGGTCGCCGATGGTGAGCACCGGGTTCAGGCACGTGGTCGGGTCCTGGAAGATCATCGAGATCTCGTTGCCCCGGATCGACCGCAGCTCGCGCTCGGAGGCACCGAGCAGGTCGCGGCCCCGGAACCGGATCCGGCCGCCGGCGTAGTGGCAGGGCGGCGACGGGTTGAGCCGCATGATGGACATCGCGGTCACGCTCTTCCCGGAACCGGACTCGCCGACGATGCCGAGCGTTTCGCCCTCGTCGACGGTGAAGGAGACGCCGTCCACCGCGCGCACCACGCCGTCGGCGGTGCGGAAGTGCGCTTGCAGGTCCTCGACTTCCAGCAGGGGCATGATCACCGCACCGCCTTCGGGTCGAAGACGTCGCGGAAGCCGTCGCCGATGAAGTTCACGCACAGCACCGCGACGGCGATCATCAACCCGGGGAAGACGATCGCGAACTGGCTGGTGAGGAACACGTGGAAGCCGGCGCGGAAGGCGTCGGAGAGCATGGCACCCCATTCCGGTGTCGGCGCCTGCGCGCCGAGGCCGAGGAAGGACAGCGCGGCGATGTCCAGGATCGCCGCGGCGAGGCTGAGGGTGGCCTGGACGATCAGCGGGCCCAGGCAGTTCGGCAGCAGCGTGCGCAGGAGGATCCTCCCGTGCCCGGCGCCCATGGACCGCGCCGCCAGCACGTAGTCGCTGTCCCGCAGCCCGATCACCGCGGACCGGACGACCCGGGCGATCTGCGGGACCGCGACGATGCCCACCGCGAGCATGGCGTTGCCGAGCCCCGGCCCGAGCGTCGAGACGATCATGATCGCCAGCAGGACGCTGGGGAACGCGAGCAGGATGTCCATCAGCCGCATCAGGACCGCGTCGAACCAGCCGCCCCGGTAGCCGGCGAGCAGCCCGATCGCCGTCCCGACGACGGCGGCCAGCGCGACCGAGAGCAGCCCGGCGGACAGCGTCACCCGGGCCCCGAAGAGCAACCGGGACAGGATGTCGCGGCCCAGCTCGTCCTGGCCGAGCAGGTGCGTGCCGCCCGGCGGCTGGAACCGCCCACCGAGGTCCTGCGCGTACGGGTCGAACGGCGCGAGGGCCGGGGCCAGCACGGCGACCAGCGCGAAGATCCCGAGCACCACGACCCCGAACACCGCGAGCCGGTTGGCGAAGAACGCGCGCTGCCGCCGGCTCCGGGCGCCCCTCTGCGGCGCGGTGGCCACTTGGTCGGCCATCAGTACCTCACTCTCGGGTCCAACACCGCGTACAGGACGTCGACCACCAGGTTGACCAGCACGAACAGCAGCGAGGCGTACAGCACCACGCCTTGGATCAGTGCGTAGTCGCGCTGGAACACCGCCTGGTAGGCGATCTGACCGATGCCGGGCCAGGAGAAGATCGTCTCGGTGATCACCGCGCCGCCGAGCAGCAGGCCGAGCTGCAGCCCGATCACCGTGATCACCGGCAGCATCGAGTTGCGCAGGCCGTGCCGGACGGTCGTGACCAGCGGCGAGACGCCCTTCGCCCGGGCGGTCCGGATGAAGTCCTCGGCCAGCGTCTCCCGCATGCTGGACCGCGTCATCCGCATGATCACGCCGCAGGGGATGGTGGCCAGCGCGAGGGCCGGCATGGTCAGGTGTGCGAGGGAGGCGCGGAACATCGCCCAATCCCCCGCGAGCAGCGAATCGACCAGGTTCAGGCCGGTGACCGCCGGCAGCGACTCGGCTGCGGGCAACCGGCCGGGGAACGGCAGCAGGTGCAGGTTCACGCCCAGCACCACCATGAAGATCATGGCCAGCCAGAAGATCGGCATGCTCACCCCGGCGACGGCGAACACCGACGCGACCTTGTCCAGCAGCGAGTGCGGCCTGCTCGCCGCCAGCGTGCCGAGGGCGATGCCGACCACCACGGCGATGAGCAGCGCCGCCAGGGTCAGTTCCAGGGTGGCGGGCAGCCGCGCGGCGAGCTCGGTGACCACCGGCCGACCGGACACGATGGACTCGCCGAGATCGCCCCGCAGCGCCCGGCCGAGGAACAGCCAGTACTGCACGATGATCGGCTCGTCCAGGCCCATCTGGGCGCGCAGCTCGGCGATCTGCTCAGCCGTGGCGTTCTCGCCGAGGATGATCTGCGCCGGGTCGCCCGGGATCATCCGCACGGTGAAGAACACGATCGCGGAGACCCCGAGCAACACGGGGATCAACTGCCCGAGCCGACGCGCGATGTAGATCAGCAAGGCCCGACACCTCCCCGGCGTCCGGCGGGTGGTTCAGACGGTGAGGGCATCGAGGTCGTCCATGGCGATGTTGGTGCCGAAGCCGCGGATCGACGCGCGGAGCGCGACCGGCGGGCTGACGTAGGCGATTGGCAGCACCGGCACCTCGTCGTGCACGATGTGCTGGATCTCGGCGTAGAGGGCACGTTGCTTCTCCACCTCGGCGGTAACCCTGGCCTCGGCGAGCAGCGCGTCGACCTGCGAGTTCTGGTAGAAGGACAAGTTGGACGAGTTGGTCTCCGTCGCGCTGGCGCCGGCGTACCAGTAGCTCAGCGGGAAGTAGGAGTCCACGCCGATCGTGGTGCCGCCGAACATGGCGATGTCGTGCAGCCCCTTGCCGGTCCGCTCCACGTAGGTCGCCAGCTCGTAGGTGACGAGCTCCGCCGTGATCCCGACCGCGGCCAGGTTCGCCTGCACCGCCTGGGCGACGCCCTTGCCGTCCGGCATGTACGGCCGGGCGGTGGACATGTACCAGAGCGTGGTGCGAAAACCGTTGGGCAGCCCGGCTTCGGCAAGCAGCCTGCGCGCCAGTTCCGGGTCGTACGGGTGCGGCCGGATCGACCGGTCGACGAACGCGGAGATCCCGTACAGCGGCGCGCCGGCCACCTCGGCCCCTTCGCCGAAGAAGTACCGCACGATCCGCGGCAGGTCGATCGCGTGCGCGATCGCCTTGCGCACCAAGGGGTTCCGGAACGGCTCGCGCCGGGTGTTCATGGCGAAGTAGCTGAAGCACTCCTGCGGGTGCTGGGTCACGGCGAATCCCGGGGTGTCGCGCAGCGCGTCGGCGTCCTGCGGCACGATGCCGTTGACGGCGGAGAGATCGCCGCCGACCAGCGCCGCCACCCGGGCCGTGCTGTCCGGGATGGGCGTGAGCACCACGGTGTTCAGCCGCCGCCCCGCGTCGCCCGGCCGCGTGCCCCACCAGGATTCGTTGCGGCGCAAGGTGAGCTTGCTTCCGCGCTGCCAGGATTCCAGCGCGAACGGGCCGGTGCCGACCGGCCGCTGCCAGAAGTTCTCCACGTCCCGCTGGATCGCGGTGGGCGAGGCGATGCCGAACTGCGCGCCGGCGAGCGTGGGGAGGAACGGCCCGTAGGGTTCCCGGAGGTCGAACCGCACCGCGTGCGGGCCGATCTTCTCGACCCCGGCGATCACCGACTTCTCGTCGAAGCCGCCGAACAGGTTCTTGTAGTACGCGAACTTGCTGCTCTGCGGGCCGCCGCCGCGGTGGTAGGGGTGCCCGGCCTCCCGCCAGCGCCGGAAGTTGAACACCACGGCGTTGGCGTCGAACGGCGTTCCGTCGTGGAAGCGCACGTCCTCGCGGAGCTCGAAGGTGTACTGCCGGCCGCCGTTCTCGGGTTCCGGCACCGCATTCGCCAGCGCCGGCAGCAGTTTTCCGTCCGGGGCGTAGCGCAGCAGCGAGTCGAAGATCTGGTGCACGACCGCGTAGGACTCGCTGTCGGTCTGGTTCATCGGGTCCAGGGAGACGGCGTCCGAGCTCCGGCCGTAGACGAACACGTCGCCGGCGGCCCTGGCCGAAGCCCCGCAGCCGGCGGTGCCGAGCAGCACCGCCCCGGCCCCGGCCAGCTGGAGCACGCCGCGGCGGGTCAGCCTCGGGCCGGTCGAGGTGCGCTGGTGCGTCATCGCCGCTCCCTTCCTTGGTCCTCAGTGCACGGACCGATGCCGGTGCGGCGGCACGATGTCCGCGGCCGTCCGGATCGGGCGCGTGGTTCCCGGGTACGCTGCGACCGCAGGCCGATTCCGGGCACCTGGTGCGGTTTCCGGTGTTCCAGGGCCGGAACCGGTTGCGGCGCCCGCGCATCGTCCAGCAGATCCAACTTCGCGAACCCCTTGATCTCGCTTCGAGCTGGTCTAGAGTGTGGACTCACCTGCGGATGAGGGAGATCATTCGCTCGATACGCTCATTTTCAGCCCGCAGAGAGCGAGAAACGTGCATCAAGACTTCTCTGAGGACGACTTGGCGCTCATTCACGCCCTGCAGTTGTGGCCTCGCGCGCCGTGGGCAGCGCTGGCCCCGACGCTCGGCGCGTCGCCCACGGCACTGGCGCAGCGCTGGGCCCGGCTCCGCGCGGCGGGGATGGCCTGGATCACCGCATATCCCGAGTACGGCGAGCTTTCCGGCGGCGCGATGGTGGCCCTGGTCGAGATGAACTGCGCCCCGGGTGCGGTGGACGACGTGGCCCGGAGGCTGGAGCGGACGCACCGCGTGCACAACATCGAACACGCCGCGCGTGGACTGGACCTGTTGTTGACGGTTTCCGCCAGCTCGTTCGGCGAACTCTCCGCGCTGCTGCTGGACGAGCTGCCGAAGCTGCCCGGGGTGGCGTCGCTGCACTCCCACATCGGCACCAAGCGGCACATCGAGGGCAACCAGTGGCAGCTGGACGCGCTCGACCGCGCGCAGCGGGAGGCGATCCTGCAAGGGGGCCGCGCCGAACGGGACCGGCCCAGCGAACCGATCTACCTGAGATCCAAGGTCTTCGCCCCGCTCGTGTCCGAGCTCGCGCACGATGGCCGGGCCACCGCGGCGGAACTGGCCGAGCGGCTCGACCGGCCGACTTCCACGGTCCGCCGCCAGCTGACCGCCCTCCTGCGGTCCCGGGCGCTGCGACTGCGCTGCGAAGTCGCCCAGTTGCACACCCGGTGGCCGATCGCGGTGATCTGGTGGTGCCGGCTGCCGAACAGTGCGTTGCCCGCGGCGGTGTCCCGGTTGCGCGAGGACTCGCGGGTGCGGTTGTGCATGTCGGTGACGGGTTCGGCGAACCTCGTGGTGAACGCGTGGACGGCGGACATGGGCGACCTGATGAACATGCAGGACAACCTCGAACGGCTGTTGCCCGCAGGGGGAATCGTGAACAGTTCGGTGATCCTGCGGACCCGGAAGCGGGTGGGCTGGCTGATGCACCCGGACGGCCGCTGCACGGGCGAGGTCATCCCGCTTCCCGGCCCGGCGGCGGACACCCCGGCCTGAGGGCGGTGGCCGCACGACGAAATGCGGGGCGGGGCGGCCGGAAGCCACCCGCCCCGCATTCAAGATGGCGTGCCCGCGCGACCGGTCACGGCACCGCTATCACCGGCGGTGACCGAGCCTCTCGCCGCGCACCTGGACGAGATCGATGTCGGCCACCGAACTGTGTGGCTGCAGACCAAGGGACGCAGCGAACTGGAAGAAGTACCGGCTTCAGGGGCCTCGCTCACGCGAGGCCCCACCGACGGGATCAGACGGTGAGGACGAGCTTGCCCTGGAGATGACCGCCGTCGAGCAGCCGGTGCGCGTCGGCGACGCGCTCGAACGGGAACGTCTCCTGCACGTGGACCCGGAGCCTGCCCTGTTCGACGAGTTCGACGAGACCTCGCAGGGCGACCGGATCGGGGTCGACCGCGATGCCGCTGAAGCGCATGCCGGCCGCCTCGTACTTGGCGGCGAGCTCCGAATCCTCCTCGGCGACCGCCGTCACCAGGTGACCGCCTGGGCGGAGCACCTCGAGCGACCGCTCGACGGTGTCGCCGCCGATCGTGTCTAGCACGACGTCGATGTCGCGGACCGCCTCGGTGAAGTCGACCGCCGTGTAGTCGATCACCTCGTCGGCGCCGAACCCCTCGACGAACTTCCGCTTGCTCCCGCTGGCGGTCGCGATCACGTGCGCGCCGAGCGCTTTCGCGATCTGGATCGCGACGTGGCCGACCCCGCCACCACCGCCGTGGACCAGGACGCGGTCGCCCTCGGTCACGCCGCCGAGGTCGACGAGGCCCTGCCACGCCGTCAGCCCGACGATCGGCAGCGCCGACGCCTCGACGTGCGAGAGCGCCGCCGGCTTGCGCGCCAGGTGCAACGCCGGCGCCGACACGACCTCGGCGTACGCGCTCGCCGCCCGGGGGAACCGCGGCATCCCGAACACCTCGTCGCCGGGCCTGAACCGCCACGTCTGCGGCGCCTCCTCGACCGCGCCGCTGATGTCCCAGCCGAGGATGAACGGCGGCTGGCCGATCAGCGGGAACTCGCCGGCGCGCAGGCGCGCCTCCAGCGGGTTCAGCCCGATCGCCTTGACGCGGACGAGAACCTCGGTCGGGAGGGGCTGGGGCTCGGGCGCGTCCACGATGGTGAGCACCTCGGGACCGCCGAGCGTCTGCTGGGTGATGACTCGCATTGACTCTCCTGGCTTTGGAGGGGGAGAGAACCCAGGCTATGTTTCCGATAGGAACCGGCAGGTACCTTTGGCGCCATGAGCGGTTTCGGTCCCGGTGATCCCTTTCTCGCCGACTGTCCGGCGCGTCTGGCGGTCGAGCTCATCGCCGACAAGTGGACGGTGGTCGTGCTCTACGGCCTCAGCAAGGGCCCGGTGCGCCATGGCGAGCTGATCGAGCTGATCGGCGGCATCTCCCGAAAGATGCTCACCCAGACGCTCCGACGGCTCGAGGCGCACGGACTCGTCCGCCGCCACGCCTACGCCGAGGTGCCGCCCCGCGTCGAGTACGAGCTCACCCCGCTCGGGGCGACGCTGATCGATCCGATCCACATGCTGACCGAATGGGCGAGGGCGAACGGCGACGCAGTGCTCGATGCGCTCGACGCCGATCCCGAGCCGGTCGCCCATAGCGGCTGAGGTCCCCGCTAGGACACTGAGCTCCTCTCGGCCGCTACTCGGTATCGGCCCGGCCGCGTTCGGTCTGCAGGCTCTCGATGCGTTGGACGATCTGCCACATCGGGGTGGTGGTCCTGGCCACGACCACGAGCGTCTCACCGGTCTCACCCCAGGTGCGGTGCACGAGGTCGAGCGCGCGGTCCACGGTGGACGCGGCATCTCCGTCGGCGCCCGAACGCATCCAGGTGCGCAGTCCGCAGTCGTGCGCGGCGATGGTGTACGCGCGCAGCTCGCCGTCCGGCGAAGCGGCGCTTGAGGTAGGCGGCCAGTGCGCGCTCGTACCGCCACACGACGGCCTTCTCAAGGCCCGCTGCTCCAACGGCGGGCCTTAGTGCGGATAAGCCCCGCGACCAAGGATCCGAGAACCCGGTTACCTGCCCTCGGCCAGCCGGGCGAGTTGGTCGGTGGTGGTGCCCCAGCCCTCGGCGAAACCCAGCTCGGCGTGCCGGGCGCGGGCGGCGGGGTCGCCGTGGCGCACGACGATCCGGTAGTCGGTGCCGTCCGGGTGGTCCCGCAGGACGATCTCGGCGGTCATCGGGACCGGTGCGGGGCTCGCGGGGCGCCATCCGCTGTCGAGCGCGTTGGTGAAGACGATCCGCTCGTACTCGTCCACCACGAGGAAGCACGCGTCCAGGTGCGGGACGAACGCGTCGCCGTCGTCGCTCATCAGCGTGACGAACGCGCCGCCGGGCCGGACGTCGAGGCGCTCGACGCGGCAGCGGGTCGGGGCGGGCACCCACCACTGCGCCAGGTTCGCCGGATCGGTCCACGCGTCCCACACCTGCTTGCGGGGCGCGCGGATGACCCGGTCGATGCCGAGATCGAGTTCGAGGTTCACTGCTCCTCCTTCGGGTTGGTGACGAACCGCTCCAGGCGATCGGTGCGGTCCGTCCAGATGCGTCGCTGCTCCGCGAGCCAGTCCTCGACGAGCGCGAACCGCTCCCGGTTGAGCTCGCAGATGCGCACCCGGCCGGACTTGGCCGTGCGGATCAGGCCGTTCGACTCGAGCACCCGCACGTGCTTCATGAATGACGGCAACGTCATGGGGGCGTCCCTGGCGAGGTCGCCGACGCTCGTCGGCCCGCGACCGAGCCGCCGGAGAACCGCGCGCCTCGTCGGGTCGGCGAGAGCGATGAACACGCCGTCGAGCACAGCCGAATACTGAGCCATGCGGCTAAGTATCAACCCGGCCCAACACTTAGCGCAAGGGCAAAGTGTTGGGCCGCGCGGCCGTCGGCTGTAGTCACGCCGGGTTGGTCATCGCCTCGATGGATTCCCGCGCCGCTGCAGGCGGTAACCCTGCGGGGAGACGCCGAATTCGCGTTTGAACGCCTTGGTGAATGCGAAATCGGAGGTGTAGCCGGCGCGTCGGGCTACGGCGCCGACGGGGGCGTCGGTGGTGCGCAGCTCTCGCGCTGCCAGCGTCATCCGCCACCACGTGAGGTAGGTGAGCGGCGGCATGCCGACGAGGTTCTTGAACTTCGAGGCGAAGGTTGCGCGGGACAGTCCGCAGGATTGAGCCAGCGACTCCACGGTCCAGGCGGCTTCGGGTCGGCCGTGGATGGTGCGCAACGCGGCGAGGATCGTCGGGTCGTTCAACGCGGTCGCCCAGAGCCTGTCGGCCGTGTTGTTCTCGATCCACTCGCGGATGATCAGGAGCAGGAGTGTGTCGATCAATGCGGGGACGATCACATCGGCATCGTGCCTTGTGCCTGCGGTCGATCGCCGACCCAGCGGTGTACGCGAACGCGGCGCGAGCACTCCTCACTGCGCTCGACCGGCACCCTCGAACGCGGCTGATCGTCGTCGGCGGCGCGGGGAGCTTGGAGACGGAACCGGGCGTCGTGCCGGCCGACGGCAACGACGACGTGCTCGGAGAAGGGCTGGCGGAGATCGGCCTTCCCCGGGAGTACGCCGCAGCCGTCAGAGGACACCGCGACGCCCTCAACGCATACCGGCTGTCGAACCGCCTGTGGACCTACTTCAGCCCGGCGGCCGAGATCGCTCCCGGGGCGCGAACCGGACGCTTCCGGATCGGTGGGGACCAACTGATCACCGACGCCGACGGCCGGAGCCGGATCTCGTTCGAGGACGCCGCGATCGCCCTGGTGGACGAGGCCGAACTGCCGAAGTTCGTGCAGCGGCGCTTCACCATCGGTTACTGAACGGAGCGGTCACGTGGTCGGGGACCGCGATCGCGTTTCGAGGGGATTCGGTTGCCCGAGGCGGAGAGTTCGCGATTGCCGGTGTGAACGCGTGCGAACAGGACTCCGGGGCCGCCGGCCCACGACCTGATGACCTCGCAGGGCGGTGGGCCGGTGGTGGGTGTGCACCTCTACCATTCCGTGGGTGGCCGCCTACGACGATCTCGACGTGTTCGAGCACCTGGACCCCTCGACCCTGCCGCTGCGCCAGCAGCGAATCCTGGTCACCATCCGGGATTGGGTGATACGGCACGGGTACTCGCCGAGCACTCGGCAGATCGGCGACGCCGTCGGCCTCCGGTCGTCCTCGTCGGTGTCGAAGCACCTGGCGAGCCTGGAGGAGAAGGGTTTCCTCAGGCGCAGCAACACGATGTCCCGGCCGATCGACGTGCGCGCGTTCCTCCGGGAACCGTCCACACGGGAGTCCGCCGAGCACTCGGTGCCCGTGCCCGTGGTCGGCGACATCGCCGCCGGAACGCCCATCTCGGCGGTGGAGCACGTCGACGACGTGCTGACCCTGCCCCGCGAGCTCACCGGGCGCGGCAACGTCTTCGGCCTCCGGGTGCGCGGTGACTCGATGATCGACGCCGCGATCTGCGACGGCGACATCGTCGTGGTGCGCCAGCAGTCCGAGGCCCACTCGGGCCAGATCGTCGCTGCGATGATCGACGACGAGGCCACCGTCAAGGTGTACCGCCGCCGCAACGGCCACGTGTACCTCGAACCGCGCAACCCGGCTTACGAGGTCATCGACGGCGACAAGGCCGCCGTGCTGGGCACGGTCGTCTCGGTGCTGCGCAGCGTCTAGTAGATCCGGTCGCCGGCTCGTTTTGCGTTGCGGTGCGGGTGGCGGAACCTCAGGAGTCTTCTCGCTGTGGGATCCCCGACTCATGAATGCCAATTCACCACGTCGGGGCTGTCCTCGCGAGAAGGCGCCTGAGAACCCGCTGCGGTGCGAGTTGCGAGGGTGGGCTAAGCGGCTGCGCCGCTTCAAGGACAGAACCCCGCGCTACGACACCTCGCATCACGACAAAAAACAGCGTCTGACCCCGGCCCGTTCATCGCCGGCGGGGGTCCCGGGCGAGGGCGAAGCCGCTCGCCGCTGCGGCGAGCAGCAGGGCGGAGCCGAGGAGGTAGACGGCGGTGATGCCGAGCGCGTCGGCCAGGAGACCGCCGACGAGGAGGCTCACGAGCCTGCCTGCCTGGAACAGCGAGTCCAGGGCGGCGAAGACGCGCCCCCGCACCGCCTCGTCGGTGTGGGTCTGCACCAGGCTGGTGAAGGCGATGGTTCCCGTCGAGGTGCCCAGACCGTAGAGCAGCAGCGACGCGGCGGCCAGAACGGGCCATGTCGTCACGGCCAGCAGCACGTTGACCAGGCCGCGCAGCCCGAAGGCGGCGAACACGAGGTTCGGGCCGACGCGGCCGCGCAAGGTCCGGGTCAGCAGGACGGGACCGGCGACGGCGCCGACGGCGATCGCCGCCAGCAGCCACCCGAAACCCTGCGGGCCGAGGCCGAGCCGCTCCTGGGCGAGGACGACGAGCAGGGCGCTGATGGCCCCGGCCGACAGCGCGGCGAGCAGCTGTGCGGCGGCCAGCGCCCGCAGCAGCCGGTCGGCGACGAGCAGGCGCGCGCCGTCGAGGGAGTCGCGCAGCCAGCCCCGGGTGATCGCGGCGGCGCGATGACCGGGTACTGCCATTCCGGCGAGCAGCACGGCGCTGGCGGCGAAGGAAGCGGCGTTGACCCAGAACGCGACGGCGAAGCCGGCTGCCGCGGCGAGCGCTCCGGCCAGCGGGGCGAGCGCGATCTGGGCGATGATGGCGGTCGTCCAGACACCGGAGTTGGCGGCGACCAGCTCGCGCTCGCCGACCAGCGCGGGCAGCAGGCTGTTGGCGGCAGGGTTGAAGAACACCGCGGCGGCGGAGAGCGCGAACGCGATGCCGTAGATCGCGAACACGTGAGCATCGACCAGGGGCAGCGTCGCGGCGAGGACCACGCGGACCAGATCCGCCGCGATCATGATCCGCCGCCGGGGCCAGCGGTCGACGACGATGCCCGCCAGGGGAGCCAGCAGCAGCACGGGCAGGACGTCGGCGATCACCACTCCGGCCACACCCGTACCGGAGCCGGTTCGGTCCAGCACCAGCAGGAGCAGCGTCACCCCGGCCAGGACGTCCCCGGCGCGCGAGATCGTCGCGGCGGCCCACCACCGCCGGTAGACCGGGCGCGCGAGCAACGCCCGCACCGTGATCCGGTCGTGTTCCGCCGCTGGCATCGCGCGCCGGGCTGTCCGGTTCCTACCGGGTGTCGCGGGGATGCGGGCGCGGGGCTAGGACTTCCGCGACCGGCCTGGTCTCCGCGTTCGCGGCGCGCACCGCCTCGGCCACGATCTCGTGGTCCGGCGAGAGGATGCAGACCGGGTCGGTGCGCGCCGCGTCGCCGGTGAGGAGGAACGCCTGGCAGCGGCAGCCGCCGAAGTCGATCTCGCGGCGCGGGCAGCCGCGGCACGGCTCGGGCATCCAGTCGGTGCCGCGGAAGCGCTGGAACAGCGGCGATTCCGCCCAGATCCATGCCAGCGACTTCTCGCGCACGTTCACGCGCGGCAGCGGCAGCGTGTGGGCGGCGGGACAGGGCAGGGCGTTGCCGTTGGGCACCACGGTGAGCTGCAGCTTCCCCCAGCCGCCCATGCAGGGTTTGGGGAAGTCGAGGTAGTAGTCGGGGAGGATGTAGGTGAGCTCCGCCCGCCCCTCCAGGCGCTTCCGCGCGGCTCGCACGACCTGCTCCGCCCGTTCCACCTGCGTCCTGCTGGGCAGCAGCGCGGCGCGGTTGTGCAGGCCCCAGCCGTAGTACTGGGTGTTGGCGAGCTCGATGCGGTCGGCGCCGAGCCGCTCGACCAGCACGATGATGTCGTCGATCCGGTCGATGTTCTGCCGGTGCAGGACGACGTTCACCGTCAGCGGCCAGCCCAGGTCCTTCACGGTCCGGGCCGCCGCGATCTTGCGGTCGAAGGAAGGAGTGCCCGCGATGCGGTCGGACAGGGCCGCCTCGTGGGCCTGGACGCTGATCTGCACGTGGTCGAGACCGGCGGCCCGAAGCTGCTCCGCCCGGCGCGGCGAGAGGCCGATCGCGCTGGTGATGAGATTGGTGTACAGGCCCAGCTCGGCGGCGGTGCGCGCGATCTCCACCAGGTCCCGGCGCTGGAGCGGCTCCCCGCCGGAGAGATGCAGCTGCACCACGCCGAGCTCGCGGGCCTCGGTCAGCACCCGGCGCCACTCCGCCGTGGTCAGCTCGTCGCCGTAGTCGGCGAGCTTGAGCGGGTTGGAGCAGTACGGGCAGTGCAGCGGGCACGCGTAGGTGAGCTCGGCCAGCAAACCGAACGGTCTAGTCATCGTCGGCCTCCACGCACCGCTTGGCGGCGAGGCGGGTGAGGAACTGCGCCACCTCGTCGTCGGCCACGTGGTCGTAGCGGGAGCTCAGCTTCGCCACGATCTCGGCGACCGTCCGCTGCCCGTCGCACAGGTCGAGGATGGCCGCGCCGGTCGTGTTCAGGACGGTCACCGACTCCGGGCCGAGCAGCATGTACTTCTTGCGGGACCGGTCGAACCCCAGGCGCACGTGCGGCGCCAGCCGGGGCCGGCTCGACGGGCGCACCGCCGTGCTCATCGCGGTCCCGCGGCGTTGGTGGCCGGGCGCCGGGCTGCCGGCGCCCGGGGATCGACTGCCGGTCGTCCCACCGCGCCTAGTCCTCCAGCCGCGCGACGTACATCGTGACTTCCGAGGCGCATACGACTTCTTCGAACTCGGGCGTCTCCCATTCGACTTCGTCGAACTCCGGGGGCTCCCATTCGAGAAGACCGGGCCGAGCAGCATCTGATCTCATGACTGGCACCTCCTCTCCGGCGACGAGCGTCCCCGGGCGGAGATCGGCGGTCGGCCAAGTGCCCGGTCGAGGCGAACGCGATGTCCGGTACCGGCGCTCACTGCGAACCGGCCCCCCGACCTGATCCGGACCCCCGACGCGTCCCCGCCGCGTGGGACCACCGCAGGTGCAGGATAGCTCCGCGGAATCGCCGCCGTAAGGGCACGGGAAACCCGAAATCGGCTGGTCAACAGCGATGTCGGCGCCGACGGCACCGTGCCGGTGGGGCGGGTGGTGCTCGGGCGTCAGGGGATGTCGGAGAGGTCGGGCTCGTCGGTGGCGATCGCGCTGTGCAGGCCCTCGTGGGCGGCTTCGGCGTTGGCCGCGGCGCGCGGCAGCATCGCCGCTTCGTAGCGGGCCACGGCGGTGGCGAGATCGGGGGCGTCGATGACGGCACGGGCGAGGTCGGCGCCGTCGAGCATGGCCGTGTTGGCGCCGAGCCCGGAGATCGGCGACATGAGGTGCGCGGCGTCGCCGAGGAGCGTGACGCCGGGAACGGTGTCCCAGGTGTGCGGGACCGGCAGCGCGTACATGGGCCGGCGGATGAAGGTGTCGTCGCAACTGGCCAGCATGGCGCGCAGGCCGGGCGCCCAGTCGTGGAACATGTCGAGCAGCGCGGCGCGCACGGCGGCGGGGTTCGCGGCGTCGATGCCGCGATGGGCGGGCCAGTCGAGGTCTTCGCGGAAGATGACGTAGACGCGGATGTTGTTGCGCGCGTTGCGTTGTGCGAACAGGCCCTTGCCGTTGGCGGTGGCGAACATGGACCCGGGGCCGACGAGGTCGGCGATGCCAGGGTGGGAGTCGGCGTCGCTGATCTGCACCTCGACGAACATGACTCCCTCGTAGCACGGCGTGGCCGGCGAGACGAGCGGGCGGACCCTGGACCAGGCGCCGTCGGCGCCGATGAGGAGGTCGACCTCGGTGGTGTGCCCGTCGCGGAAGTGGAGCAGGTGGCGCCCGTCGCCGGTCGGCGTGGCGCGGTCGAGGGCGCTGCCGTAGCGGATCGTTCCCGGCGGCAGGGAGCCGAGCAGGAGTTCGCGCAGGTCGCCGCGGTCGATTTCGGGACTGTGCAGGTCGTCTTCGTCGGGGACTCGCCGCATGAGGACCGTGCCGTGCTTGTCGGCGGCGCGCATCTCCTGGCCTTCGGGTCGGGCTATCTCCAGGAAGTCCCCGAGCAGCCCGGCGGCGGCGAGCGCCGCCTGGCCGGTGTCCTCCTGCATGTCCAGGGTGCCGCCCTGGTCGCGGGCGTGCGCGGAGGCGTCGCGCTCGTAGACGGTGGGTGCGAGCCCGGCTCGCTGCAGGATGCGCGCGGCGGTGAGCCCTGCGGGTCCGGCGCCGATGATGGCTATGCGCGGGTGGGACGTGGTCATGGTCGTGCTCCGTTCTGGTGTGCGATGCGTGGTCGGGCCGGTTGCGCGGTGCTGCGCCGGTGGATCGGTGTCGATGGCCGCGATTCCCGGTACTTCCCCAGAGCCCGTCGGCTCGGCGGCCTCGGACGGCGCGGATCAGAGCTTCCGGGCGTCGCGCTGTGCGGCCCGACCGAAGAAAACCACATCGAGAGAAAAAGTGCAACAGTTCAACTTTTTAAGCTGTTCCACAGTTGTGTACTGTGCGGTGCATGACCGAAGGCACGATGGGGCGGCGGGAGCGGAAGAAGGCGGCCACCCGCCAGGCGCTGGCCGACGCCGCCATGGAGCTGTTCCTCCAGCGCGGCTTCGACCAGGTCAGCGTCCGCGAGATCGCCGACGCCGCCGACGTGTCGACGACGACGCTGTTCAAGCACTTCCCGAGCAAGGAGGCGCTCGTCTTCGACGAGGCCGTCGACCACGAGGCCGAACTCGTCGCGGCGGTCCGGGAGCGTGCGCCCAGCGAGTCCATTCCGGCCGCGCTGCGCCGGTACGTGCTGCAGGCGGTCGAGCGGGTCAGCGGTGATCCGCGGTGGGAGTCGTTCGTGGCGCTCAGCGAGTCCAGCAGTGCGTTGCGCTCGTACGCCGACCGGATGTGGATGCGGCACCGGGCCGCGCTCGCCGCCGCGATCGCGGAACAGGCGGGTTGCGCCGACGACGACCCCAAGTGCGCCGCCCTGGCGCATTTCGCGTTGCAAACTCGCGCGCTGGCTCGCGGTCCTCGTTCCGGAGAAGTCGTCGCGGCGGCGTTCGACCTGCTCGAAAACGGTTGGCAGGTCGGCTGACGTCACCGTCCATTGTGGAAGTAGATCGGCGACCGGATCTCCGTGGGGTGGTCCGTTGGTCGGCGACGGCGTTCGTCTCAACTGGTGAACACGGTTTGCGGGCGGCTATCGAGCCGCTACTCTTCGGCTCATGATCCGCTTGGTTATCCGCCGGCACGTCGACTACGTGCGCGTGACCACTTCGGCGTGTTGATCTCCTGATCCTCGGGCCATCGCCCTGGATTTTCGCAGTTCTGCGCTGCTTCTCAGGTTTCGTGAGCGTTGTGGATCGTCATGGCGATCCACAACGCTCACGACCGGTTCCCGCGGAACCGCGAATCGCTTTCATCGCAACGCTTCTCGGCGGACCCCCGTCGACCACTCCCAGGCCGCGTCGCCGCTCTGCGGCCGACGCATGCCGTTCTACTCAGGAGACACGCATGAGTGCTGACGCTTCTTCCGCCGCCCTCGACCAGTCCGCCTGGTCGTTCGACACGCTTCAGGTGCACGCCGGCGCCCAGCCCGACCCGGCGACCGGTGCGCGCGCGGTGCCGATCTACCAGACCACCTCGTACGTCTTCCGGGACACCGAACACGCCGCGAACCTGTTCAACCTCAGCGAATCCGGCAACATCTACACGCGGATCAACAACCCCACCCAGGAGGTCCTCGAGAACCGCGTGGCCGCGCTGGAAGGCGGTGTGGCGGCGGTGGCGCTGGCGTCCGGCCAGGCCGCCGAGACGCTGACCATCCTCACCCTGGCGCAGGCCGGGGACCACGTGGTGTCCAGCTCTTCGCTGTACGGCGGCACCCACAACCTCCTCCGGCACACGCTGCCGAAGCTGGGCATCGAGGTCAGCTTCGTCGAGGACCCCGACGACCTCGACGCCTGGCGGGCCGCCGCGCGCCCGAACACGAAGCTGTTCTTCGCCGAAACGCTCGGCAATCCGCGGGCGAACGTGCTGGACGTGCGGGCCGTCGCCGACGTGGCGCACGAGGCCGGGGTCCCGCTCGTCGTCGACAACACCATCGCGACGCCGTACCTGCTGCGGCCGATCGAGCACGGGGCCGACATCGTCGTGCACTCGGCGACGAAGTACCTCGGCGGCCACGGCGCGGCCATCGGCGGCGTGGTCGTCGACGGCGGCACCTTCGACTTCGGCGCCCATTCCGAGCGGTTCCCGGGATTCGTCGAGCCCGACCCGTCCTACCACGGCCTGCAGTACTGGCCCGCCCTCGGCCACGGAGCCTTCGCGGCGAAGCTGCGGGTGCAGGGGCTGCGCGACCTCGGCCCCGCCATCTCGCCGTTCAACGCCTTCCTCCTGCTGCAGGGGCTGGAAACGCTGTCGCTGCGGATCGAGCGGCACACGCGCAACGCGCAGATCCTCGCCGAATGGCTCAGCGGGCGCGACGAGGTCGAGTCCGTGCACTACGCCGGTCTCACCTCCAGCCGGTGGTACGAGGCGGGGCAGAAGTACCTGCCCCGCGGCGCGGGTGCCGTCGTGTCGTTCGAGCTGCGCGGCGGCACGTCCGCCGGGCGGGCATTCGTCGACGGCGTGCAGCTTTTCAGCCACCTGGTGAACATCGGCGACGTGCGCAGCCTCATCGCTCACCCGGCGAGCACCACGCACAGCCAGCTCAGCGAGCAGGACCAGCTGCTCGCCGGTGTCACGCCGGGCCTCGTCCGGTTGTCCGTGGGCATCGAAGCCGTCGAGGACCTCAAGGCCGACCTCGAAGCCGGTTTCCGCGCGGCCAAGGCCGAGCTGGAGCGATGAGCCGATCGCAGGCGACCGGCTCCCTTCCCGCCACCGGGGCGTGGCGGGAAGGGAGCCCGGCCGGTCGGCGCCGGTGGCTGCGCCTGCGCGAGCCGCTGCGGCTGGAGGCGGGCGGCGAACTCCCAGCGGCCAGCCTGGCGTACGAGACGTGGGGAAGTCTCGACCGCGACGCCTCGAACGCGGTGCTCGTGCTGCACGCCCTGACCGGCGACAGCCACGTCGCCGGTCCGGCCGGTGACGGCCACCCGAGCCCGGGCTGGTGGGACGCGCTCGTGGGGCCGGGCCGGGCGCTGGACACCGATCGGTGGTTCGTCGTCGCCCCGAACGCGATCGGCGGCTGCCAGGGCAGTACCGGCCCGGCGGGCGCCGCGCCAGACGGAAGGCCTTGGGGCGGCAGGTTTCCCGCGATCACCGTGCGGGACGCGGTGCGCGCGGAAGCGCGGCTCGCCGACGAGCTCGGGGTGCGGTCGTGGGCGGCGGTGATCGGCGGCTCGTTCGGCGGGATGCGTGCGCTGGAATGGGCCGCCACCTACCCGGACCGGGTGTCGGCGGCGCTGCTGCTGAGCTGCTGCGCCGTGGCCTCGGCGGAGCAGATCGCCTGGTCCTCGGCGCAGATCCAGGCGATCCGCGCGGACCCGGACTGGCTGGGCGGCGACTACCACGACCTGCCCGCCGGTCGCGGCCCGCACGCCGGGCTGGGCGTGGCCCGGCGGATCGCGCACATCACCTACCGCAGCCCGCAGGAGTTCCAGGACCGCTTCGGCATCGACCACCACGACGGCGAAAACCCCTGGAACGGAGGCCGGTACGCCGTGGAGTCCTATTTGGACCACCACGCCGAGAAGCTGGTGCGTCGGTTCGACGCGGCCAGCTACGTGACGCTGGCCCAGGCGATGTCCGGGCACGACGTGGGCCGGGGGAGAGGCGGCGTCGAGGCGGCGCTGAGCCGGATCCGGGCCCGGACCTGCGTCGCCGGTGTGGACAGCGACCGCCTCTTCCCGCTGCACCAGCAGCGCCGCCTCGCCGAGGGAATTCCCGGCGCCGGGCCGTTGCGCACCATCGCCTCGGCGCACGGCCACGACGGGTTCCTCATCGAGACCGCGCAGGTCGCCGAGCTGGTCCGCGAACTGCTGCCGGATCGCAGTCTGGAACCGGCCGAGCGAGGTGTGAGATCCGGTGGCAGTTGATCGCGCTGGTCATGGAAACGCCTCTCGAGAGCCGGGATCGCAAGTGCGGCGGCTTCCCTGTCAGGTCCTAAGAGGACGGATGTCTTCGTGGAACATTCGGTCTTTCAGCGGATTTCGGCGGGCTAGTTCTTCAGCTGTTCGCGGGAGGTGACGCCGAGCTTTCGCAGCACCCTCGCGGCGTGCTGCTCGACGGTGCGCGGTGAGAGGAACAGGATTCCGGCGATCTCGCGGTTCGTGTGCCCGCAGGCGAGCAGCCGGGCCACCTCTTCCTCGCGAGGCGACAGCTCGTCGCCGTACCCCCGGCGGCCCCGGCGGGAGGGCTTGCCGCCGCCCGCGCCGCGCAGCAGGTGGCGGCACCTGGCCGCGTCGCGCGTGGCTCCGAGGCGGTCGAACACGTCGACCAGCGCGGACAGCTCTTCGCTCGCCGGTCCCGGATCGGTGGGCAGCAGGCACGTGGCCGCTCGTTCGGCGACCATCGCCGCGTAGTAGGGCGCCGGCAGTTCCTCGTAGTGCGCGACCGAATCGCGGTAGTGCGCCATCGCCGCGGTCAGGTCTCCCCGGTGTTCGGCCAGCCGCCCGCGGCACTGGGCCAGCGCAGCCACCGCGAGCGGCACGCCCGAACCCGCGATTCCGGCGGCGATCTCGTCCACCACTCGCGCCGCGTCGGCTTCGCGGTCCGCCGCCAGGTACACCGCGACCGCGACCGGGCCCAGCTCGCCGCTCCACGCCCAGACCCCCTTGCGCCGCAGGATGTCCAGCCCGCGGTCGACGTCCGCGCACGCCTTCGCCGGCTCGTCCTGGGACAGCAGGGTCCAGGCCAGTCCCGCGCAGCCGGCGATCGCGACCGGGCTGATCGCCTCGTCCGGGGCGAAGGCGCCCGTTTCGGTGAGATGGCTGGTCGCGGTCGCCCACTCGCCGCGGGCCGCCGCGAGCGAACCCAGCACCAGGCTCAGCTCGCTGACCACCGGGAACAGGTCCCGGTACTCGTCGAGCATCCGGCGCGCCCGCTCGTCGAGCCCGGCCCACTCGCCGGCCAGCCAGTCCAGTCGGGTCCGGGTGGCCCGGGCCGTGCTGATCACGAACGGGGCGCCGCAGCGGGTGGCGATCCGCAGGCCGCCGCGCAGCAGCTCATCGGCGATCCGCAGGTGGCCGGTCCACTCGCACGCGTCGGCCAGGTTGCAGCGCAGTCGTGCGAGGTGGCGCTGCTCGCCGACCGTCGCCACGTCCTCCGGCAGCTCGTCGAGCGAGGCGAGCACGGTGGCGTCGCCGAGGTGCATGCGCGAGCCGAACTCGTTGGCCTGCAATGACAACCGCAGTTCACCACTGGCCTTCGACCGGTAGTCGGTGAGCCGCGCGAGCCACGGCAGGATCTGGTCGAGTGGTGTCTGCCCGACGTAGGGCATCGCCAGCACCGCGATGCCGCGCGCGGCCAGGTCCGGGCATTCCGACAGCTCGTTGATCGCCCGCTCGACCTCCGAACGCGCCTCCACCAGCCCGCCGGCCTGGCGCAGCAACAGCAGCCCCCGGTACAGCCGCACCTCGCCGCGCGCCGACGTGGACAGCCGCCGGTCGCTGAGCAGCCGCTCCAGCGTTTCGGTCGGATCGAGCTGGTCCAGGCCGGTGTGCGCGATCTGCCCGAGCTTGATCGCGAGCCGGTCGACGTGCTCGGCGGGCAGCTCCGGCTCCTTCAGCAGCCGCTGCAGCAGCTCGGTGGCGGTCGCAGCGTCGCCGATCTCGGCGGCCCGGTCGGCGGCCGCCTCCCCGTAGGAAAGCCACTCCGACACCCGGCCGGCACGCTCGGCGTGGTCGGCGAGCTGCTTCAGCGGTTTGGGCTCGACCCCGGCCAGCACGTCGATCGCGCGCGCGTGCAGGTGCGCGCGATCCGGGCCGGTGATGGTGTCGTAGACGGCTTTCCTGGCCAGCGAATGCCGAAAGCCGTAACCGCCGTCCAGCTCGTGCAGCACGTGACCGCTCAACGCGTGCGTCAGCGCGGTGCGCAGCCGCGGCTCCGGGACGCCGGCGACCGCGCCGAGCAGGCCCTCCGTCGCGGGCGCGCCGAGCACTGCGGCCGTCTCGACGAGCCTGGTCGCTGCGGTCGGCAGAACGGCAAGCCGTTCGGCCATCGCGTCCCGCAGCAGCACCGGCACCTCGACCGCGTCGAGCAGCCGGCGGGCGGCGGCGCCATCGGTGCGCACCGTGCCGACGGTGTTGCGCAGCGCCCGCAACGTTTCCTCGACGACGAACGGGACTCCGGCCGTGCATTCGTGCAGCCGGGCGGCGAACTCCGCGGACACCTGCTTCTCGTCGAGGATCGCCTCGGTCAGCGCGCGGACGTCGTCGACGCCGAGCGGGCTCAGCGCCAGCACCACGCTGACCACGCCGTTGGGCGGCCGGTACGCGCCGCCCAGCGGCAGGCCGCCGGGCACGTCCTCGCGCCGGTAGGTCACGACGATCGTCAGGTTCGGCGGCGGGTCGCTCATCAGGAACCGCACCAGCTGACGGGTGCCGTCGTCGGCCCACTGCAGGTCCTCGATGGCGAGCAGCACCGGGCCCAGCGCACCGACCAGCTCGCGCACCGCGCGGAACAGCCGGTGCCGCTCCGCGCGCGGGTCGCCGAGCGGGTCCGGTGCCGGCGGCAGGTGTTCGGCGATCTCCGGGAGCAGCGGGCCGAGGACGCCGGTGACCGGGCTCAGCTCCGGCCGGCGCGCGGGCTTCGCGCCGCGCAGCGCCTCCAGAACCGCGCCGTACGGGAACGGTTCGCCTACCTGACGGCAGTACCCGATGAGCGACGTCGCCGGTCCGAGCTCGCCGGCGAGCACCTCGGTCAGCAGCCGGCTCTTACCGACCCCGGCCTCGCCCTCGATCAGCACCACGGCCGGGTGCAGCACGGCCACTGCCTGCAGCGATGCGAGCTGCTCAGCGCGCCCGACCAGCACCGGTGAGCTGGTGCGGATCCGCGGGCGAACGGGGCGCCGGGTGCGTGCCATGTGCTCTCCCCTCGCCGAAAGACAGGTACCCCTACGTAATGAAACACGGATTGATCATCGTGAGGGCATCAGTCGATCGTGTCGGAAATGGCTGTGCGTCACCACCTCCGTATGGCAGCCATAACTGAAGAGGGAGCACCCGACATGCGACAAGGACGCAAGATCCGGCTGATCACCGCGCTCGGCGCGGGTGTGCTCGCCGCTGCGCTGGCCGCCGCTCCGGCCACCGCCGCCCCGACCGGCTCGATCCTCCCCGCCGCCAACCCGGTTGCCGGCAGTTACATCGTGGTGCTGAAGGACCTGAACGCGAGCGCGGCATCGACCACGAGCACCACCGCCCGCCTCGTCGCGCAGTACGGGGGCACCACGACCGCCACCTACACCTCGACCATCCGCGGCTTCGCGGCGAAGCTCGACGAGGCCTCGGCCAAGCGGCTGGCCGGCGACCCGGCGGTCGCGTACGTGCAGCAGGACGGCGTCGCCCGGATCGCCGGCACCCAGCAGAACCCCACCTGGGGCCTGGACCGCATCGACCAGAAGAACCTGCCGCTCGACCGCAGCTACACCTACCCGAACACCGGGTCGGGGGCGACGGCGTACATCCTCGACACCGGGGTGGACAAGCGGCACCCCGACTTCGAGGGCCGCGTCAGGGACGGCCGCGACTTCATCGACAACGACGCCGACGCCTCCGACTGCCAGGGCCACGGCACGCACGTGGCCGGGACCGTCGGTTCGAAGACGTACGGCGTGGCGAAGCAGGTGAAGCTGGTCAGCGTCCGCGTTCTCGACTGCCAGGGTTCGGGTCAGTACTCCCAGATCATCTCCGGCATCGACTGGGTGGCTGCCAACGCCACCAAGCCCGCGGTGGCGAACATGAGCCTCGGCGGTGGCGGCCACACCACGACCGACAACGCCGTGCGGAGGGCGATCCAGAGCGGCGTCACCTTCGCCGTGGCGTCCGGGAATTCCAACACGGACGCCTGCAGCTCGACGCCGGCCCGCGTGCCGGAGGCGATCACGGTCAACGCCACCGACCGGCAGGACAACCGGTCGTCGTTCTCCAACTACGGCCGCTGCACCGACATCTTCGCGCCGGGCACCGACATCACCTCCACCCTCAACGGCGGTGGCGCGGGCGGCATGAGCGGCACGTCGATGGCCACCCCGCACGTGGCCGGTGCGGTCGCGCTGTACCTGACGGCGAACCCGTCGGCGACGCCGGCGCAGGTGCGCGACGCGCTGGTGAACAACGGAACCCAGAACGCGGTGCGGAACCCGGGCACCGGTTCGACGAACCGCCTGCTGCACGTCGGCTTCATCAGCGGCGGCGCCGTTTACTGATACCGACCGGTGAAAACGGAAGGCCCCGACTGCAGGCGGGGCCTTCCCCCGTTTTCAGACGCCGAGGAGGGCTTGAGCTACACCGAACTCGAAGTTCTAGCGTGGTGTTCATGACGAAGGACGCCGATGAAGTCGCCGCGCTCGTCGAGGTGTACCGGGCCGGTTGGGCGAACCTGGACGCCGCCGCGCTCCGATCGATCTGGGACCCGGAGCACGAAACCGTGTACTGCCCCTCCGAGCTGGACCGGCCGCTGGTGGGCAAGGCTTCGGTCGACCGGTACTTCGACCGCGTCCTCTCGGGCATCCGCCACGTGCACGTCATGGCCGTCTCCGACGTCCGGATCGACATCATCGACAACATCGCCTGCGTGTTCTTCGCCTTCCACCTCGAGGGGGTGGGAGCGAGCTCCGAGCCGTTCACCGTGCATGGCCGCAACACGCTGATCGCGCATCGCAAAGCCGGTGGCTGGAAGGGAATCCACTACCACGAGTCGTTGCGAGGACCCCTGGCCGGTTAGGCGACCGGACTCCGGAAAGCTGCCCGCTACGGGCGTTCCAGCATGGCCTGCGCCATGGCGGCCTGGCTCGGCGCCAGCGCCGTTGCGCCGTCCTCGACGTCCCACAGGCTGTTCTGCAGCACGCGTCCGAGCGTCCAGCCCGCCGCGCGCTCCCGGTCCAGGCCGAGGGCTTCGGTGAGCAGGTCGAACCGCCGGTGCACGACGCGGATCGGGTCGCCGGTGGCCACCACCGCTTCCCACTCGCTGTCCAGGGCGGGCCACAGGTCGAACCCCGGGTCGCCCGCCAGCGGTTCCGGGTCGATCGCCAGCCACGGTTCCCGCTCGCCGGCGAGGACGTTGCCGTAGTGCAGATCCCAGTGCAGCAGCCGATCACCAGGCTCGTCGACCAGGTCGGCGACCGTCGCGGCGCACGAGCGCAGCAGCCGTTGATCGGCCGGGTCGGTCAGCGCCGAAACCGCTCGGGGCGCCTGGTCGAGCATCTCGGCGGCGATCTCGCCGAGCCCCCGCAACCCCTCCGGCGCGGGCACGGCCGTCAACCGGCGCAGCAAGTCGGCGAGGATGCCCATCGCCTCGTCGTCGTCCGCGACGGAGGCCAGGGTGCGCGAACCGTCCAGGCGTTCCAGCAGCATCGTGCAGTTCGCCGGGTCGTGGTCGAGGAGCCGCACGATCCCGCTGCCGTCCCAGGTCCGCAATCCGATGAGCGCGGCCCTGGTTTCCTCCTCGGGAAGCTGTAACCTCAGCACCGCGCGTTCCCCGCCCGCGCGGACGACGGGCACCACGAGCGAGGCCTCCCCGGCGGCGACGTCCCCGTCGGGAGCGAGGTCCCACTTCTCCAGGTACTCGGCTACCTGACCGGGCAGCGCGGCGATCCAGGCCCTCCCCGCCTCGCTCCCGCCGTAGGACGCCAGCAGGGTGTCCGGGACGCCGAACGCGAGCATGTCGGTATTTCCTTTCGGGGCAGGGCTTTCCTGCCTGCCAGTGTACGGACCGGAATGGGCGCGCCGCCGCAAGCGGTGATCGTTGCTTGCGGCGGCGCGGGTTCCGGTCGTCAGGCGTGGGTGACGACGAGGGTGACCCCGGCTTCTCCGCCGCAGTCGACGAAGACCGGGCCCACGCCGTTGCCCACGGTGTCGCTCAGCCGGCCCTTCGCGACGAACCCGGCGGGGTTGGCGTCGATGATGCGCACGTCTTCCAGCACCGGCGTCTTTTCCGAGAAGCCGCTGAGCACGGCCTTGAGGCCGGTTCCGCCGCCGCAGTCGCCGGTGATGGTCACTTCCTGGCCCCGCCAAACGGGATTCGGGTCGACCTGGACGGTCGCCCGGGCCCCCTTGGGCGGGGTGGGGGCCGCGCCGGGCTCGGGCGCGGCGAACGCCCCACTGCTGGTGGCGATGATGATCGCGCCCGCTGCAACGGTCAGCCCGATGGCGGCGGGGACAGTCTTCTTGTTCGGCACAACGAAATCCTCAGGGTTTGGTCCTATTAGGACTTGATTGGTTTCCGTCGTCCCGCCGGCGTGGAGTCGGCCGTCCGGTGGGATCTGGCCGTAAGTCGCGCCGGTCGTCGCTCCGGGTTCTCCTGAGTGATCTGTGTCACTTGAAGAACCCCGGGGTGCTCAGTCGTCGTCTTCCGGGGCGTGAGGGGAAACCGGGTGCCGATGGCTTCGCTGGACGAA
Source organism: Saccharopolyspora sp. NPDC050642 (assembly GCF_040654735.1). Taxonomy (NCBI): domain Bacteria; kingdom Bacillati; phylum Actinomycetota; class Actinomycetes; order Pseudonocardiales; family Pseudonocardiaceae; genus Saccharopolyspora; species Saccharopolyspora sp. NPDC050642. Next base: position 114,493 of record NZ_JBFAIN010000006.1, on the reverse strand, counting down.
GCGCAGCTGGTCGGCCGCATCGCGCGAGGCGACCGCGCCGCCTTCGAGGAGCTGTACCGGCGCACCTCGCCGTGGCTGGCGCTGCGGCTGCGCCGCAGGTGCGCGGACGAGCAACTCGTCGCCGAGGTCATGCAGGAGACGTATCTCGCCGTGTGGCGCGCCGGCGGGGCGTTCGTGGGAGACGCCGTGGGCGGCACCGCCGTGGGGTGGCTGTGGACCATCGCCGCGCGCCGCCTGGTGGACGGTTTCCGGCGGCAGGCCCGGTACGCGCAGGTGCGTGCGGCCGCCGCGGAGCCGACGAGCGCTCCCGCCGCCGAGGACGACGCGCTGGCCCACGAGGTCGGGGGAACGGTGGGCGACGCGCTCCGGCGGCTGGCTCCGGAGCTGCGGCAGGTGTTGCAGGCGATGGTGCTGGACGGGCTGTCGGTCCGGGAAACCGCGCTGCTGCTCGGTGTTCCCGAAGGAACGGTGAAGACCCGCGCCCGGCGGGCGCGGATTGCGATGCGGGAGGCGCTGTCATGAGGGTGCGCGAACACGACGGCGATCACCTCGCGGCCGACCTGGTGCGGCGCTACACCTGCGACGATCCCGCGCTCACGGCCGACGAGACCTGGGCGGTGGAGGCCCACCTCGAATCGTGCGCGGCGTGCCGGGAACAGCTGGCGTCGGGCATCTCCGGTGATGTGACGGTGCTGCTGGAGGGCGTGTGGGCCGAGTTGGAGCCCGCGGTGGCCGCGAGCGCGCCGCAGCCCGCCGGGAACCGGTGGCTGCGGCACCTGCGCACCTGGGCGTCGCCGGTGATGCTGCCGTGGTTCGGGATGACCGCGCTCGTGCTGCTGCTGGCCCTCGCGGTCGACACCTGGACCCCGTTGCTGCGCGAGGGATATCCGTCCATGGTGCTGCTGCTCGCGCCGGTGGCTCCGCTGCTGTGCGTGGCGGCGGCCTGGTCGCGTGGCCTGGACCCGGCGCACGAAGTGCTGGCCGGCGCTGCCCGCGGGGGAGTGGAGCTGGTGCTGCGGCGCACCGCGGCCGTGTTGGTCGTGGTCATCCCGATGCTGCTGGTGGTGGGCTGGGCGGCGGGCACGTCGCCGGCCCGGTGGTTGCTGCCCTGCCTGGCCTTCACCGCGGGATCGCTGGCCCTCGGCAGCTTCGTCGGCATCACCAGGGCGGCCGCCGGCCTCATCGTGCTGTGGGCCGGGGCGGTCGTGCTGCCGAGCTTGTTCGCGGCCGGTTCGCCGCTTCCGTTGGAGCCGTCCGCCGCCCCTATCTGGGGTGCGGCTCTCGCAGTCGGAGGCGTGGTGCTGGCGGTGCGCTCGCGCTCCTGCACCCGGCTCGACAGCCCGTGAACCCAGAGATCCATTGTGGACATAAGGAGGAGATGATGGCACGCGCGGTGAGCGCCGAGGAGATCGCGCCCACTACCTACGCCGCCGAGATCCGCGCCGAAGGACTGCGGGTGCGGGCCGGGCTGCGGATGGCGGTCGACGGCCTGGACCTGTCGTTCGGCACCGGCGTGCACGGCCTGCTCGGCCCCAACGGCGCGGGCAAGACGACGCTGATGCGCGCCCTGGCGACGGTCGCCCGGCCCGCCGGCGGCACCCTGGAACTGCTGGGGCATCCCATCGGCCGGGCGCGCGAGGTGCGCCAGGTGCGCCGGCGGCTGGGCTACCTGCCGCAGAACTTCGGGTTCTACCGGCGGTTCACGCTCCGCGAGTTCACCGAGTACGTGGCCTGGCTCAAGGAGGTCCCGAAGCAGGACCGGCCGGGTGCGGTGCAACGCGCGATCGAGCTGGTCGGGCTCGCCGACCGGGCCGACCACCGGATGCGGACGCTCTCCGGCGGGATGGTGCGCCGCGCCGGCATCGCCCAGGCCATCGTCAACGACCCGCAGATCCTGCTGCTGGACGAGCCGACCGCTGGCCTGGATCCCGGGCAGCGGCTGCGGTTCCGCGAACTCCTGCACCGGATCGGCCAGGACACCTGCGTGCTGGTCGCCACGCACATCGTGGAGGACGTCGCCGCAGCCTGCGCCGACGTGACGCTCGTCGACCGCGGCCGCCTGGTGTTCCGCGGAACGCGCGAGGAACTCCTCGGAGCGGGCGGCGAAAGCAGTCCCGGTGACAGCCCGGCGGAGCGCGGCTACTCGGCGCTGCTGGCCCGGCACCGCGGCGACGCCGAACGGCCCGGGGGATCCTGGTGAGCGCGCGGGTGGTGCGGATCGACCTGCGGCGCTCCAGTGCACTGGCGACCGGCGCGGCGATCTTCTTGATAGCGATGGGATTGCTGTACCTGCTGACCAACGCGTCGTGGCAGAAGTCCACCGGAGCCTGGTACCTGCAATGGGATTCCTTCGTCTACTACCTGCGCTTCATGCACTTCGCGCTGGTGCCGGTGGCGCTCGGCGGCGGGGCCCTGCTGGGGGCGCGCGACAGCCGCAGCGGGGTGGCGGAGTTGTTCGCGTCGGCGCCGCGACCCGCGTGGCAGCGGTCGGTGCACAGCGCCGCGGCGGTCGGCCTGGCGATGGTCGCCGCCTCGGCCGCGGTCCTGGTCGCGGGCGGCGTCTCGGTGGTGGCCAACGGCGGCTTCTTCCACCTCGGCTGGCTGCCGGTCGCGGCGGTCGGAGCGCTGTCGCTGGTCGCGGCCGGCTGGCTCGGCATGGGCATCGGCCGGCTGCTGCCGTCGTTGCTGACCCCGCCCGTGGTGGCGGCCGCCGGGTTCGCGGTCCTGATCCGCGCGCATGCCACGACGATCAACGCGGAGTACTTCGCCGGGCCGGAGTCGAGCGTGCCGGAGCTGCTGACGCCGATGCTGGCGGGAACGACGCGCACTGCCTTCATCGCCGTGTCGGACACGGTGAGCGCGGTGCAGCTCGGGTGGTTCGCCGCGCTGGCGACGACCGCGCTCGGCCTGGTGACCGCGAGCCGTTTCGGAACCCGGATCGTCGCGCTGCTGCCCGCCGTGCTCGGGCTCGTGGTGGCGGTGACCGCCTTGCCGCGCGACGCCGACGCCGTCTACGTCCTCAACGGGGAGGCGGCGGCACTGGTGTGCACCGAAGCCCGCGACGTGTGCGTCACCCGCGCGCACGCCCACGAGCTGGAAGCCCTCACCGGGCCAGCGCGGGATGCCTTGTCGTTGCAGGGGAAACTGCCGGATGCGCCCCGCGTCGTCGCGGAGATCCCGACCCGCGGCACCGTCCCGCACGTGCCGCCGGGAGTGCTCCCAGTGGACTTCGACGAGCTCTCACGCGCCGGAAAGGACTCGAGGTCGGCCCGGATCAGCCTCCTGAGCGGCACCGTCCCGGGATGCAACGAGTGGTACGGCGACGAGTCGCAGGCCGCACGCACGGTCATCGCGTCCTGGCTCGCCGACGAGTTCACGCCGCTGCCCGGCTACTACGGCGCCGGCGACGAGATCCGGGAGCGCGCGGAATCGGCCTGGCACGCCTTGCGCGCCCTGCCGCCGGAAACCCAGCCCCAGATGGTCGTGCAACTGCGCGCGGCCATCCAGGCATGCCAACCCGATCCGCTCGCCGTCCTCGCGCCGGGCAGGTGATCTCCTTGCGAGGACTGGCCTTGTACCTCCGTTCCCGGCGTGTCCCGGCGACATGCGCCGTGCTGCTCGTGTCGACCGTCGCGGTGTGGGCGTTGGGCCGGTGGAACGCCGATCCGCCGGCCACAGCCCGGCTCGTGGTCGCCGGGCTGGCGCTCGGGATCTCCGTGGGAGCGGTCGGCTTCGGCGGCGCGGCCGCGGCGCTGGATCGCACCGCCGCGCTTCGGTGGTCTCCCCTGCGGGCGGGGCACGTCGTCGCGCTTGCCACGGTCGTAGGCGGCGTTTTCGTCGCGGCGCAGGCGATCGGCGAGCAGCTGGTGCCGAACCTCGTGATCGTCCGGAACTGCGCGGGTTTCGCCGGGCTCGCCGCCTTCGGCGCCGCGTTCCTCGGGACGGCCCGCGGCTGGTGGCTCCCGCTGGGCTGGGCGTTGCCTGTCGCCCTGCCGCTTCCCCAGGACACCGCGGCGATGCAGGTGCTCGCCTGGCCGATGGCAGAATCGGGGACGGCCGCCGCGACGATCACCGCGGCCGCCCTCGCCGTGCTCGGCACGCTCACCTACGCGATTCGCGGTTACCGCTCATGACCATCTAGGTGGCGACGGTTGGGCCGCCGTGCACTGCAGCGTGGAGAAGCCGTTCCAGTGCTTCGCGGGATACCGGGCGTGGATTGGTGTAGGGGCTTGCGAGAACCTCCTCGATGACGGCGGGTAGATCCGCATCGGTGACGCCGAGTTCCGCCAGGCTGCCGGGTGCGCCGAGGCGCGCGGCCAGCTCGGCGAGGCCTTCGGCCGGGTCGGTGGTGTCGAGGGCGCGTTGCAGGGCGGATCGCGCATCGGGCGCCGCGTCGAGGTTGAACGCGGCGACGTGGGGCAGCACGACCGCGTGGGTCTCCGCGTGCTGCAAGTCGAGCACTCCGCCGAGGACGTGGCACAGCTTGTGGTGCAGGCCCATCGTGGTGGCGCCCAGGCAGGCCCCGCACAGCCAGGCGCCCTGCAGTGCCGCGCTCCTGGCGTCGATGTCGGCCGGGTCACCGGTGATGGTCGGCAGCGATCCGGCGAGGCCGCGGATCCCTCGTTCGGCCATCGCCGAGATGACCGGGGAGGCGTCGGGGGCGTAGAGCGCCTCCACGGCGTGCGCGATGGCGTTGAGGCCGCTGGTGGCGGACAGGCCGGCGGGCAGGGGGAGGGTGAGTTCGGGGTCGTAGATGACGGATCTGGGCAGCACGGCGGGGTCCCGGCCGGTCTGCTTGCGGGCGTTGTCCGTGAGGCCCCAGATGGGCGTCATCTCGGATCCGGCGTACGTCGTGGGGACGGCGAGCACGGGCAGTCCCTGGCGGAGGGCGAGCGCCTTGCCGAGTCCGATCGTCGATCCGCCGCCGATCGCGACGCACCCGTCGGCGCCGCGATCGGCGGCCACCGCCGCGGCCGCGGCGACGGTTTCCACCGGCACGTGCATGCGGGCCCGGTCGAAGATCTCCACCGCGCGATCGGCCAGCAGGTCGCACGCCGTTCCGGCCAGCGCGGTCTGCTGAGGGGTGGCCAGCACGAGGGCGCGTTCGATGCCGAGGCGCTCGGCCTCCTCGGGGATGCGGCGAACGGCGCCGGCGCCGAAGACCACCCGCATCGGCAACGCCTCGTAGGTGAATTCCCGGATCACGGTGCTGGATCTCCTTCTGGCGCGAGGCGGATGTCGAAGCGGGCGTGCCGGAACGGTGCGGTGACGCCGTACCGGGCCGCTTCGCCGGGGTCGGCGGACTCGGCGAAGTCGACGATCAGGCTGCGCTTGACCGCGAACACGGCGTCGCTGTCGACGTAGGGGCCGTCGGCGACGAAGATGTGCGTGGTCACGCTCCGGTGCCCGGGTGCGTGCGCGATGAAGTGGATGTGCGCCGGGCGGTAGGGATGCCGGCCCGCGGCCTGGAGCAAGCACCCGACGGGCCCGTCGGTGGGGATCGGGTAGTGGCTGGGCACGACCGTGCGGAACCAGAACCGTCCATTGTGGTCGGTGTGGAACAGTCCCCGGCCGTTGCCCGGCGGTTGGGTGTCCGGCTGCTGCACGTCGTAGAAGCCGTCCTCGTTGCACTGCCACACATCGACGGTCGCGCCCGGCAGCGGAGCGCCGGACGGATCGGTTACCTCTCCCGACACGACGCACGGGGTGCCGCCGCCGATCAGGTCGATCGTGTCGCCGAGTTCCCGAGCGGGGGAGTCGACCATGTGGAAGGGGCCAAGGACGGTGCCCTCGGTTCCGGCCGGGTCGCCGTTCATGGTCTCGACCAGCATCGAGATGCCCAGCACGTCGGAGAGCAGGACGAACTCCTGGCGGGTGTCGTCGCACATGTGCCCCACCTCGGTGAGGAAGGCGATGGCCTGCTCCCACTCCCGCATCGACGGGCGCACTTCCCGCACGAGCGAGTGCAGATGGCGGGTCACGGCCTGCAGGACCTGCTTGGTGCGGGCGTCGGCGGTGTTCTCGAAGCTGGTCAGCACAGCATCGAGAGTGGTGCTCTCGTTGAAGTCCACGTTCCCTCCTACTCCGGCAGCCGCGCGAACCGGTCGGCGAACCAGTCCGCGACGAAGGCGGTTCGTTCGTCCGCGTGGTTGTAGATGGTGTGCTCCCCGTCCTCCCACACTCGCAACGTCGCGTCGTCGTGGGTCGCCGCGTCGAGGAAGGGCCGTTGATCGGACAGGCTCACGATCCGATCCTGCCCACCGTGCAGGACCAGCAGCGGGCAGTCGATGCGATCCGCTTCGTGGAGGGCGATCCGGTCGAAGTTGCGCTGGATCGCCTCCGGGTCGGTGGTGCCCAGCATCGCCGCGGCTTGTTCGGCGAAGGCGCGGAACGGCAGCAGGCGCGGTGCCGCTGGAGCGCCGTTGACGCACACCGCGGCCACTCGGCGGTCGGCGGCGGCCGTCGTCGCGGCGTACAGCCCGCCGAGGCTGTTGCCCCACAACCCCACCGCGCCGCCCAGATCCTCCCGCCGCAGCAGCCAGGTCACGAACGCGGAGTACGCCGCGCGGACGTCGACGTCGAGCAGGACCCCGTCGTGGCGGGTCTTCCCCTGCCCGGGGCCTTCCGCCAGCAGGACCGCGATCCCGCGCCGGGTGAGCGCGTCGGCGTGCGGCAAATACCCCGCGCCCCAACCGCTTTGGCCGCCGAACACGACCACCGCGCCGCTGACCAGCGTGGCGGGTCTGATCAGCCAGCCGGACATCCGGCCGCCCGCGAAGGGAACCTCGACCGGCTCCCAGGCCGGGGTGCTCAGCGCACCGGCGGCCGCCACGGCGTCGGTGAACCGGGAGTACAGCGCCGTTTTCCTGGGCCCGTCGAAGTTGTAGGCCATCTGCGCGAACAGGAAGTCCGCCGCGGCGGCCCGGTACGCCTCGATCGCGGTGACGGTGTGCCCGTCGTCCTCGGCGGCGCGGGCGCGGATCAGCTGCGCCTGCCCCAATTGCTCGGCCGCCTCGTCCCACGGGGTGCCGCCGCGAGTGGCGTTGTCCAGCGCCACGACATCGCCGTAGTCCATTCCGCAGTCGAGCAGCCGCGTCGGCGGCATCGCTCGCTGCAGAGCTTCCAGCGGCGGGAGCGCGGCGGGCTCTGCTGGTGTCGTCGAGGTCATGCCGTTGCCTCCGCGGGGGCGTGGGTCCAGTGCAGATCGCGCCGCAGGTCGTCCACCGCGGCCGGTAGCTCGCTGATCGGCCCGGCCCAGTAGCAGTGGAAGTCGGGGCGTCCGATGACGGCGTCGATGCCGTTGTCCCGCATGAACCGGGCATAGGTGCCTTCGACGTCGTCGATGCTGTCCGGCGCGCCGGGTTCGAGCGTGGCGGTGGTGCCGCGCAGCTCCGCGAGGAACAGCCACTGCGCGTCGTCCAGGACGGTGCTCACGTCGGTTCGGCTGATCACGCTGAACCCGCCCCCGACCACGTCGTCGAAGCGCCCCCGGGCCGCGCCCCTGCCGACCACGCCCTGCGGAACCAGGGTGCCCGCCAGCGGCGAGTCGTGGTGGACGACGCCCGCGGTGATCGTCGGGAACGGCGGGAGCGGGGGCGCGGTGCCGTTGCGGAATGCCTCGTCCCTGGCCGCCGCGGCCGCCGGATCGTGCGTGTTCGCGACCTTCCCCAGCGCCACCGAGATCTCCGTGATCGCCGTGGCGTGCGGTCGCCGCTCGGCTTCGTAGGTGTCCAGCAGGCAGTCCCCGGCCCGGCCGGACAGCACGAGGTCGAGCTTCCAGGCCAGGGTGATGCCGTCCCGCATCCCGGAGCAGGCACCCTGCCCCAGGTAGGGCGGCGTGGTGTGCGCCGCGTCGCCGGCGAGGAACACCCGCCCCTGCCGCCACCGCTCGGCGATCCGGGCCTGGAAGGTGTAGACGACCTGGCGCAGGATCCGGACGTCATCGGGGCCGAGGCCGTAGGACTCGGCCAGCCAGCGCCACGCGAACTCGGGCTCCTCGAACTCGGCGGGGTCCTCGCCGGGGAGGATCGCCAGCTCGAACCGCTGGCGGCTCTTCCCGATCGGCATGTGCATCCGCCCGCGAGCCGGGTCGCAGAACTGCACCAGCCGCTGGAGCCGCTCCGGAAGCGGGCGCAGCCGCTCGGTGTCCACGTTCAGCCACCGGTCGTGGGAGCCGAGGTCGCTGCGCTCGATGCCCATCGCGGCCCGCACGAAGCTGTTGGCGCCGTCCGCTCCCACCAGGTACCTGGCGGTGATGGTGCGCTCCTCGTCGGCATGGGACCATTGGCCGGTGCGGCTCTGCGTCCACGGTCGGGCGGTCAGCTCGACGCCCTCGTGGTGCGGGTGCACGCCGACCACGGACCACCCCTGGTTGACCTCGACGTGCGGGTAGCTGCGCACCCGCCGGTCGATCGCGTCCTCGATGTCCGGCTGGTACATCGAGATGTGCGCGGGGAATCCGCAGGACTCGCCGCGCATGTCCAGCTCGACCAGGACGTCGCCGGCGGCGTTGAGGTAGCGGTAGTGCGGGATGGGCCGGCTGTCGGCCAACGCCCGGTCCACATCGCCGACGGACTGGATGATCCGCGCGGTCTCGCCGTCGATGTGCGTCAGGCGGGACAACCCGTACAGCCCGGGCCACCGCTCGAACACGATCACCCGGTGTCCGGCCTTGCCCAGCGCGGACGCCAGGACCAGACCGGTCGGGCCGTAGCCCACGATTGCCACGTCGCAATCGAAGTTCATGAGTCGCTCCCGTTCGCGGAGGAGCTCGACGTCGCGGGCTCCACATTGAGGTGCTGGGAGCGAAGCTAGGCGTCTTCGGCCGAACCTCCGATCCGCTTCGCGACAGGCCGATCCGGTTCGCGACACGACTGCGCAGGCCGTCACGGCATGCCGTCGTGGCCGCTTTCAGGTGGCTCGCGGAGGGTGACGGACGGAGCGACCCCGTAGTGCCGCTGGTACAGCGCGGCGAACCGCGACACGTGGGTGAAGCCCCAGCGCAGCGCCACGTCGGCGACTGTGACGCCGCTGCCCCGCTGGGCGGACCGCAGGTCATCGTGCACGCGGGCCAACCGGACCCGCTGGACGTATTCGTGCGGGGGAACGCCGACGTGGGTCCGGAAGTGCCGCTGGAGCGACCGCGGCGTCACCCCTGCCGCCCTGGCGAGCCGGTCGACCGAGAGGTCTGCGTCGGGCTGGTCGTCGATCAGGTCCAGCGCCTTCCGCACCGGCGCCGGGCGGTGCGCCGCCACCCGCCGCTGTTCGAGCTGCTCGGAGTAGTCGTGCGGCTGGGCGAGGAGCAGGCCGTTCATCAGGAAGCTCGCCCAGGAGCTCGCGCCCCGCACCGTCGAGGCGAGACCGGCGGGTTGGTCGAGGTCCTGGACGAGCAGCCGCACTCCTTGCGACCACGAGGCCGCGGCCGGGGTGTGCAGGTCCATCCGCGGGCGGAACCGGATCGGGCCCGGCACCAGGTGCCCGAGGAGCCCTTCGAGGTGCCGTTCGAGCGCGTGCCGCTCGATGCGCACGTGCAACTGGCTGTAGCCGTCGCTGAGCCGCATCTCCGCGACCATCTTCGGCGAGATGATCCCGGCGGTCGCCCCGTCGAGGAGCACCTCGTCCCCGGCGCAGCTGAGCAGGTTGCGCCCGGCGAGCGCCAGGTTGACGTCGTAGTACGAAACCTGTTCGAGCAGGCGGACACCCAGTTCCGCGCCGGCATTGCGCCCGTACACCAGGGACACCGGGCCGAGGCTGACCTGGGCGAGATCCGCCGTCACGCTCGAATGGCACCGCCCGACCGGTGTCAGGAGGTGCGGCGTCAGGAACCGCGACACGCTAGCCCGGAACTCGTCGACGTCGCTGCCCCGCAACACCGTGTAGCGCTCCAGAGCACCCATCGCTCGCCACCGCCTCACCACGTGACCAGGAATCCACGGTAGCGCCCGCGGGGCCATCACCATCTGGTGCGGGACTCCGGGCGTCAACCAACGGCCGGCACCGCCCCGACCGGCCGCTGGTTCAGCCGCGCATCATTCGTCCGCCTGGATGGCGCGGGTGGGGCACAGCAGGACGGCCTGCAGCACCGCGTCGTGGGCCTCTGCCGGGGGCTCCGGTTGCAGGAGCGCGACGATGCCGTCCTCGTCGCGCTGGTCGAAGACATCGGGGGCCGTGAGCGCGCACTGTCCTGCGCCCGCGCACAGCTCGGTGTCGGCGGTGATCCGCACGGGTTCTCCTACTTGATCGAGCGGGTGGCCAGTTCGTCGAATTCGCGATCCGGCAGCGATCTGTTGAGCTGCAGGAGCTCGTCGGCGAGCCGGCCGACCGCGTAGCGGGTGTCCGGGCGTTCGGCTTCTACGACCTGCCGGATGGCCTCCGCGACGACGCCGGGTTCGGAGCCGTCGCTCAGCCCGGTTTCCCCGCGCCGCGCCATGGCCTCTGCCATCTCCCCATACGGCCCGCCGCCGGAGAATTCCCTCAGCTGCGCGGCAGTCTGATCCTCGAACTCGGTCTTGATGATGCCGGGCTGGACGATCACGACCTCGATGCCGAACGGCTCGACCTCCATGCGGAGCGTGTCCGAGAGGGCTTCGAGCGCGTGCTTGGACGCGTAGTACCAGGCGCCGAGCGGCAGCGAGATCTCGCCACCGATCGACGAGACGTTGACGATCGTGCCGGACCGCTGCGCGCGCATGTGCGGCAGGACGAGCTGGACCAGCCTGGCCGGCGCGAGGAGGTTGACTTCGAGCTGATCGCGCGCCCGGTCCAGCGGCACGTCCTCGATCGCGCCGTGCAGGACGGTTCCGGCGTTGTTCACGAGGACGTCGATCCGCTGCTGCTCGTCGAGGATCCTCGCGACCACGCGGTCGAGGTCCTCGCCGTCGCGCGCGTCCATCTCCAGGACGTGGCCGCCGGCGGAGCGGATGGCGTCCATCTTGTGCACGCGCCGCGCTGCGCCGTACACGGTGTGGCCGGCGCGCAGGAGTTCCAGCGCGGTGGCGCGGCCGATTCCCGATGACGCGCCGGTGACGAGGCAGACCTTGCTGACCACCTCCGCTACACCTCCCAGGTGACGGGCAGCCGGTGGACGCCGTAGATGAGCATGTCGGTCCGCATCGCCACGTCCTCGGCCGGAATCGCCAGGCGCAGCGCCGGGAATCGCGTCACCAGCGCGGGAAGCGCGACCTGCAGTTCCACCCGGGCCAGCTGCTGGCCGAGGCACTGGTGGATGCCGTGGCCGAACGCCACGTGCCCGCTGCTCGTGCGGAGCAGGTCGAGGACGTCGGGGTCGGCGAAGTGGCCGGGATCGCGGTTGGCCGCGGGGATCGAGACGGTGACCGTCTCGCCCGCCTTGATCTGCGCGCCGTGCAGCTCGACGTCCTCCAGCGCGGTGCGGATCGTGAACGGGATGATGCTCAGGTAGCGCAGCAGCTCCTCGACCGCGCGACCGGCGATGCCGGGGTCGTCGCGCAGGACGGCGAGCTGGTCGGGATGGCTCAGCAGCGCGAAGGCGCCCAGCGCGAGCATGTTGGCCGTGGTGTCCAGCCCGGCGCCCAGCAGCACGAACCCGATGTTGACCAGTTCTTCGTCGGTGAGGTCGGTGGTGGTGAGGCCGCTGAGCAGGTCGTCGGTGGGCGCGGCGCGTTTGGCGAGCACCAGCTCGCGGACGAACTCGTGCACCGCGCCGTAGGCGGCCGCCAGCTGCTCCGGCGGCGAGTCCAGCCGGAACATGTCCAGCGCGTGCGTCTGGAAGCGCGCCCGGTCCGCGTACGGCACGCCGAGCAGTTCGCAGATCACCTGCGCGGGCACGGGCTGCGCCAGGGCCTCCACCAGGTCGACCGGGCCGCCGTGCCGCTCCATCTCGTCGAGGTGCTGGGCCGTGATGTCCCCGATCTGCTCGGTCAGCCGGCGCATGCGGCGGACGGTGAACTGGCCGGTGAGCAGGCGGCGGTACCGGGTGTGCTCCGGTGCGTCCATGGCGTTGAAGATCCCGGGCGGCGCGGGCTGGTCGCTGCCGGGGATGCCGGGAATCGGCGTGTGCCGCAGCTCGGGCCTCACGCTGAACCTCGGATCTGCCAGCACTTCGCGCACCACGGCGTGGCTGGTCGCCAGCCACCCCTCGTGCCCGTCCGGGTAGCTCAGCCTGCTCAGCGGCGCCTGCTCGCGCAGCTCGGCGAGCCCCTCGGGCGGGTCGAAGGGGCGGTGGGCCGGCCGTGTGGTCGGCAGTGACGGGGTCATGCCGGTCTCCTTCCACGTGATTCGTTCGCGGTGCGCGAAACGCTAGGACCACATTTCGCGCGTTCGCAACCGGAGAATTCGGTTCTTCCAGGTAGGAGAAGTACGATCGGTGCAATGACATTGATGCTGAATGCACCGGTGGTGCGATCAGTGGCGGACTGGAGGCCGGGATGCCGGGAGGTCGTCTGACCCACGAGGAGCGCCGGCGGATCGCCGCCGGCCTGGCGGCCGGGCTCGGGTACGCGGAGATCGCCCGCGAGCTGGGGCGGCCGAGGTCGACCATCAGCCGCGAGGTCGCGCGCAACGGCGGGGTCCGGGGCTACCGGGCCAACCAGGCGCAGCAGGCGACCGCGTGGCGGGCCCGGCGCCGCAAACCGGGCGGGCATCCGGAAATCCCGGCCGTCGGCACCGACGGGCGCGACCTGCGGACGGTCCGCGAGTTCGAGGAGCGGTTCGTCGACATGATGGTCGAGACGGGGCTTCCGGCGATGATGGCCAGGATCCTCGCCTGCCTGTTCACCAGCGACACCGGCAGCACCACCGCCGCCGAGCTCGTCGCCAGGCTCCAGGTCAGCCCCGCGTCCGTCTCCAAGGCCGTCGGCTGGCTCGAACAGCGGGGCCTGGTCGGGCGCGAGCGCGACGGCCGGCGGGATCGGTACGTGATCGACGAGCACGTCTGGTACCAGGCGTGGTTGGCCAGCGTCGGGTCGATGGCCAGGTGGGCGGACCTGACCAGGCAGGGCGCCGATCTCCTCGGCGGCGCCACCCCGGCCGGGGCCCGCCTGGGCGCCACGAGCCGGTTCTTCCAGCACCTCGGCCGGGACATGGTCCAGGCCGCCGAGCACTGGCGCCAGACCCTCTCCAACCAGCCCTGACGGCGGATCACCTCCGGCTGCGCCACTGGCTGGGACTGCACCCGAACCGGCCCCGGAACCAGCGCGAGAAGTTGCCCGGCGTGGAGAAGGACAGCAGTTCGGCGATCTCCGTCATGCTGTACCGCTGGTTCCCCACCAGGTTCTCGGCCAGTTCGGCCCGCGTCGCGTCGAGGATCGACGAGAAGGTCTCGCCCGCGTCGGCGAGGTGGCGGTGCACCGTCCTGCGGTCCACCCCGAGGCTGCGCGCGACCTGTTCGACCGAGCAGCGCCCGGTGGGCAGCAGGATCTCGATCAGCTCGCGGACCCGGCTCGATGTCGTCGTTTCCCCTTGCAGATCAAGGGAATCGAGGATCTGGTAGGCGTAGTTGCGCATCAGCGGGTCCGACCGCTTGTTGGGCACGTCGAGGTCGTGGGCGTAGAACGTGATCCCGTTGAACTCCTGCTCGAACTTGGCCGTGGGGCCGAAAACCCGCCGGTGGGTGCTCGCGTCGGCCGGTGCGCGGTGCGTGAAGCAGACCGCGATCGGCTGCCAGAGCGATCCGAGGAAATCGCGCAGGAGCCGGTGCAGCGTGCCGAGGGCGAGCTCGGTGGCCTGCCTGGTCTCGGTCTGCTCGCCGAGTTCGAAGCCGACGCGGATGGTCGCCAGCCCGTTGCGCACGACCATGTTCATCCGCAGGGCCTCGTTGTACATGTGCTCGTGGCGGATCAGGATCGTCAGGGCGCTGCGGACGTCGGGTTCCTCGCGGATGACCAGGCCCAGCGGGCCGAGGTTGGCGAAGCGGCGGCGTTCGGCCAGCTGCAGCGCGAAGTCCTGGTGCCCGGATTCCGCCGCCGACCGTTCGAGGAGCCGCGCGACGGACACGGCCGGGATCCACCGGTCCTGGAGCGCCATCCCGGCCGGGTCGAGTCCGACGCCGCGCATCAGCCGGGTCGGCTCGATGCCGACCGACCGGCTGACGTCGATGTAGCTGTTCAGCGAGGCGTAGCGGGCGAGGGGCTTCATCATCACTCTCCGCGATGTCACCAAGTGATAATCATCGTGTCCCGCGAGGATAAGACCTGGCCCTCGTCGACGCCTAATGTCGCCTCCATCACAGCCGATCCCGCTCCGAGATTCCGATGGAGAACGTCATGGCCGAACCAGCGACGCAGTGCGGCTCCCCGGCGATCGGGACCCCGTCCGCCGATGTGCTGCGGGAGCCGTGCCGGACTGCTGCGGCGTGGCGGGCGGCCGACCTCGGCGACCCGGCCGAATGGCGGTTCGAGCTCTCGCCGTCCCACCTCGACGAGCTGGACGTCGCGCTGAAAGCGGTGCGAAGGAACGGGATAGTGCTCCTCCGGATCACCAGCGAGCGGTTTCCCCTTCCCTCGCTGGGGGCGGAGCTGCGACGCATCGCACGTGCGCTGGAGAACGGGCGCGGTTTCGCCGTGATCAAAGGATTTCCCGTGCAGCGGTACGACGATGCCGAGATAAACACCATTTTCTGGGGAATGGCCCAGTACTTGGGTTTTCCGGTCTCGCAGGACTCCTTCGGGCGCAAGCTCGGCCGCATCCGGGGTGCGGCGGCGGGGCCGGAGCTGCGGACGGGCGGCTCGGATGTCGCGGCGCTGCTGAGCCCGCGGCTCGGCGGGCGCAGCACCGTGGTGAGCTCGGCGGCGCTGTACAACGAGCTGCTGGGGCGGGATCCGCGCCTGGCGGAGCGGATGTACACGCGCTTCGGGTTCGACCGTTGGGGCGAGCAGCTCCCAGGGGAAAGGCCTCACCGCTCGGTTCCGCTGGCGTGCTGGTGCGACGGCAAGCTGAGCGTCCGCTACGCCCGGCGCGACATCGAGTCGGCCCAGCGATTCCCGGAGGTTCCCCGGCTGGAACCCGCCGACGTGGCGCTGTTCGAGCTGATCGACGGGCTCGCGGCCGCGGCCGAATTCCGGTTCGGCTTCGACGTCGAGCCCGGTGACATCCAGCTGTTCAACAACTACGCGGTCCTGCACGCGCACACCCAGGGCGGCGGCATCGCGGACCCGGCGGCCGACGACCGCCTGCGCCGTCTCTGGCTGACGCTCCACAATGGACGGAAGCTGCCGCCGGACTTCACCTGGGAGACGGCCGGGTACGGCGGTCCGCGGGGGCGCGGGGGAGTGACGCCCCGGGACGTCATCGCCCGAGCGAACTGACCGGGCGGACAGGGAAATCAACCGAGCAACGGCACGGGCGGATGCGTCCGTGCCGCGAAGGAGCACGCCATGGCACGAGCCGTTCGCTTCCACGAGACCGGTGCGCCGGAGGTCATGCGGTGGGAGACCGTCGACGTCGGCGATCCCGGCCCGGGCGAGGTCCGCATCCGCCACGAAGCGGTCGGGCTGAACTTCGCCGACACCTACTTCCGCACCGGCCTCTACCCGGCCCCGCTGCCCGCGGGCATGGGCGTCGAAGCGGCCGGTGTCGTGGAAGCCGTCGGCGCCGGGGTGGAGCACGTCCGGGAAGGCGACCGGGTCACGTACACGGGCAGCCCGCTCGGGGCCTACAGCACCGAGCGCGTGATGCCCGCCGCGCCGCTGATCGCGCTCCCGGACGAGATCGGCTTCGACACGGCCGCCGCGATGACGATGCGCGGGCTCACCGCTTCCTACCTGCTGCGCCGCATCCACCCGCTGCAGCAGGGAGACACCGTCCTGCTGCACGCCGCGGCCGGGGGAGTGGGCCTGATCTTCCTGCAGTGGGCGAAGTTGCTGGGGATCACCGTGATCGGCACGGTGTCGACGGAGGCGAAGGCCGAGGTCGCGCGCGCCCACGGATGCGACCACGTCGTGCTCTACAAGCAGGAGGACGTGGCCGCACGGGTCCGGGAGATCACCGACGGGGCGGGCGTCCCGGTCGTCTTCGACAGCATCGGCGCGACCACCTTCCAGTCCTCGCTCGATTCGCTCGCCCGGCGCGGCCTGCTGGTGTGCTTCGGCACCGCGTCCGGCCCCGTCCCGCCCATCGACGCGATGCAACTCGCCATCAAGGGATCGGTGTTCGTCACCCGCCCCGCGCTCGCCGACTACATCGCCGACCCGGCCGAGCGCGCGGAGCTGGCGGGGGAGCTGTTCGGCCACGTCGCCGGCGGGCGGATCCGGATCGGCATCAACCAGCGCTACGCCCTCGAAGACGCGGTGCAGGCCCATCGCGACCTCGAAGCGGGCCGCAGCATCGGATCTTCGGTCTTCTCCCTCTGACGCAGCGAATCCTCGCCGCCGCAACGGTTTCCGGGCGACGGCGCGACCAACCAACCCGAGGAGGAATCATGTCCAACACAGTCCAGACGGCCCGGCCGACCACGATCGAGCACGAGCCGCTCACGTGCACCATCGGCGCCGAGCTGTTCGGCGTCGACCTCGGCGACGTCGCGCACGACGACGCGCTGTTCGCGGAACTGCACGCCTTGCTGCTCAAGCACAAGGTGCTGTTCCTGCGCGACCAGGACATCAGCCGGGCCGACCACGTGGCGCTCGCCCGGCGCTTCGGATCGCTCGAAGACCACCCGGTGGCCGGCAGCGACCCCGACAACCCGGGCCTGGTGCGGATCTACAAGGACCTCGACAGCCCCGCCGAGCACTACGAGAACGCCTTCCACTGCGACGCCACCTGGCGGGAGAACCCGCCGATGGGATGCGTGCTCCGGTGCGTGGAAGGGCCGGCGGTCGGTGGCGACACGATCTGGGTCGACATGGCCGAGGCGTACGCGAAGCTCCCCGACCACATCAAGCACCAGATCGAAGGACTGCGCGCCAGGCACAGCATCGAGGCCAGCTTCGGCGCGGCGCTGCCGGTGGAGCAGCGCCACCAGCTGAAGGCGCGATTCCCCGACGCGGAGCACCCTGTGGTGCGCACCCACCCCGAAACCGGCGAGAAGGTCCTCTTCGTCAACGCGTTCACCACGCATTTCGTCAACTTCCACACGCCGGAGAACGTCCGCTTCGGAAGCGACTACGCCCCCGGGGCGAGCAACCTGCTCAACCACCTGATCGCCCAGGCCGCGATCCCGGAGTACCAGGTGCGCTGGCGCTGGACCAAGAACAGCGTCGCGATCTGGGACAACCGGTCCACGCAGCACTACGCGGTCCAGGACTACTGGCCCGCGGTCCGCAAGATGGAGCGCGCCGGGATCATCGGCGACCGGCCGTTCTGACCTCCCTCCGGGATTTTCGTTCCGCCGCTTCGGAAAAGGAGAAGAACGATGCACTTCCACGACGACTCGCTGTTCCCCGAGAACCAGGAGAAGCTCGTCATCACGGCGGCCCCCTACGGGCCCGAGTGGGAGCCGGAGGACTTCCGGGAGGACCTCCCGCTGACCATGGACGAGCACGTCCAGCAGGCGGTCGACTGCTACAACGCCGGGGCCACAGTGCTGCACATCCACGTGCGCGAGCTCGACGGCAAGGGGTCCAAGCGGCTGTCGAAGTTCAACGAGCTGCTGGGCCGGCTGCGCGAAGCCGTCCCCGACATGATCCTGCAGGTGGGCGGCTCGATCTCGTTCGCGCCCGAAGGCGAAGGCGCCGACGCCAAGTGGCTCAGCGACGACACCCGCCACATGCTGGCCGAGCTCGACCCGGCCCCGGACCAGGTCACCATCGCCATCAACACCAACCAGATGAACATCATGGAGTTGATGACCGAGGACGACATCGCCGGGACCTCGCTCGCGCGGCCGGCGGTGGCCGAGGCGTACCGCGAGATGTACGTGCCGGCCGGTCCGGCCTGGGTCGAGGAGCACCTGAAGCGCCTCCAGGCGGCCGGCATCCAGCCGCACTTCCAGCTGGCCAACATCCCGCAGCTGGAAACCGTCGAGCGGCTGATCCGGCGCGGTGTCTACACCGGACCGCTGATGGTCACCTGGGTCGGCATCGGCGGCGGGTTCGACGGCCCCAACCCGTACAACATCATGGAGTTCATCCGCCGCGTCCCCGACGGCGCGGTGCTGACGCTGGAAACCCTCATGCGCAGCGTCCTGCCGGTCAACGCGATGGCCATCGCCATGGGGCTGCACACCCGGTGCGGCAACGAGGACACCATCTGGGGGCGCAAGGGCGCGAAGCTGACCTCGGTCCAGCAGATCGAGCAGCTGGTGCGCATCGCGGGCGAGCTCGGCCGCGAGGTGGCCACCGGCAAGGAGGCCCGCGAGATCTACAAGATCGGCGAAACCTACGCCGGCGCCGACGAGACCCTCGCCAAGATCGGGTTCGCCCCGAACCGCAAGCCGGGGCAGGTCGGCTTCACGCACCACGCCTAGCGGCCGGAGATCCACCGGACGCAGTTGGAGGAGGCCGGGGCGCGGCGCCTCACGAGGGCCCGCGCCCCGGCCCCGGTTTTCGCCAGGGGGACGGGTTTTCCACCGGACGCACCAGCAGCAAGCCGAGGAGTGACAATGAAGTCGCACGCCCTGCCCGCCCGGGAACTGCCCAGCGGGACCGCGGCCGCCGGCCCGCGGATCTACCCCTGGGTGGTCTTCGCCCTGACGTTCGCGCTGTTGCTGTCGGACTACATGTCCCGGCAGGTTCTCAACGCGGTGTTCCCCTTCCTGAAGGCCGAGTGGGCGCTGTCCGACTCCCAGCTCGCCTCGCTGACCAGCGTCGTGGCGATGATGGTCGGCCTGCTCACCTTCCCGCTGTCGGTGCTCGCCGACCGGTGGGGGCGCGTCCGCAGCCTGGTGCTGATGGCGACCATCTGGAGCCTGGCGACGGTGCTGTGCGCGATCGCGGCCGACTACGGCCAGCTGCTCGGCGCACGATTCCTCGTGGGGGTGGGCGAAGCCGCCTACGGCAGCGTCGGAATCGCGGTGGTGCTCAGCGTGTTCGCGCCCCACGTGCGCGCCACGTTCGGCGGCGCGTTCATGGCCGGCGGCTCGTTCGGCTCGACGATCGGCGTCGCGCTCGGCGGCTTCATCGCCGTCCACTTCGGCTGGCGCTGGGCCCTGGCGTTCATGGCCGTCGTCGGCTTGGTCCTGGTCGTCCTGTTCCGGATGGTCGTCACCCAGCGCAGGCTGGATCAGCACCGGTTCGAGGACGAGGCCGCCGTCGAGCCGGGCGCGGCCGGCGGATACCGGGCTCCGCTGTCCAGCCTGTTCTCGAACGCTTCCGTGCTCTGCGCCTACGTCGGAAGCGGTTTGCAGATGTTCGTCGCCGCCGTGCTGCTGGCCTGGACGCCCAGCTACCTCAACCGGTACCACGCCATGAGCCCGGACGCGGCCGGATTCGTCTCGGCGATCCTGGTCCTGCTCATCGGCGCCGGGATGATCGTCTGCGGCGTCATCACGGACCGGGTCAGCCGGCGGCGCCCGGAGCGCAAGTGGACCACCTCGATCGCCTACGGCGCGGCCGCCGCCGTCCTGCTGATCATCGGTTTCCAGTTGCCGGAAGGCGTTCCGCAGCTCGTCGTGATCGGTTGCGGCGCGTTCTTCTCGGCGGGCGCGTCCGGGCCCGCCACCGCCATGGTCGCCAACCTCACGCACGCGTCCGTGCGGGCCACCGGGTTCGGGTCGCTGACCCTGGCGAACAGCCTCCTGGGCCTGGCCGCGGGGCCGTTCGTCGTCGGTCTCCTGGCCGATCGCCTCGGCCTGCTGGGGGCGCTGCAACTCGCCCCGCTGGCCTACCTCGGAGCCATTGCGGCGCTGCTGATCGGAAAGCGCCGCTACCCGGATGCGCGGCGGCGGCTCGCGGCACTCGACAGAAGTCCTTCGGCATGACCGAAGCACAAGATCGGAGCAGCAGTTGAACAACCCCGAAAACCCGACCGTCGTGATCGTCCCGGGTCTGCGGGACCACGTGGCCGACCACTGGCAGACCCATCTCGCCGGGAAGCTGTCGAACACCCGCACGGTGCCGCCGCTCGAACACGACAAGCTCAGCCGGGACGCCCGGGTCGCGGCACTCGACCGCGTCGTGGCGGACATCGAGGGACCCATCGTCATCGTCGCGCACAGCGCCGGGGTGATGATCACCGTCCACTGGGCGCAGCGGCACGCGCGCGAGATCCGGGGCGCCCTGCTGGCAACACCGCCGGACTTCGAGTCGCGGCTGCCCGACGGCTACCCGGTACCGGACGACCTGTACCGCAACGGCTGGCTGCCGACGCCGCGCGAACTGCTCCCGTTCCCCAGCATCGTCGCGGCGAGCACGAACGACCCCCTCGCGCGGCTCGCTCAGGTGGCCGAACTGGCCCGGGACTGGGGCAGTCGGCTGGTCGACCTCGGCGCCGTCGGGCACCTGAACCCCGCCTCGGGGTACGGGCCGTGGCCGCGGGCCGAGGAATTCGTCCGCGAGCTCGCGCGGACGCACGAAGACGCCGCGCACTGACACCGCCGAACCACGACGTAGGAGACGAAGCGTGCTGAACCTGGCCATGTTCCTCGACGACTCCGCCCGCAGGTATCCGCGGCGCGACGCCCTGGTGTGCGGTGACCGGAGGCTGAGCTACGCGGAGGTCGGCGCGCTCGCCAACCGGATCGCCAACCTCCTGGTCTCCCGGGGGATCCGGCCGGGCGACAAGGTGGCGGTCACCTGCCCGAACGTGCCGGAGTTCCCCGCCGTGTACTACGGGATCCTCAAGGCCGGTGCGGTCGTCGTACCGCTCAACGTGCTGCTCAAGGAACGGGAGATCGCCTACCACCTGGCCGATTCGGACGCCCGGGCGTACTTCTGCTTCGAGGGGGATCCGAGCCTGCCGACGGCGGAACGCGGCCGCGCCGCGTTCCGGCAGACCCCGGGCTGTCGGGACATGTTCGTCATCACCGCCGAGAACACCGCACCGGCCGGGGAGACCGAGACGCTGGCGCAAGCGCTGTCGGCCCAGCCCGCGGAGTTCGAGACCGTAGTGCGGGAGGCGACCGACACCGCCGTGATCCTCTACACCAGCGGCACGACCGGGCGGCCGAAGGGCGCCGAACTCACCCACGCCAACATGGTGATGAACGCACTGACGGCCAACCAGATGTTCGGCAGCACCCCGGCGCAGCACGACACGCACCTGGTCGCGCTGCCGCTGTTCCACTCCTTCGGCCAGAGCATCGACATGAACGCGGGGTTCTCCGTCGGCGCGACCCTGGTCCTGCTGCCGAGGTTCGAAGCACGGGCAGCGCTGGAACTGATGGTCGGCGAGGACGTCACGGTGTTCGCGGGCGTCCCGACGATGTACTGGGGCCTGCTCGGCGCGCTCGGCGAAGGCGTCGACGTCGAGCGGATCGCGCGGAACCTGAAGCTGGCCATCTCCGGCGGCGCGGCGCTACCGGTGGAGATCCACTCGCGGTTCGAGCAGCGCTTCGGCGTCCGGATCCTCGAAGGCTACGGCCTGTCCGAGACATCACCGCTGGCCCTCTTCAGCCCGCGCGGGCAGGCGCCCCGGCCGGGCTCGATCGGCCTGCCGGTCTGGGGTGTCGAGGTCGAGCTGGTCGATGCCCGCTGGAACGCGGTGACCGGAGCCGACGAGGTCGGCGAGATCGCAATCCGCGGCCACAACGTCATGAAGGGCTACCTCAAGCGCCCGGAGGAGACGGCCGAGGTGATGCGCAACGGCTGGTTCCGCACGGGCGACCTGGCCCGCCGGGACGGCGACGGCTTCTACTACATCGTCGACCGGGCCAAGGACATGATCGTCCGAGGAGGGTTCAACGTCTACCCGAGGGAGGTCGAAGAGGTGCTGATGAGCCACGAAGCGGTCTCCCTCGCCGCGGTCGTGGGAGTCGAGCACGACAGCCACGGCGAGGAGATCAAGGCGTTCGTGATCCTGGCGGAGGCGGCGAGGATCACGGAAGAGGAGCTGATCGCCTGGTCCAAGGAGCAGATGGCGAGCTACAAGTACCCGAGGCTGATCGAATTCGTCGAAGCCCTACCGATGACGGCGACAGGAAAAATCCTCAAACGACAACTGGGCCAGACTCCGTAGGAGCCACGCCGTCGGATCCTGGTCAGCTCGCGTTCGGCTTCTGGCTACTGCTGTACGGCAATCAGAGGGGCGGCGTCTCCGATCCGATGAGCCACCCAGCGGCGCGCGACGCCGACCAGCGGCGCGCGCTGCGGGCCGGGGCTGACCCGGCCATGTGGTGCCACACCGTTCCTAAAGTTTCAGTGAATCTCTAGGAGCCCGCCGTTACCG
Source organism: Saccharopolyspora sp. NPDC050642 (assembly GCF_040654735.1). Classification (NCBI taxonomy): domain Bacteria; kingdom Bacillati; phylum Actinomycetota; class Actinomycetes; order Pseudonocardiales; family Pseudonocardiaceae; genus Saccharopolyspora; species Saccharopolyspora sp. NPDC050642. The sequence continues at coordinate 92,257 of NZ_JBFAIN010000006.1, read as the reverse complement.
GCGGACGGTCCCCGTCTGACCCGCGTGGACGCGGTGCGGGGTGAACGCTTCGCAGCCACCTGCCCACTGGCGTAGGTCTTCTGGTCGGCTCCACGTCCTTTCGAACCCGATGTGGGTTCTGGGTTTCCGGCCACTCCGGCACCCATCGAGTACTCCTCGGCCAGTGTGGCGAGGTTGCGTGCGGCGTTGACGTCCCGATCGAGGATGAGACCGCATTTGTCGCAGCGGAAGACCCGGACACGCAGCGGCAACTTGGCTTTCGTCGCGCCGCAGTCCGAACACGTCTTGCTGGAGGCAAACCACCGGTCGGCAACCACAAGGTAGCCACCGGCCCAGCGGGTCTTGTAGTCGAGTTGCCGCCGGATCTCACCGAATCCGGCATCTGCGATCGCGCGGGCGAGCTTGCGGTTGGACAGCATCCCCGACACGTTGAGGTCCTCGGCCACCACCGTGCCGGCCTGCGCGGCGAGACCGCTGGTGAGCTTGTGGATTCCGTCGCGCCGCAGGTTGGCGACCCGGTGATGGACACGGTTGCGGCGGGCGTTGGCTCGTTTCCACCGGTTTGACGCCTTCTGCCCAGAACGGCGGTCCGGTCCCTGCCGGCGCGACACCGTGCGCGAGGCACGGCGAAGCTTCTTCTGGGCTTTCCGCAGGTGGCGCGGATTAGCCACGAACCCGTCGCCGTCGGTGACACCCGGCACGGGTTGCGAGCAGACCGCGAGATGAGAGATACCGAGATCCACGCCGACGGTCGCGGCAGGATCGGCCGGTTTCCGTTCGGTGCGCTGGACTTCGCAGGTGAACGACACGAACCACCGGCCACCCTCCCGTCGCACCGTGGCCGACAGAATGCGTGCCGTACCCGACTCGACGCGGCGGGCAAGCTTGCGGGTGGACTCGTGGGTTTTCAGCGTCCCCAACCGGGGCAGGGTGAGGTGATGCCGATCTTGTTCGACCCGGATGGTGCCGGTGGTGAACCGCACCGACAGCGCCGCACGGTGCCTGGAACGAAACCGCGGGAACCCGACCCGGCGACCCGCGCGCTTCCCACGCTTGGAGTCGGACCAGTTCTTCAGCCCGCGCGCCAAGCCATCAAGACCGGTGTTGTAGGACTCCTTGCTGTTCTCCTGCCACCACGGGGCAACCTCGTCCTTGGCGGCGTTCCACATGCGCCGCAAGCCGGCAAGAGACCAGTCAGGCGACGGCGTGAGGTCGTCCTCGCCGATACTGTAGGTGCGTTCAGCGGTGCGCTGGTCCAGGTTCGCCTTCACCCGAGCCAAAGCCCAGTTGTAGGCCACCCGCGCCGCACCACAATGCGACAACACGGCACGCTCCTGGCGCGGGGTGAGATCCAGGGCGTACCGGTACGCCTGATGCACGCCGGTCACAGACCGCCCGCCTCAGCGGTCGCGCACGCCACACCCGCTTCCGCGCGCTTACGCGCAGAACGACGCCCATACAGGCGCGCGCACATCGAGGTGAGCACATCCACCATGTCCCGCACGAGGTCATCTTTCAGTTCTTCTGGACCGAGCACCACACGGCCGGCTTGGCGTTCCAGGTCGTCTTTCTGGTCAGTGCTGGACACTCGACAGTACGCCACCGTCAGCCCAGTGAATTCCTGGTTGTGTTCCTGGACGAGCCACGTGCCGGATGGTGTCTGCACTACTGGCACCGGCATCCTCCCGGACCTCGCCCACAACCACGCGGTCTGGTAGTGCACACCGTTCGTAGCGGCCCACTCCGACAACCTCACGCGATCATCATAAACCGTGATGATTACTGAAAGTCACTGAGGTTCAGGGCAACGGTTGCCGACCCCGAGCACGACGACGGCGAAGTCGGTGCGAAGTTGTTCGCCCACCGAAGACCATGCGGGGACGACGTAGTCGACCCATCGTTCGGCAGCTGGAGGGGTGTGACCGGCGTCGATGAGGCGCAGCACCAGCAGCCCGATCGCACGGTACGAGCGTGGCGAAGTCAGATGGCCGGGTGCGGCCTACCGCGCAGGATTTCGTGCAGTGCTCGGCGCGAAGTCCGACAGCGAACTCGGGTTCATTCCGCGTAGGCAGGCACCGGCACCGCCTCGATCCGCGGGGGCAGACGAACAGCCGACGGGCTGGCACCCTTCGGACGTCGTAGCCACTGCCGAGGAAATGACGAGTCAGGACCCCTTTCGCGACGCAAAGCAATGATCTCCGCAGCGGCCGTCGCTGGCGCAGCCCTCACCGAGCCCCTGCAAGGCTGGCTGGTGCCCCAACACGTCCGGCCCACGGGCACCGCAGCGATCAGCGGAGCTGAACTAGACGGCTGGAGGGAAATCACCGGACAACTCCAGGGCTGGAACAACGCACCGACCGGACTACTCGCCCGCAAAGCCGTCATCGCGCTGCTCAACGACGTCAGCGACCGACTCAAGGACGCGTCCGACTGTGCTGCGACACGTGAGGGATTCCTCGCGGGCGCCGAGCTGGCCGAGATCGCCGCGTCGATGTCATGGGACTCCGGTCTGCACCGCGCCGCCCAGCGCTACTACACGCTGTCCGTGCAGTTCGCCAAGATCGGCGGCGATGACAACTTCGCCGCGGTCACCCTTGCTGCGTTCGCGCGCCAGTGCTTCGACCTGGGGCAGCCCGATGATGGCCTCGAACTCGTCCAGCTCGCCCAGTACGGCACCAGGAAATCCGCGCGCCCGATCCTGCGCGCCCTGTTGGCCACTCGCGAAGCGTGGTCCTATGCCCAAACCGGGGCAGCGCAGCAGTTTCGTCGGGCTGCCGGGCTCGCCGAAGACCACTTCGCCGAGTCAATCGACGATGAATCCGATCATCGAGTGCAGGGCCTCGACCAGGCAGAACTCTACGGGGTGCTTGGTGCGAGGTGGCGCGATCTCGCTGCCGCGCGCCAGGAACCGAAGGAAGCGCGGCATGCTCAGCAGTACATCAGCCGTGCCCTGGAGCTGCGCGATCCATCATGCGTCAGGAACCGAGCATTCGACTTGATCGGACTCGCCCGCACTTACCTCGTCACAGGGGAACCCGACCGAGCGTGCGAGCTTGTCGACGAAGCCCTGCCCATCGCCAAGCGGTGGGCGGCCGGTCGCGTCGGGGAGAAGCTGCGAGACTTCTGGCGTGAATCGCAGCCGTTCTCGACGTTCGCGGCGGTGCGCGGTACGCGCGACGCGGTTCGTGACCTCATTGCAGCCTGACCAGGAGCGACGAAAGGGCCGGAGTTGCCGCGTATCGGAATCACCGGGCACTCGAACCTCACAGCCGCGAGCGTTCCCCTCGTCCGGGAGGCTTTGGCGGCTGCGCTGTCCGTCTACCGCGAAGGACTCGCCGGGGTGACCTGCCTCGCCCGCGGCGCCGACCAGATCTTCGCGCGAGCGGTGCTCGACGTGGGCGGGTCCTTCGAAGTCGTGCTTCCCGCCGCCGACTACCGCGAGCGCAAGGTGAAGCCGGACAACGCCGCCGAGTTCGACGAGCTGATCGGCAAGGCGTCGCAGGTTCGCACGATGCCGTTCGAGGAATCCAACCGCGACGCCTACATGGCCGCCAGCGAGCACGTCCTCGGTAGCGTTGACGCGATGCTTGCCGTCTGGGACGGCCGGCCGTCGGGTGGTTACGGGGGTACGGGTGATGTCGTGCAGGCCGCGCGTGAACGCGGAATCCCGGTCACCGTCGTGTGGCCGGCGGGCGCGGAGCGCGAATGAACCCGCCGTGACAGCTCGTGCCGATGACACCAGCGCCCGTCCGGACGTGCCGGGCGGGCGTTGGTTCACAGGTGGACGCGTTGTTCGCCGTGATCTCGGGTGGTCCGCTGCTGGCGTCAGCGGATCGTGGTCAGGTCGTTGTTCTTGGTTTCGCGGGTGGCCAGGAGGACCGCGCCGCTGAGGACGGCGAGCGCGATCAGGAACCCGCCCACCGGGATGATCGCGTTGCCCGACGATGCGGCCAGGGTCGCCAGGATGACCGGTGTGAAGCCGCCGCCGAGCAGGGTTGCGAGCTGGTAGCCGAGGGAGGCGCCCGTGTAGCGGGTGCGGGTGCCGAACTGCTCGGAGATGTACGCCGCCATTGGCCCGTACATGGCGCCGTGGCAGAACGTGTACAGCGTGAACGCGGCGGTGACGGTCGTGAAGTTCCCCGTCGCGAGCAGGCCGAGGATCGGGAACACCAGGACGATCATCGCCGCTAGTCCGAAGAGCATCACCGGGCGCCGGCCGAGCCGGTCCGACAGCCGGGCGTAGCCGAGGGTGAAGAAGATGGCGAAGAACTGGCCGATCGCGAACGCGAGCAGGGCATCCGGTTTCGGCGTGCCGTGTTCGACGGCGTAGGTGATGCCGAAGGTGGTGAACGCGGTCTGCAGGGCGAATCCGGCCAGGCACGCGAACGCCGCCACCACCACGGCCCTGGGCCGCCGCAGCACCTCGATGATCGGCGGGGCGCCGGGCTCGTTCTCGGCCTGTTCGGCAGCCGCCCGGAAGATCGGGCTTTCCGCGACCTTGGCGCGCACGAAGAGGCCGATCGCGAGCATGACGGCCGAGAGCAGGAACGGGATTCGCCAGCCCCACCGCATGAACTCGTCTTCGGGCAGCAGCGCGAACAGCGTCATCACGAGCGTGCCGAGCACGGCTCCGGTCGGGGCACCGGCGTTGGTGAACGCGGCCATGTAGCCACGGCGCTTCGGCTCGGCGTGTTCGAGCGCCATCAGCGCGGCCCCGCCCCATTCGCCCCCGATGGCGATGCCCTGGAGCACCCGCAGGGCGACGAGGATGATCGCGCCCCACGGGCCGATGACCGACGCGGGCGGAACGAGTCCGATGAGGACCGATGCCACGCCCATGACGGTCATGGCCAGGACGAGCATCGCCTTGCGCCCGGCCCGGTCGCCGAAGTGTCCGAAGAGGACACCTCCGAGGGGGCGGGCCAGGTAGCCGGCCGCGAACGTGCCGAGCGACGCGATCGTGCCGACGGCGGACGGGAGACCGGCGAAGAACACCGGCCCGAAGACGAGCGACGCGGCGGTGCCGTAGAGCAGGAAGTCGTAGTACTCCAGGGTGCTGCCGAGGTAGCTGGACAGCACGACCCGGCGTGCCTCCGTCGCGCGTTCGGGCGCCGAGAGCTGCTCGGCCGCAGCAGAGGCACTCATGGGACTCCTTCGGTGAGGTGAGGAGGAATGGGAGAACCGAGATTCGCCGCTGTCAGGGCGCGGTCGCCCAGTTCGCGCGGAGCTCCGGGTTCAGGTGAACCGGCGCCGGAGGAGGTCCTTGCGGATCTTCCCGGTGGCGTTGCGGGGGATCTCGTCGACCACGACGAGCGACCGCGGGATCTTGTACTTGGCCAAGCGGGGCGCGAGGAACTCGGCGAGCCGGGCGTGGTCGAGCTCGTGGCCGTCCTCCAGCGCGACCGCGGCGCAGCCCACCTCGCCCCACTTCTCGTGCGGCACGCCGAAGACCGCGCAGCCCGTGACTCCCGGCATTTCGAGGATCGCCGCCTCGACCTCGGCCGGGTAGATGTTCTCGCCGCCGGAGATGATCAGGTCCTTGAGGCGGTCCACGACGGCGACGAACCCGTCGGCGTCCGCGACCCCGACGTCGCCGGAGCGCAGCCACCGCCCGTCGGTGAAGGTGTCGGCGGTGGCGTCCGGCCGGTTCCAGTACTCGCGCATGACGTTCGGGCCGCAGATCTGGATCTCGCCGCGCTCGCCGGGCGCCACCTCCCGGCCGTCGGCGTCGACGATCCGGACGTCGGTGAAGAAGTGCGGCACACCCGCCGTGCCGAGCTTCCGCTCGACGTCGTCGGGGGTGAGGATCAGCGCGCCCGGGCCGGTCTCGGTCAGGCCGTAGCCCTGGCAGATCTTGATCCCGCGCTCGGTGTAGGTGCGCAGGGTGCGCGGCGGGACGGGGGCCGCGGCGACGATCACCCGCCGGATCGCGCTCAGATCGGTCGTCTCCCAGGCGGGGTGGGCGCTGAGCGCGTCGAACATGGTCGGCACGCCGAAGGTGTAGGTGATGCGCTCGCGTTCGAGCACCTGGAGGACCCGGCCCGGCTCGAAGCCCTCCTCGATGACCACGTTGCCGCCCTTGAGCAGGGTCGGCAGTGCGACGATGTCCAGGGCGGCGGTGTGGAACAGCGGCGCGCACACCAGCGCCGCCTCGTGGCTGTCCAGGTCGAGGTCGATGACGGCGTTCATCACGGAGAACACGATGTTGCCGTGGGTGAGGACCACGCCCTTCGGGCGGCCGGTGGTGCCGGAGGTGTACATGATGAAGCACGGATCGTCGTGGGAGACCGGCTCGTCGATGCGGGACGGATCGGCCGCCGCGATCAGCTCCTCGTACCCGGGGGCGTCCGGGCCAGCGGCATCGAGCACGACCCGGGTCGCGTCGCCGGCGGCCGACCGCGCGATCTCGCCGAGTTCCCGGGAATGGACGAGCACGGCGGCGCCCGAATCCCGCATCGCGTAGTCCACTTCGGGCGCGGTCAGCCGGGCGTTGAGCGGCACGAAGATCGCGCCGATCAGGCCCGCGGCGAACAGCGTCTCGAGGTAGGCGGGGTGGTTCGTGCTCAACAGCGCGACCCGGTCGCCGCGGCCGACCCCGAGCGAGCGCAGCGCGTGCGCCAGGCGGGTGACCCGGTCGTCGAGTTCGCGGTAGGTCGTGGCGCGCCCGCGGAAGGTGATCGCGGTCTTGTCGGAGGAGAGGCGGGCGCGGCGGTGCGGCCAGGTGCCGGTGCCTTCGTTGCGCATGCGGTGGGTCTCCTTCGGGTCGTCGTCGCGGACCGGGCGCGACGGATCAGCCCCGGGGGCAGTTGCTCGGTGCCGCCTCGCCGGCGAACCGGTCCGCGGCCCAGCCCGGGAACCTCGCGGCCGCCTCCGGGACGACGGATTCGTGGTCGAGCCCGGGGAATTCGTGGTAGTCCACTGAGGACCCCGCCTGGCACAGGGCCGCGCGCTCGCGGGCGGTCAGCTCGACGGGGGTCGTCGTGTCGGCCGATCCCTGGTAGACGGCGAACGGCATCGTGCCCGCGGGCCGGAAGTCGTCCACCGCGGTGAGCGCCTTCCACCAGGGGCCGTCGGGGGACATCGCGCCCGGCTGGTACGGGTCGCGCAAGGTGCTCGCGCTGTCCCAGATGTCGAAGCAGCCGTCGGCGAGCACCGGTAGCTGCTCCATGGCCTCGGCGGTGAGGAAGTCGCCGTAGCGCAGGTGCGGGTAGGCGGCCTTGATCCCGGGCAGCGTCGAGATGACGTAGCCGGCCAGTTCCGGGTGCTGCATCGAATTGCCGGTCAGCTCGCGGATCCGGACGGCGGGCGCGATGAGCGCGGCGCCCAGGCCCTCGAACTCCGGGGCGTAGGTCCGCGCGATCGATTCGACGTGCATGGTCGTCTGGCCGCCCTGCGACCAGCCGTACTCGACGAACCGGTTGGAGGCGTTGAGCTCGGGGAGGTTCCGCACGGCGCGCAGCACGTCCAGCGATGCCCGCGCGTTGACCTGGCCCGCCATGTAGTGCGAGGGGCCGGGCAGCGCCTGCCCGGGGTAGTCGCTCATCGCGACGACGTGGCCCCGGCCGAGCAGGTCCTGGATCGCCGGGACTCGGGACCGGTCGCCCTCGCCCAGGCTCCGGCGGGACGGTGCGCAGTTGTCGGCCAACCCGGTCGTCTCGTGGTTCCAGAGCACCATGTCGCGCGGGGCGTTGCTCGCGCCCGTCGGCACGTAGATCTCGCCGGACACGTACTTCTTGACGCCGGGCTGGATCTCCGAGACGTAGACGACGTTCCAGCCCCGGGCCCCGCTCGGCGCGTCGGACCGCGGCTGGATCCAGTAGATGTCGCCGGGCTTCGCCGTTTCCGGGGGCTGCTCGTAGACGTCCCAGAACGTGGTTCCGTCCGGCCCGGGCCTGGCCGATGGCGAATCCGACTTCGGCGCCGCGCTGCCGGCGCTGATGCACGCGGTGAAGGCCAGCGCCGCCAACGAGGTCGCGACAGCCGCCTTGGCGATGCGCCGTTGTGTGAATGGCACGGTTCTCTCCGTATTCCTCGGGGATGTGCGGGGCCGCTATTCGAAGAAGCGGTACACCGGCTCGGCCACCACGGCGGGCCGCTCGGCGCCTTCGAGTTCGATCTTGCCGTCGACGGTCAGCTGCACTCCGCCCTTCGGCAGGTCCTCGACCGTCTTGAGCGCGGCGTTCAGCCGCACCCGGCCGCCGGCGGGCACGGGGCTGGTGAACCGGACCTTGTTCAGCCCGTAGTTCACGGCCATGGTCACGCTGTCGACCGCGAGCACCTCGGCCCACATCGGGATGATCAGCGCCAGCGTCAGGTAGCCGTGCGCGATCGGCCCGCCGAACGGGCTTTCCGCCCGGGCGCGCTCGGGGTCGACGTGGATCCACTGGTGGTCGTCGGTGGCGTCGGCGAAGGTGCCGATCCGCTCCTGCGGCACCTCGATCCACGAGCTGGTTCCCAGCGGCTTGCCCGCCAAGGGCTTGAGGTCGGCGAGGGTCGCGACGCGAGTGGTGGACATGGGTCTCCTGTCGGTGTGGTGCGGGCGGTCAGCGCTTGATGCCCAGGACGCGCAGCGCGTTCTCCTTGAAGATCAGCGGCGCCACTTCGGGCTTGATGTCGAGGGCGGCGAAATCCCTGCGCCAGCGGTCGACCTGGATCACCGGGAAGTCGGAGCCGAAGAGCACCTTCTCTCGCAGCACGGAGTTCGCCGCCCTGACGAGCTGGGGCGGGAAGTACTTCGGGGACCAGCCGGACAGGTCGAGGTAGACGTTGGCCTTGTGGGTGGCGATGGAGATCTGCGCGTTGACCCACGGCACCGCCGGGTGGGCCATGACGATCGTCAGGTCCGGGAAGTCGGCGGCGACGTCGTCGAGGAGCATCGGGTCGGAGCGGCGGAGCTTGATGCCGCGCCCTCCCGGCAGCCCGGCGCCGATGCCGGTCTGTCCAGTGTGGAACAGCGCGGGCACGCCGGCCGCCGCGATGGCCTCGTACAGCGGGTAGAACCGCCGGTCGTCGGGCTCGAAGCCCTGCAGGCTCGGGTGGAACTTGAAGCCCCGCACGCCGTAGTCCTCGACCAGCGCGCGGGCCCGGTCGACGGCCTCCTTGCCGCGCCACGGATCGACCGAGCCGAAGGGGATCAGCACGTCGTTGTGGGCGGCGGCCAGCTCCGCGATCTCCTCGACGGAGTTCGGCCCGTGCCCGGTGGCCGAGGTGGCGTCGACGGTGAACACGACGGCGGCCATGTTGCGCTCGCGGTAGTGGTCGGCGATGGATTCGATGCGGGGCGTGCGTTCCTCGCCGGACCTGAAGTACTTCTCGGAGGCGGCCATCAGCTCGTCGTCCAGCGATCGGTGCCCGCAGGCGTCGATCTCGACGTGGGTGTGGATGTCGATGGCCTCGATCGCGTCGAAGTCGACGCCGCACTGGTAGCGGGCCGGGCTCATTTCGCCACCAGCTCCGCCGGGAACTCCTCGCCGACCGACTCGGCCGAGCCCGCGAACGCCTCGTCCCACGACCCGGCGATGTCGTCGGCGGACCACCCGCCGTCGTGGAAGGCGGTGGCCGTCAGCTGCGGGTGCGACCACAGCGCCAGCCGGTCCCCGCCGACCGACAGCGCCTGGCCGGTGATCCCGGCGGCGGCATCGGAGGCGAGGAAGGCGACGATCCCGGCGGCGTCCTCGGGAGTGCCCATGCCGACCTCGCGGCGGATGACCGCGGGCAGCGGCTCGCCGCGCTTCATCGACTCGATGTGCGGCGCGAGGAACGGGATCGTCTCGGTCATCGCGGTCGCCGCGACCGGGCAGACGGCGTTGACGGTGATGCCGGCGCGCTGCAGTTCCAGGGCCCAGGTGCGGACCATGCCGACGATGCCGGCCTTGGCCGCCGAGTAGTTGGTCTGGCCGAAGTTGCCCCGCTGGCCGGCGGGGGAGCCGATGCAGATGATCCGGCCGCCCCCGCCCTGCTCGCGGAAGCGCAGCACGGCCTCGCGCACGCAGGTGAAGGTGCCGCGCAGGTGCACGTCGAGCACCGCGTCGAAGTCCTCGTCGGTCATTTTCCACAGCACCTTGTCGCGCAGGATGCCGGCGTTGGTGACCAGGACGTCCAGCCGGCCGAACGCCTCGACCGCGCCGGCCACCAGCTTCCGGGCCGTTTCGGCGGTGCCGACCGGGGCGACGACGGCGGTGGCCCGGCCGCCCGCCGCGACGATCTCGGCGACGGCCGCGTGCGCGGCGGCCTCATCGACGTCGTTGATCACCACCGCGGCGCCGTTGCGGGCGAGTTCTCCGGCGTATGCGAGTCCGAGTCCCCGCCCGCTGCCGGTGACGATGGCGACCTTGCCGCTCAGATCCATCGGTGCTCCTCCTGTCGGGTGGATCACAGGCAAACATCCATCATTGAAAATGTCAATGATTGAGATCTGCTACTCTTGTGGCGCTACACGGAGGAGGGCGCATGGCAGAGACCCAGCCGCGGTTGCTGGCGGACGACATCGGGTTCCTGCTTTCCCGGGCGGGGGGAATGGTGCTCGGCGCGGTGAACAAGGCGCTGGTCCCGCTCGGCCTGAAGGTGCGCTCCTACTCGGTGCTCGTGCTGGCCTGCGAACAATCGGCGGGCGTCAACCAGCGCAGCGTCGCGGCGACGATGGGGCTCGACCCCAGCCAGATCGTCGGGCTGATCGACGAGCTGGAGGAGCGCGGCCTGGTCGCGCGCACGCCAGACGCGGCGGACCGCCGCAACAGGCTGATCGCCGCCACCGAGGAAGGGCATCGGGTGCGCGACGAGGCGCAGGAGCTGGTGGACCAGGCGCACAGCGCGTACTTCGGAGATCTGCCCGCCGAGGTCGTCGCCCAGCTGCGGGAGACGCTCGGGCGGATCGTCTTCCCTTAGCGCGCGTCTGCGAACTCGTCACCCCGACGTGGTCCGTGCGATGAGTTCCGGCCGGGGCTCGGGTCTGTTCTGGTGTCTTCGGACGACGCTGCCCGGCACTAGACATCATGGAGGACACCATGACGACCACGCCGAGTGACCCGACCACCGCGCTGCCCGGCCGCCCGCCCGTCGTCGACCTGGCCACCTGGCAGGCCGCCCGTGACGAGCTCCTGGTCCGCGAGAAGGCCCACACCCGCGAGGGCGACGCCATCGCCGCGGCCCGCCGCCGGCTGCCGATGGTGGAGTTCGACGGGACGGTCGAGGTAGTCGGGCCAGACGGCCCGATCCCGTTCCTGGACCTGTTCCAGGGCCGCGACGAACTCGTGGTCTACAAGCACATGTGGCACGACGGCGCGCCGCACCAGGGGCAGTGCGAGGGCTGCACCACCACGGCCTGGCACATGAAGGACGCCGTCTACCTCAACGCCCGCGGCGTCTCTTTCGCCATCCTGACCACGGGCCGGTGGGACGAGGTGGCCTCCTACGTCGAGTTCATGGGTTACACCCAGCCCTGGTACTCGGTGCGCGACGTGGACGCGCCGGTCGGCGGCGACATGGGTTACATCACCTGCTTCCTGCGCGACGGCGACCGCGTGTTCCTCACCTACTCCACGACGGCCCGTGGCAACGAGCCGGTCAACGGGTCCCTCGGCCTGCTCGACATGACGCCCTACGGCCGCCGCGAGGCGTGGGAGGACAATCCGGAGGGCTGGCCCGAGGCCCCTCAGGTCGGCTCGCCGGTCGGCGGGCACGGCTCGCCGATCTGCTGGTACTGGCGCACGGACGCCGACGGGAACGCCACCTGGGGCCCGACCAGCCGCCCCGTGCCGCAGTGGACCCGCCCCGGCGCGACCCCCGTGGAGACCCTCGGCCGGCACGGCCACCACTGACGCGCTTTCGTCGACGGCGCCGGCAAAAGGTGTTGGGTCACCCCATCCCCACGCGAGGCGCCGATTTCGCGCGAAATCGTCGCGCCACGTGGTCACGGCACAAGACGAGAACGGATGTGGGCGCCCTCCGCGGAGAGCGCCCACATCCGTTGGGGCGGCGGCGTTTTCACATCGCGTCCGACTTCGGTTCGTAGACGGCCACCACGATGCCGCTGCTGAGCGTCGTGGTCTCGGCCAGCGTCAGGTGGGTGGTCGCGAGGCCTTCCAGGATCCGCTGCCCGCCACCGGCGATGACGGGGAACAGCCACAGGTCGAGCTCGTCCACGAGTCCGTGCTCCAGCAGCGTGTGGTCCAGCACGCCCGTGCCGAACTTCAGGATGTCCTGGCCCGGCTGCTGCTTCAGCTCCGCTACCTCGGCGGCCACATCGCTGCCCAGAATGGTGGCGTTCCAGGTGGTTTCGGAGTTCTGCAGCGTGCGGGAGGCGACGTACTTGGGCATGCCGTTGATCCGCTCGCCGTATTCGTCGTCGATGGCCGGCCAGTGCGCGAACGACTCGTAGGTCTCGCGGCCCAGCAGCAGCGCGTCGGTGCCGAACAGCAGCTTGTGGGCGTGGGCGTAGTGCTCGGAATCCCAGTACGGCGGGCCCCACTGCTCCGGCGCCGAGATGGTCCCGTCGAGGGTCACGAACGTCGACTCGATCAGCTTCCTCATGATGTTCTCCCAGGGCGTGGGTTCGGATGGCTGGAAAGTGCTACTGGACGAAGGGTTTCGCGGTTCGGGCGACGCGCAGGGCGTTGGCCCACCACGTGAGCTGGTCGAGCACCGCGTTGACGGATTCCTCGAGTTCGGGATCGCGGCGCGGCCAGCTGCCGTCGGCGCCGAAGCGCTGCCAGGCGTTGCGGATGGTCATGGTGCGGCGGATCGGGACCGCGTTCAGCTCGCCGAACACCTGCCGCAGCTGCGCGGCGGCCTGGCCGCCTTCGGCGTCGCGGCAGTAGGCGACGATCGAGACCGGCTTGGCGGCCCATTCGGCGTCGAACCAGTCGATCGCGTTCTTCACCGCGGCCGGGAAGCTCTGGTTGTACTCCGGGGTGACCAGGACGAACGCGTCCGCGGCCGCCAGCCGGGCCCCCAGCTCCCGGACGGGAGCGGGAGTCCCTTCGCCGGGCTCGGTCAGCCGGTCGGGGAGGGCGGCGGTCGCGAGGTCGATGCGATCCAGTTCCAGGTCCCGGCGGCGGCCGATGCGGCCGCCGAACCAGTCGGCCACGAGCGGGCCGAAGCGGCCCGCCCGGGTGGATCCGATGATCATCGCGATCCGCAGCCCAACCGTCATCGGGTTTCCTCGACGGGCGCGTCGAGGAAGGCCGGGATCATCGGCAGCAGCAGCTCGGGGCGGTGCGGCGCGGTGACGTGCGAGGTGCCGGGCAGGATCGCCAGCTGCGCGTTCGGCAGGCCTTCGGGGGTGTCGCCCATGACGCCGCCGCCGAAGAGCCGGAACATCTCGACGGCGTGCTCGGGCCGGACGATGTCGGAGTCGCCGATCACCGTCAGCGTCGGGGCCTTGACCGTGCGGGCGGCGTCCGGCGACACCGACGGGGCCGGGTTCATGTCGTACTCGATGACCCGGGACACCAGCTGCGGGAAGTCCTCCGGGCGCGGCGCGTTCTTCAGGTAGTCGGCGTGGAACGGCGATCCGTGCAGGTGTTCCGGACGCAGTTCCGCGATCCCGTCCATCACGCCCGGGTGCATGCCGTCGACGCCCAGGCCGCCGGAGAGCAGCACCTGCTTGCGCACCAGGTCCGGGTGCTTCAGCGTGATCTCCAGCGCCACCCCGGCACCCATGCTGTAGCCGAGGACGTCGGCGCGCTGGACGCCGATCTGCCGCAGCAGCGCGACGGTGTCCTCGGCCATCTGCGACGTGCGGAGCGGGCGGTCGATGTCGGCGGTCCGGCCGTGGGCCTGCTGTTCCACGGCGATGACCTCGCGGGTCTTGGCGAGCTCCGGGATCAGCTGCCCGAAGTCGGTGCTGATGCCGGACAGGGCGCCGTGCAGCAGCACCAGCGGCGGCTGGTCGGTCGGGTTGCCGTATCGCTCGTAGTACATGTGCAGACCGTTGACATCGGCGTACGCGCCCGGAGTCGCAGTGGCGGTGGCCGGTTCGGCCGGGGCATCGGCGGCGCCGCACCCGGTGAGCAGCGCGGTGGCTGCGATTCCGGCGGTGAGGGCGAGGGCGATGCGCTTCATGGTGATCTCCTGTTTTGCGGTGTTCGCTTTGTTGTCACCACAGTGCGCGCGGCACCTTCCGGATTGTTTACGGTCGCCTTCCGGCCCAGGTCAGCATCGGTGAGAGGCGGTCCGGTGGTGCCGTTCGCGCGCGAAAACGGCGGCCCGCCACCGAGGCGCGGCCCCGAAGCCAGGAGCGCGACCTGCCGTTCGAGTACGGGCCGTGGCAGGTTGTTGCAGGCGAGGGCTGATGCGGCTGGGCTGATCTTCTGGGAGGTCAATGTCGACTCCACCATCTGCCGGGCACACCAGCATGCTGCCGGTGCCCGCCGGCGCGGTGTTGTGCAGAAGGAACCGCCAGGCGGAGTGAGCGCCGAACCTGAAGACCATGGACTGGGCAGGTCGCGAGGCGGGGTTCACCACGAAGATTCATCTGGCGTGTGAGCAGGGACAGAAGCCGTTGTCGCTGCTGATCACCGCCGGGCAGCGCGGTGATCAGTCCGCAGTTCGAGCCGGTCCTGAACGCGACTTGGGTGCCCCGGCCTGGTGCCGGTCGGCCGAGAAGCCGCCCGCTGCGGGTGCGAGGCGATAAGGCGAACTCTTCACACGCGAAATCGCGCCTACCTGCGCAGACGTGGCATCAGGTGCACGATTCCTGAGCCGGTCGATCAGGTCCGCAACCGCGGGCGCCGCGGACGTGGCGGTGGCCGTCCGTCCTTCTTCGACCGCGAGGACTACAAGGCCCGGCACGCGGACGAATGCGGGATCAGCCGTCTCAAGCAGCACCGGGCCGTGGCGACCCGGGCCGACAAACTTGCGGTTCGGTTCGAGGCGACGGTTCAGGTCGCGGCGATTCATCAGTGGCTGTGAACCCTCAGCCTGCCGTCGTGCGGATGCCCCAGCAGGAAAGGACGGCCCTGCGGTCATTACGGAGGAAGGGCGCGTTTCCTGGCATTGGCGCGGAGCGGTGTGTATGGGGTTGCACCTTCCGTAGCGGCATGTGGTCCAGTGGACTTACGTCCCGATCCCTTGAGGAAAGGTCCCTGCTCATGCATTCGTCTTTCATGCCACCCCGCCAGGTCAAGATCGGTGACGCGGCGGCCTTCGCCGGCAGCACGCCACGGGCGATTCGCCATTACCACGAGATCGGCCTGCTCCCCGAGCCTGAGCGGGGCGGCGATGACCGCCGCCGCTACGGGTACGAGGACATGATCCGCTTGCTGTGGATTCGCAAGATGGCCGACGCCGGGATCGCCCTGGACGACATCCGTGACGCCTTTACCACCGGCACGGCTTCCGCCGGTGCGGGCAGCGGAGAAGGTATCGCGGGCATCCTGGAGCGGTTGGAGGAAACCCTCGCCGAGCAGGAGGCGGAATTGCGGCGGCAACGGACCGCCGTGCAGCGGATGCGCACCGAAGGCAGCCGGATGGGCCTGCTCTCCGACTTCGTCACCGAACGCCTCAAGAGCCTGCCCGAGGGCTCCCTGCGTCAGGCGGACCTGGACAGTCTGCTGGTCACTGAGCGGATCTTCGGCCCGCTCGGCGCGGCCGTCCAGGCCACCCGCTTCGTCGCCCTGGCCACGCATCCCACTCTGCGGGCGGATTCCGACCGCATCGATGACGCCGAGGAGGCACTCGATGACAGCGTCGCCGTCGATGATCCACGGGTGGCTCAAGTGGCCGTCGAGCGGCACGCCTTCGAAAGCGCCCTGCAGGCCGTCATCGAGGAGTCCGGCCTGGGTAAGGACGACGATGCCCTCTGCGACGCCTGGGACACTTTGCACCCTGCCACCGCCGATGACGGCGAGGACGAGGCCGACCTCAGCTCTGGCAGGCGGGAAGCTGACTCCATGAGCGTGTTCGAAGCCACCGGCAAGATGCCCTACGACTTCTCCCCAGCCCGCCTGCGCTGTATGGAACTGGCCGAAGAACTATCCGCCCAAGACTCACCCGCTACCTAAAACACGGCCTAGCCCACCCTCGCAGCTTGCACCGCCGTAGGTTCTCAGGTGTTTTCTCGCGAGGACAGCCCCGACGTGGTGAATTGGCATTCATGAGTCGGAGATCCCACAGCGAGAAGGCACCTGAGGTTCCGCTACCCGCACCGCCAAGCAGAGCAAGTTTGGAAACAGGCTCTATAGGCTGCGTTCATGCGTTTCGGTGTGCTGGGCCCGTTGACGGTGTGGACCGACAGCGGCGCCGTCGTGCCCGTGCCGGGTGCGAAGGTGCGTGCCCTGCTGGCTGATCTGCTGGTCGACGCCGGTCAGCCGGTGCCCGCGGACCGGCTGGTGGACGACATCTGGGCCGAGGATCCGCCGGGCAATCCCGCGGGCACGCTGGCGGCCAAGGCCTCGCAGCTGCGGCGCGCGCTGGAGGACGCCGAGACCGGCGGCCGGGACCTGGTGGTGTCGCCGCCGCCCGGCTACCGCCTGGCCACCGCAGACGTCGACGCCCTGCGCTTCCGCGCGCTGCTGGCCGACGCCCGCGAAACCTCCGACACCGCGGCCCGGGTCCGGGTGCTCGCCGAGGCTGTGGACCTGTGGCGGGGGCCCGCATTCGCCGACTTCCGCGACGCGGCCTTCACGCAGGGGGCCATCGCGCAATTGGAAGAACTGCGCCTGGTGGCCGTCGAAGAACTCGCCGAGGCGCGGCTGTCGTTGGGCGAACACCGCGAGGTGGCGGGAGATCTCACGACGTTCGTCGCCGCGCACCCCCTGCGCGAACGCCTGCGCGCAGCCCAGCTGCGGGCGCTCTACGGTGCCGGACGACAGGCCGAGGCCCTCGACGGCTACGAGGATCTGCGCAGGCGGCTGGCCGACGAACTGGGCGTGGACCCGAGCCCGGAGCTGGTCGAGCTGCAACGGTCGCTGCTCGCGCAGGATCCCGCCCTCTCCGCGCCGCGACCGCAGCCCGTGGTTCACCGGCGCACCAGCAACATCCCGGCGCAGCGCACCGAGCTGATCGGCCGCGACACCGATCTCGGCGAGCTGGGCCACGCGGTCACCGAATCGCGGCTGGTCAGCCTCACCGGGCCGGGCGGCGTCGGCAAGACCCGGCTCGCGCTGGCCGCGGCGGCGAGCGCGGCCGACCGGTTCCCGGACGGCACGTGGCTGGTCGAGCTGGGGCCGCTGCAGCCGACCGCGACCGACGAGGCCGGCTGGCTCGCGGAAGAGGTCGCGCAGGTCATCGGCATCCGTGCCGCGGAGGACGGGCCCGCCGACGCCGTCGAAGCACTGGGCGAAGCGCTGGCCGACAAGCACCTGCTGCTGGTGCTGGACAACTGCGAGCACGTCGTCGACCACGCCGCGGACCTGGCCGAGCACCTGCTGGGCGCAGCGCCGAACCTGCACGTCCTGGCGACCAGCCGCGAACCGCTGCGCCTGCCCGGCGAGGACATCGTGCCGCTGCAACCGCTTTCCGTGCCCGCTGCGGACACCTCTTTCAACGATCTCGCGCAGTCGCACGCGGTCCGGCTCTTCGTGAACCGCGCCCGCGCGAGCGCCCGAGACTTCGCGCTGGACGCCGACAACGCCGACGCGGTCGCGACCCTGTGCCGGCGGCTCGACGGGATTCCGCTGGCGCTGGAACTGGCCGCGACCCGGGTTCGCGCGCTCGACGTGCACGAGATGGTCTCCCGGCTGGACGACCGGTTCCGGCTGCTCGCCACCGGTCACCGCGGCGCCCCGCGGCGGCAGCAAACGCTCACGGCGATGATCGACTGGAGCTGGGGACTGCTCGACGACATCGAACGCGCGGTGCTCCGCCGCCTCGCGATCTACCCGGGCGGGTGCACCCTCGAAGCCGCCGAAACCGTCTGCGCCGCAACGGCATCCGTCGGTGAGGACGGCCACCTCGACACCGCGGCGGTCGCCGATGTCGTCGCGCGGCTGGTGGACCGGTCGCTGCTGCAGCAGAGCGGGCGGCGCTACCGGCTGCTGGAATCGGTGGCGGCGTTCAGCCTCGACCGCTTGGCGGAGGCAGGCGAAGACGTGGCGGCGCGGCGCGCGCATCATGCGTACTACCTGGCGCTGGCCGAGCGCGCCGAACCCGAGCTGCACGGCGCCGATCAGCAGCGCTGGCTGGGCCGGCTCGACGCCGAGGACGCGAATCTGCGTGCGGCGCTGGACGGTTTCGTGCGGGACGCCGACGCCGACTCGGCGCTCCGACTGGTGCACGCGCTCGCCTGGTACTGGCTGCTGCGCGGCCGGTCCGGCCTGGCGCGCCGCTGGGTCGATGCGGCGCTCGAACTGGGCAGCAGCGCGCGGCACCGGGCACCGGTGTTGGCGTGGCGCCTCACATTCGCCTTCCAGCAGGGCGATTTCAACGATGCGGCATCGCGTCGGCACGAGGTTTCGGCGGCGCTGGCCGCGCTCGACGATCCGGCCGTGCGCGCCCGCGCCGAGGTGATCCTCACCCTGTCCGCATTGGACTCGGGCGACGAGCAGGACCTGGAAACGACCGTGCAGCAGACCCTTTCGACGTGTCGTGAGCTCGGCGACCGCTGGGGCGTGGCGACCATCCAGCTGGCGCTGGCGAAATCGGCGCACAGCCGCGCCGATGTGGACGCGTTGGCGCGGCACGCGCAGGAAGCGGCTCGCTCGTTCGCCGAGCTGGGCGATCGCTGGGGCAGGCTGCAGGCCGCCGAATGGCTCGGTGGCCTGGCCGAGCTGACCGGGGATCTCGCCGGTGCCGCCGAGATCCACCGCGAGGCGCTGGTGCTGGCGCAGGAGCTGGAGATGTGGGGCCAGGTGGCCGCCCACCTCGGCTGGCTCGGCTGGATCGCGATGCAGCACGCCGAGTTCGACCGGGCCCGCGACTTCGCCGAGCAGGTGCTGGTGCTGTCCGCCGACCACGGCCACGATCCCGGCCGGTTGTTCGCAACGATCGTGCTCGCGTTCACCGCGCGCCGCGACGGCAGGCCCGACGACGCCGAACGGCACCTCCGCGAACTGCTCGCGCTCAACGCCGACGGCCCGGAAACGCCGCTGTTCCTGCCGATGCTCCAAGTCGAACTCGGTTACGTCCTAGAACAGCGCGGTGAAGCGGCCGCCGCGATGGCCGAACACCTGCGGGCCTTCGACGGAGCCCAGCGCATCGAGGCCCCGCGCGACGCGGCGTTCGCACTCGGCGGCTCCGCCGCGGCCGCCGCGGCGCTCGGCGACCACGACACCGCCGCCCGGCTGCTCGGCGCCGCTGAGGCCCTCCGCGACACCACTGGGATGCCGCTGCTGCCCGCCGAACGACCCGATATCGACCGCGTCGCCGACCTCGCGCGCACCGCGATGGGCGGCGCCGCGTACGACGCCGCCCACGCGGAAGGTCAAGGCCTGACCGCGGATCAGGCCCGCGCGCTCATGGTCGCCGCCGGCGGCGCGGACGTGCTGGATCCGGTCTGAGCCCGGAATCCGGGCCATCGCTCAGGACATCTTCGGCGCGTACTGCAGGGCGACGATCCCGCACTCGAACGGCCTCACGGCGACGAAGTCGAACTGCTGGTTCGAGCCGGTGGCGCCGAAGACCGGCAGGCCGGCGCCGATCGCGGTCGGGTTGACGATCAGGTGCAGTTCGTCGAGCAGGCCCTCGGCGATCAGGCTCGCGACGAGCGTGCCACCGCCGTAGGCGATGATGTCGCCGCCCGGCTGCGCCTTGAGCTCGCGGATCGTCTCGACGAGATCGCTCGCGACGACGGTGTTCTCCCACGGCGATTCGGTCAGCGTGGTGGAGATGACGACCTTCGGCGTGTTGTTGATCCGGTCGATGCCCTCCTGCGTCTCGTCCGCCGGCTGCGAGGCCCAGTGCGGGATGAAGCCCTCGGCGAGCTTGCGGCCAAGCACGATCGTGCCGATCGGCTCGTTGAGCGCCTCGATGTAGGAGGCGAGGTCCTCGCTCCACGGCAGCGTCATCCAGTCCATCTCGCCGTTCGGGCCCGACATGTAGCCGTCGATGGTGGTCTGGACCTGGAGCTTGAACTTGCGCATCGCTTGCGTTCCCTTCGGGTGGGCCGTTCGGCCGTCGTCGTGTGCTGGAAGCTTCGCGGGGACGGCTTACGGGATGTTTACGGTTTTGCTCCGGCACCCCGCGACCGGACGAACCCCGAGGCCGGCGCCGAGAACCGGTCCTGGCAGCACGCGAACCGCACGAAGCGCGGGCGTCCGGTCCGGGCTCCGAGAAAGGGTTCGCGGGGTGGGTTGCGGTCGAATCCCGGGTGTTGTTGCGCGGTCGAATTGTCGAGTGGACGCAAAGGAAAGTCGCGAGAGTGATCTGCGTCACATTTTGCATCACTCGTTGGGAGGTACCGGGGATATGCGGCGCTTTGCCAAGGTCTATGCCAATGTGAGCGAAAGGCGGTCGCCCCTGGCTTTTCGGTGCGACGGCCGGTGTGGGGAGCCATCCTTTCGCGGATGGTGAATATGTGATCGTTCCCAGTTTTTTTCGAACCGGAGTCCGCGGACTCCGGATGAGCTGCGTCGAGTGGTTTCGTGATTTCCTGACTTCGCGGGATGTCGAATTGGATTCCAGGGGTAGGCTCTTTTGGTCGACGAGAGATCGGGGCGCGACCGGCGCTGTCGGGGTCGTGCGCGACGACCGGCGAGTCCGGCTCGAACCCGGTGGCGGGCCGGCGAACGCCGGTGCGCAGCCCGGGCGGGAACCGCGCTGGGGCGAGGTGGGCGAGGTGGTGCCGATCGCCCACCTCAACCCGGCCGACTCGCCGCGCGTGCTCGGCGAGGACGGCAAGCACGTCCGGGACCTCGCGGCGTCGGACGCGCAGTTCCCGCCGGTGGTCGTGCACCGCGGCACGATGCGCGTCATCGACGGCATGCATCGCCTTCGAGCTGCGGAAATGCGGGGCAGCGCGAGCGTCCGGGTGGTCTTCTTCGACGGCGACGACGAGAACGCCTTCGTCCTCGCGGTGCGCGCGAACACGGCGCAGGGGCTGCCGCTCTCGCAGGCCGACCGGACCGCGGCGGCCACCCGCATCCTGGGCAGCCACCCGCACTGGTCGGACCGGCGGATCGCCTCGATCGTCGGGCTGGCCGCCACCACCGTGGGCGCGATCCGGTGTTCGACTGAACGGAATGGACAGTCCAACGCCCGGGTCGGCCGGGATGGGCGGATTCGGCCGCTGAACACGCGCCAGGGGAGAATTCTGGCGGGCAAGCTGATCGTCAGCAATCCCAAGGCCTCGATGCGGGAAATCGCGAATGCCGCCAAGATCTCGGTTTCGACCGCGCACGACGTGGCGAAGCGAATACGCGCGGGCGATGATCCGGTGCCGCTGAAGTGGCGGGAGGCCGACGACGGCATCCCGGACCATTCGGATCGGGCACCGCTCGATCCGGTTCCGGACGAGAGCGCGGGCGTCCGGAGAGCGCAGTTGCTGGATGCGTTGCGAAAGGATCCGTCGCTTCGATTCAGCGAAAGCGGGCGAAATCTGATCCGGTGGCTGACCGCCCAGGTGGCGGACGAGGCGAAGCGGCGGTCCCTGCTCGACGCCGTTCCGCGGCATTGCGCCGGGACGCTCGCGGAGCTGGCGCGGGAGAACAGCCGGATCTGGGCCGAATTCGCCGGCCTCCTGGAAGAGCTCGACCAGGTCGTCGGCGGGTGATCTGGTCGGATGCCGTCCATCGACGATGGGGTTGGTGTGAGCGCGAAGTACGTACTCGGTTTGTCGGGAAGTTCGACCGCGTGTCTGGTCGAGAAGTCCGGGATCGTGGCGCTCGGCGAGCTGCAGGCCGGGCACGCGGACTTCGACGCGCTCTCGGGCTTCCTGGAGAAGGCGGGCGTCAGCTGGGGGCAGGTCGCCGCGGTGGCGACGTGCGCCGGTCCACACAGGATCGACGGCTCGTCGCTGCCGTCGGACGTTCGCCGCATCGACGTCACGCACCACACCGCGCTCGCTTACGCGGCGACCGTCCACTCGACCTACAACGACGGCGTCATCGCGGTGGTGGGTTCGAGTTACGGAGCGGGCATCGAGCCGGTCGTGACCGACAGCCTGCACCGCCTGCGCGACGGCCGGCTTGAGCCGATCGAGGAGTCCCTCGGAAATCCTTCCACAGCAACGCTTCTCGGTTTTCACCGGACGGTCAGCCGCTACGTGCTCGGCAGGCCGGACGGCTCGCTCGCGGGAGCTGCCGCCAGTGGCCGGCCGGACGCGTTCGGGGGTGCGGCGGCGTCGGCGGTGCGGTTCGCCGACGGCCGGGTGATCGTCGACCCGTCGGGGCTGGGCCACCTCGACCCGGAGCGGAGCGCGGAGCACGGCACACCGGACGCCGGGTTCCACGCGGACGTCGCGAGGTGGGCGCAGGACCTGATCGAGAAGGCCGCGCTGGACCTCCTGGCGCACTGGTACGAGCTGTGCCCGGCGACGAACCTCGCGTACGCGGGCGGGCTCGCCTTCGACGCCGCGCTCAACAGCCGGATCAGCACCGAGACGCCGTTCGACCAGGTCTACGTGCACGCGGCACCGGTCGCCGGGAGCCTGGCGGCTGGCTGCGGCTACTACGCGTGGGCGGAGGTCCTCGGGGAGGTCGTGCCACCGAACTACGACTACATTCCCCGGTTCGCAGCGGGTTCGACGGCCTGCGGGCGCCGGTCCAGCGCGGTGGCGGACCACGTGTCGGCCATCGACCGGCTCGCGCGCGGCGAAGTCGTCGAATGGGCCGAGCCCGGCGCCGACGGGGACGAGGTGTTCGCGCTCGCCGACCCGCGTTCGCCCCGCGCCGCCGAGGCGGCGACGTGGGCCGATCATCCCCAGGTGCTGGTCAGCGCGACGTGCGCGGCGCAGTGCTTCGAGGTGGCCGACGCGAATCCGTACGGCGCGCTGGCGGGCGTGGCGAGGTCGAACCCGGACTGGATGCACCCCGGGCTCCTCGACGCGGCCGGGCGGGTGCGGCTGCGCGTCGTGTCGGACGCCTCGCACCCGGAGCTGCACGCGATGCTCACGAGCTGGCACGACGCGATCGGCGTACCCGCCCTCGTAGCTGTGCCGGAGCCGAGAGCCGACAACGGCGTCCGTCAACAGTCGCCCCGCCGCGCGCCCGCGCCGGGCGTCCGCCGGAGGGGCGCGGACTGCGCGGTGCTGACACCCGTGCGCATCGACCGGCTCGAACAGTGCGAGGAGCTGCTCAGCACGGTGGACAGCCTGCGCGGGCAGAGCGACGACTCCTGGCACCTCCTGCTGGTCGACGACGGCTCCCCGCTGCCGGAGGCGGCCGATGCGTTCAGCGCGATCGTGGCGGATCTCGGCGACAAGGCGACCCTGATCCGGCGGCGGAAGAACGCCGGCCAGGGGATCTGCCGGAACATCGCCGCCCGCTGGGCGTGGCGCAACGGCATCCCGTACTGCCTGTACCTGGACGGCGACGACCTGGCCGACCCGCGGCGGGTCGAAGTCGTGCGGCGCAACTTCCGGGAGCGGCGCGAGGTCGACTTCCAGTACTCCACCTTCGAGCTGATCGACGAGCGCGGGCACCAGGTCCCCGAAGCGGGCATCACGCCGAGCATCAAGGAGATCCTGCAGTCCCACGAGCAGGAACCCCCGACCGGCGCGCGGGCTTGGCGGCAGATCGCGACCGAGCACGGATACACGACGTTGACCAGCGCGACGTCGGTCCGTACGTGGCTGGCCGTGGCGCACCCGTTCCCGGACGTGTACGTCTCCGAGGACCAGCACGCCTGGCTGCGGATGACGGCCGCGACCGACTTCGTGTTCTTCGACCGGGAGACCACGGCCAAGTACCGGATCGCGACGGACGGGGGAGGGTCCTCGGTCCGCAAGCGGATCGGCGACGGGTACTACGAGCAGAAGGCGTGGGTCGACACCCAAGGCGTGCTCGCCGCGACCCGGATCTCGGTGCGCCGGGGCCGGACCGCGCCGGCGGAGGTGCCCGCGATCCTGGCCGACTACTACGTGCGGTGCGCGCAAACCCTGGAAGCGGAAGGACGTTTCGCCGCGATGCGCGAGTACCACGAGCTGGCGGGCGTCGTCCGCGGACTCGACCACGACCGAGCGCTGGCCTGCGCACCCGCGCGACCCCGGCTGTTCCAGCCGACCGGGCAGAACTGATCCCACCCCGAGACTGTGGAGCCGACATGTACGTTCTGGGCCTGAGCGGCTGCTTCTCGCCGCCCCACGAGGATCTGGTTGCGGGCTTGCCCAACTGGTTCTTCCACGACGCGTCCGCGGTCCTCCTGCGCGACGGCGAGGTCGTCGCCGCGGTGGAGGAGGAACGCGCGAGCCGGATCAAGCACACCAACCGCTTCCCGGGCCGGGCGGTGCAGATCTGCCTGGAGGAGGCGGGAATCCGGCTGGGCGACGTCGACCGGATCGCTTTCTGCTTCAAGGAGGAGTACTCCGACAAGGAGCTCTACCACCAGTACGTGGAGCACCCCGCGGCCCCGCTCGACTACTCGCGGGAACTGGTGGGCCGACGGTTGCGGGAGCGGTTCCGGGTGGACTTCCCCGCGGAGCGCATCGAGTTCGTCGCGCACCACGTCGCCCACGGCTACTGCGCCTTCCTGCAGTCCGGCTTCGACGAAGCGCTCGTCGCGGTGCTCGACGGCAACGGCGACGACGCCTCGACGACCATCTACACGGGCAAGGGCCAGGAACTCACCAGGCTGTTCAGCAAGCCCTCGTGGGAGTCGCTGGGGCACTTCTACTCCACCGGCACGGAACTGCTGGGGTACGGGCTGTTCGACGAGTACAAGGTCATGGGCCTGGCGCCCTACGGCGATCCGGCCCGGTATCGGGAGATCTTCCGGGAGCTCGGCGAACTGCGGCCGGACGGGGACTTCGACCTGGGCGTGTCCCGGCTCCGGACCACCTTCCACCGCAGCGGGTTCCGGCCGCGGCGCAAGGGCGAACCGTTCGACGCCGCGCACGCCGACTTCGCGGCGGGGCTGCAGGAGGAGCTGGAGCGGTTGGCCGGTCACTTGCTCGCGCACTGGCGGCAGGTCACCGGGCAGCAGCGGATCGCGATCGCCGGCGGCGTCGGCCTGAACTGCACGCACAACGGGAAGTTGTTGCGTGGCGGGCTGTTCGAGGAGGTGTTCGTGCATCCCGCCGCCCACGACGCTGGAGCGGCGTTGGGTGCGGCGCTCAAGGTGCACGCCGACACCGCCGGGGAGGCGCCGGCCCGGCGGGTCAGGCAGGTCTTCTGGGGCCGGGGCCTCGACGAGGACGAGACGCGGAGCAGGCTGCACGACTGGCGCGACTTCCTCGACTTCCGCAGGTCTGATCGCGTCGCCGAGGAGGCCGCCGAATCCCTCGCCGACGGCCGGATAGTCGGCTGGGTGCAGGGGCGCTCGGAGTTCGGGCCCCGCGCTCTCGGCAACCGCAGCATCCTGGCCGATCCGCGGCCCGCGGACAACCGGGAACGCGTGAACAAGGCGATCAAGAAGCGGGAGGGCTACCGGCCGTTCGCGCCGTCGGTGCTGGCCGAGCGGCTGCCCGAGTTCTTCGAGTTCCCGGAGAACGCGCCTACCCCCGACTTCATGGTCTTCTCGGTCCCGGTGCGGGAGGACAAGCGCGAGCAGCTGGGGGCTGTCACGCACGTGGACGGCAGCGCGCGCGTGCACGCCGTCGCCCAGGAGGTGAACCCCGCCTACTGGCGGCTTCTCTCGGAGTTCGGCCGGCTGACCGGGATCCCGATCGTCCTCAACACCTCGTTCAACAACAATGCCGAGCCCATCGTCGACACCGTGGACGACGCGATCCAGTGCTTCCTGACCACGGAGCTGGACGCGCTGTTCGTCGGCGACCACGTCGTGACGAAGCGGGAACCCACGCGGTCGAGCCTGCTGGGCCTGCACCCGGTGCTGGTCGAGCACGCGGCGCTGCGCACGACCACCAGGCCGGGCGCCGAGCCCGCCGCATCCGTCGAGTTCACCTTCACCGGCGGGGGCAGCAGGCCGGTGTCGGTCCCGACCCACCGGGTTCTCGCCCGGGCGGACGGGACGCGTCCGCTGCGCGAGCTCGTCGATCCGGCAGCGGATCCGGGGCCGGTGCTCGATCAGGTCCTCGACCTGTGGCAGGCCAGGTACGTGCGGCTGTCCCCGACGCCGGTGCGTGGGTGATCCGGTGCCCGCGGATCCCGATCGGCAGGACCTGCCGCTGCCGTGGCGCACGCGCTGGCCGCTGGTGGTGGTCACCGTCCGCGCCACCTCGCCGGACGAGCTGACCGAGTTCTTCTTCCGGCTGGGCGGCGTGGCCTACCCGCTGGAACGGGTGCTCGTCCGGGTCAGGTCCGAGCCCGGTTCGATCGCGTGGGTGCGGGACGTCGCGGGCCGGTGGCGCGGCGGCGTCGAGGTGTTGCGCCGCGGCGGAGTGGCCTGGGACAACGAGATCGCGCGGTGGCAGCGAGCCCGCCCGTCGACCGTCACCGTTGCGTGGGAGGCCGAGCCGGGGGACCGGTATTCGGCCGATGCCTTCCGCCGGATCGCCGCGGGGCGTCTGCGGGCGGGAGTCCGCGGCGAAGTGGGCATCGATCGCCGGCAGGTCCCGTCGACCGTGGCAAGCGACCTCGCAGCGCTCCGCAGTGAGCTGCGGCTGGTCGCCGGGGATGTCCGGATCAGCGTCGCCGTCATGTTCCACCCCAAGCGGCGGGACATCGCGCGCCGCCTGGCGGAAGCGTGCGCACCGTTGCCGGTGGATCTCGTGCCGGATCCCGATCCGACCGGGCGACCCAACGCGCTGCGCACGGCGCGGCGGGCGTGGGCGGCCATCCCGGACTGGGCCACCCACCACATCGTCCTCCAGGACGACGTAGTGCCCGTCGAGGATTTCGCCGCGGCCGTGCGCGCCGCGATCACCGACGCCCCGACGGCAACGATCGCCTTGTACAGCAACGCGAATTCCCGCAACGGTGCGATGGCGCGAAACGCTGCCGTGCGCGGCGCGGCCTGGGCGGCGCTGCTCGCCGACGAGTACACGCCGACGCTCGGCGTGGTGATGCCGCGCGAGCGGGCCCTGGGCTACTTGGAGTTCCTGGAGACCGTCCCGGCCTCCGCCAGCAGCGATGACGACATCCTCACCGACTACCTTCGGCTGGCCGGCGGGCTGAAGCTCCAGGCGGTGCCGAACCTCGTCGAGCACAGCGACGGCCCCAGCGTCGTCGGGACGCTCGGATTCCACCAGGGGAAGCGGAGATCCGCCTGCTTCACCGGCGACGCCGCGCGGCGCACTGCGCCTTCGCCGCTGGCCGAGGTGTTCCCCGCCGGGGGCGATCCGCTGGTCGTGCTGCAAGCGGGCCACGCGCAGGTCCTCCTGCCGGACCGCTCGGCGCCCAAGGACTACGGGACCGAGCGCTCGTTCCACTGGCCGGAGGCGTGCGCGGTCTTCCAGGACGGGCTCGCGTCGCGCCTGAAGGACGCACTCGCCGGTCACCTCGCGCGGTCCCCGCTGCCGTCCTTGCCCGCCGCACGGCTTCCCGCCTCGCTCGTTCGTGAAGCGGCAGAACAGGTTTGGGCGGCGTGCTTCCTCGTAGGCTACACAGCGGCCAGGAGCGCAATGCCTCGACCGGTGAAGTCCCCACCCGATCCCGTGCTGTCGCGGCGGATGGTCGAGAGCTTGCTGGGCTCGGGCCTGCCGCCGTCGATGCCGCTGGCGGCACCGGGCGAGGTCGGCTGGTTCACCGACCTGGGGACGGCCGCGATCGGAGCAGGCGTCGCAGCAGCGGGGTGCCGCGTGGAGTTTTCGCAGGAGGAGTCATGAACGACGACAGCGCCGAGCGGTACTCGCAGGTCGAGGATCTGGTGGCGGAGCTGCGCGCCTGGGCCGACGGGCGGCCCGACGTGCAGGCGGTGGCCCTGGTCGGTTCGTATGCGCGCGAGCGCGGCGCCGCGACCGCGGAATCCGATGTCGACATCGTCGTCGTGACGTCGAGGATCTCCGACTACCTGGACAGCACCGACGGTTTCCCGGCCACGCTGGAGCCGCCGCTGCTGCGGGTGAAGCAGTGGGGGCCGGTGCACGAGCGGCGACTCCGCCGGCGCGGGACAGGCCTGGTCGTGGAGATGAACTTCACCACATCGGACTGGACGGCGACCGAACCCGCCGTGGACGACGGGACGCGGCGGGTCGTGCTGGACGGGATCTGGGTCCTCCGCGACCCGCACGGCCTGCTGGCACGGCTGATCGACGCCTGCCGCGCCCGGACCGGCGAGGAGCCGTGATGCCCGCCGCCCGCCGCGCCGGGCCGGTGATCGAGCTGGCCAGCGTGACCAGGCAGTTCGTGATCACCGAACGCGATCCGGGCATCCGCGGTGCCGTGCGCGCCCTGCTCCGGCCGAAGCGCCGCATCTTCACCGCGGTCTCCGACGTCTCCTTCGAGGTCGGCGGCGGCGAGACGGTGGCGTTGCTGGGCCAGAACGGTGCCGGGAAGTCCACCCTCATCAAGATGCTGGCGGGCGCGCTGGTGCCGACCTCGGGAGAACTCCGGGTCGCCGGGCGCGCGCCGCACCGCAACCGGACGGCGAACGCGTCGCGGATCGGCGTCGTGTTCGGGCATCGGACCCAGCTGTGGTGGGACCTCCCGGTGCGCGATTCGTTCGACATCCTGGGCGACATCTACGGCGTGCCGGTCGCGGAGCGGGCACGCCGCTTGGCCGCGTTCGACGCTGTGCTGGAGACCGCCGAGCTCTACGACAAGCCGGTCCGGCACCTGTCCCTCGGGCAGCGGGTGCGGTGCGACCTGGCGGCCGCGCTGCTGCACGATCCGGAGGTCCTGCTGCTGGACGAGCCGACCATCGGCCTGGACGTCGGCGTCAAGGAGCAGGTCCGTCGGCTGCTGCGGACGCAGACCGCCGCGGGCAAGACGATCGTGCTCACCACCCACGACATGAACGAGGTCGACCGGCTCTGCGAGCGCGTGGTGCTGATCAGACGCGGCGCGGTGGGTTTCGACGGGCCGCTGGAGGAGTTACGCCGCAAGTACGGCGGCCAGGGCTCGGTCGTGGTCGAGTTCGGCTCGCCGGTCCCGGCGCTGCGGCTGGCCAGCGCGGTCGCGGAGTGGAGCGGCGAGGGCCGGGCCCGGCTCGTTCCTGCGGCGGGCTCCTCTACCGATGACGTGCTGCTGGAAGTCGTTCAGCGGTACCCGGTTTCGGCGGTGTCGGTGGAGCGGGGAGACCTGGAGCAGGTCGTCCGCAACGCCTACCTGGACGGGGCGATCAGCGGCGTCGGCCCGGCGGCCGGCGGCTGAGGGGCGGCCATGACCCGCTCGGTCCGGCCGCCGGCGTTCCGGCAGTGGCGGCTCCTGCGCATCGTGTCCACGATCGAGCTGAGCTACCGCAGCCGCGTGCTGTACGGCGTTGCGCTGATCGGCGCCCAGGTCGTCCTCGTCGCATCGCTGTGGTCCGCGCTGTACGGGGGCGACGAAACGGTGGCCGGCGCGAACCGGGAGCAGACCGTGACCTACGCCGTGCTGGCGGTCCTGCTGGCGCGGGTCCGGTGGAGCGCGCGGTTCTACTCCAAGGACGCGCTGGCGAGCCGGGTGCGCGACGGCTCCGTCGTGTACTGGTTCCTGCGACCGGTCCGGCCGAGCCGGTACGTCGCGCTGATCAACATCGGCGACGTGCTCTACGGTTCCCTCTGGCTGGTCGCCGGAATGCTGCTGGCGACGGCGGCCGGCGCCGCCCGGGTTCCGGACCCGGTCGCGTTCGCCTGCTTCCTGCTGAGCGCCGCCATCGGGCAGGCGATCCTCTGCCACCTCGCGTCCCTGCTGGACCTGGTGTGCTTCTGGTTGGTGGTCAACGAGAACGCGAAGCAGGCCTACCGGTTCTTCCAGGACTTCCTGGCCGGGGCCTTCGTGCCGGTCTGGTTGTTCCCCGGGTGGCTGACGGCGCTTTCGTCGTTCCTGCCCTTCCGAAGCACCATCAGCGTCCCGGCTTCCCTTTACGTGGGCACGATTCCGGCCGCGGAGGCGGTGGGCGAGATCGGCACGCAGGTCCTGTGGTGCGTCGTGCTCTACGCGCTGGTCCACCTCGTGTGGCGGCGGGCGGCACGCCGCGTCGTGCTGCAGGGGGGATGACGGCTGCCTGCGTCAGGGAGAGGTGCCCGCATGTGGAACGGCATTCCGGCGGGAGTCCGGAACGCGCGGCGCTGCGCGCGCATCGCCGCGCGGATGACCCGGCTGAACTTCGTCGCGCGCAGCCACTACCGCGGCGATTTCCTGATCGCGATCGCCTGCGGCGTCCTGTGGCAGACCTCGGTGGTGGCGTTCGTCGGCGTAGTCCTGTCGCGGTTCACCGGATTCGGCGGCTGGACCACCGGCGCGCTGGTGCTCTCGGTGGGCATGCGCCTGCTGAGCCACGGCCTGTTCGTGATGTTCTTCGGCCGGATCACCATGCTCGGGATGCTGGTGCAGGAAGGCATGGTCGAGAGCTACCTGACCCGGCCGCTGCCGGTGCTGCTGCAGGTGTTGCTGAGTTCCTTCAGCGTGACGAGCATAGGTGACCTGCTCGCCGGGGGAGCCGTGTTCGCCGCCGCGCTCGTCCAGAGCGACCTGGCGTGGGACCTCGGCCGGGCCTGCTACCTGATCGCCTGCGTCCTGTCCGGGACGCTGATCGAGGCGGCGGTCCACCTCGTGATCGCCGGCTGGGTGGTCCGGCGCCCGCAGGACAGCGGGATCGGCCTG
Organism: Saccharopolyspora sp. NPDC050642; assembly: GCF_040654735.1. NCBI lineage: Bacteria > Bacillati > Actinomycetota > Actinomycetes > Pseudonocardiales > Pseudonocardiaceae > Saccharopolyspora > Saccharopolyspora sp. NPDC050642. Next base: position 61,580 of record NZ_JBFAIN010000006.1, on the reverse strand, counting down.
GCCGTCGACGAACTGGCGGGAATGTTCGGGGGATATCCGCTGCACGTCTTCCCGTTGCCGGTGGCGATGGCGCTGACCTACGTGGTGCCCTTGGCGTTCATCTCCTACCTGCCCGCCAAGGTGCTGCTCGACGCGCCCGGCGGCAGCGGCGTTCCGGACTGGCTGGCGGCCGCGTCCCCGCTCGTCGGACCCGTTCTCTTCGCGCTCGCGCTGGCGCTGTGGAACCGCGGCCTGCGGCGGTATCGGGGCGTCGGCGGCTGAATTCCCGGACTGCACTTGAATTCGCCCGGAAACGGCATAATCCAGAACGCCGAACACTGGAATGGGTTGAGGTGCGGATGATGTCGGAAAACAGCTCAGGATCTGCCCTGCCCGAAATCCCGCATCGGGCCGCGGTCGTCACCGGCGGAGCCGGATTCATCGGATCGCACCTGACCGAGGCCTTGATTCGGGCGGGCGTGCGGGTGACGGTGATCGACGACTTCTCCAGCGGCCGCGCGGAAAATCTCGCGGCCGTGGCCGACAGCCCGCTGCTGACGGTGGTGACGGCGGACATCTGCCGCGAGTGGCGGGTGGATTCGGCGGTGGACGTCGTGTTCAACCTGGCGTCGCCGGCGTCGCCGCCGCGGTACCTGGTGCGTCCGCAGCACACGCTGCGGACGAATTCCCAAGGCATGCAACGAGTCATCGACCTCGCGGTCAGTCGGAACGCGCGCCTGGTCCAGGCGTCCACCAGCGAGGTCTACGGCGACCCGCTCCGCCACCCCCAGACCGAGGACTACTGGGGGAACGTGAACCCGATCGGCCCGCGCAGCGTCTACGACGAGGGCAAGCGGTTCGCCGAAGCGCTGATCGCCGCGTACGTCCGGCAGGGCGCGCTGGACGCCGGCATCGTGCGGATCTTCAACACCTACGGCCCGCGGATGCGCATCGACGACGGCCGCGTCGTCCCGAGCTTCATCGACCGGGCGCTGCGCGGCGAGCCGCTGGAGGTGTACGGGGACGGCAAGCAAACGCGGAGCTTCTGCTTCGTCGAGGACCTCGTGGCGGGTCTGCTGGAAATGGCTGCTGCGCCCGGAGTTCTCGGCCCGGTCAATCTCGGCAACGTCGAGGAGATCACCATGGTCGACCTCGCGCGGCTGGTCGGCGAGGCGGTCGGGCGGCCGCCGCGGGTGGTCCACCGGCCGCTGCCGGTCGACGACCCGGTGCGCCGCAGGCCGGACATCAGCCTGGCCCGGGAGCTGTTCGGCTGGCGGCCGGTGACCGGGCTGCGCACCGGTCTCGAACGCACGGTCCGCTGGCAGCGCTCGGCGGGCCTGGCCGTCGCGGGCGCGCCGCGGGATCGCGAGTTCACCGCCGGTAGCGGCAACCACTGAGAGGGGAGGACCTCCCGTGTCGGAGATCGCCGTGATCGGCGCCGGATACGTGGGTCTGGCGAGTGCGGTGGGCTTCGCCGCCATCGGCCACCGCGTCACCTGCGCCGACGTCGACCGGGCGAAGGTGGCGGAGCTGCGCCGCGGCCGGACGGGCATCCTGGAACCGGGGATGCCGGAGTCGCTGTCGGAGTCGCTGGCCGCCGGGCGTCTGCGGTTCACCTCGGACGCGCGGGCGGCGGTGCGCGAAGCGAAGTTCGTGTTCTTGTGCCTGCCCACGCCGACGGGCGACGACGGCGCCGCGGACACCGGTATCGTGCTGTCGGTCGTCGACGACGTCCGGGACGCGTTGCGCATGGCCGCGGTCCTGGTGGTCAAGTCGACCGTTCCGGCGGGAACCACGGACCTGCTGCAGGCCCGCGTCGGCCGCCGCGACATCCGCGTGGTGGCCAACCCGGAGTTCCTCCGGGAAGGCCGGGCGCTGGCGGACTTCCTGCGACCGGAGCGCGTGGTCATCGGGGCGGACGACACCTGCAGCGCGCGCCGGGTCGCCGCCCTGTACGAGCCGCTGAACGCGCCGGTCGTCCGCACGGACCCGCGTTCGGCGGAGATGATCAAATACGCCTCGAACTGCTTCCTGGCCACCAAGCTGTCGTTCATCAACTCGATCTCGGACATCTGCGCGGCGATCGGCGCGGACGTCGACGACGTCGCGCTGGGCATGGGGCTGGACTCCCGCATCGGGCCGGACTTCCTGCGCCCGGGGCCGGGCTGGGGCGGCTCGTGCCTGCCCAAGGACACCAAGGCGCTCGCCTGGCTGGCGGACCGGGCCGGGGTCGACTTCCCCGTGCTGACCGCGGCCGTGGCGTCCAACACCCGGCGGCAGGCCGCGATCGTCGAGCGGATCGGCGAGTTGCTGGGCGGGCGGCTGAGCGGGGCCCGGATCGCCGCGTTCGGCCTGGCGTTCAAGGCGGGCACCGGCGACCTGCGGGAGTCGCCGGGGATCAAGGTGGCGGAGGCGTTGGCCCGGGCGGGCGCCCACGTGCGCGGCTACGACCCGGGAGTCACCGCGACGGCGCGGATCCCCGGCGTGCCGGTCGTCGACGACCCGTACTCCGCGGCCGAGGGCTGCGACCTGATCGCGGTGTTCACCGAGTGGCCGGACTTCCGGGAGCTCGACTGGATGCAGGTGGCCGGCAGGTGCCGGGCCACCGCCGTCTTCGACACCCGGCGCGTGCTGGACCCATTGGTGCTCAACAAGGCCGGCCTGGAGTGCGTGCACCCCTGACCGGCCTCGTCGGGCCGCGCTCAGCCGTCGCCGCGTTCGTCGACCACGACTGCGTGGTCGCCCCGGTCGTCGGCCAGCAGCTCGGCGTGGTTCCGGCTCACCTTCCGGAAGATCTCCGCGTACCGCTCGATCACGTCCGGCCGGAAGCTCCGGAACGGCGGGACCGTGAAGGCCCGGGCGGCCATCGCGTTGGGGAGGTCGTCGGCGCCGAGCCGGGTATCGCGGGCGGCGTGCGCGATCACCGTCGGGACGCCGTCGCGGTAGACGTCCGCGGTGTGGAAGAGCGGGTGCGGGTGGAGCGGGTCCTTGATGCACTTCCGCGTCCACGCCTGGTAACCCTCTGCGCGCACGGCCTCGACGTACCGCGCGGCGGACAGGCCGGAGAGCTCGTCGGCGTGGTAGATCGCATGAGGGTTGTACCAGCCGCCCATCGTCGAACCGGATTCGCGGGGCGGGCGGTGCGCGGAGATCCCGGGCACGTCCTCGACGAGGTCCCAGAAGTAGCTCATCGCGCGGTCGATCTCCGCCATCCGCTCGTCGTACCGGGCGAGCTGCACGCGCCCGAGGGCGCCGCTGAGGTTGTGCATCCTGGACGTCACGCCGCCGAGCGGCAGGCCGGCGTACTGGAGCAGTTCCGGGTCTTTCACCTCCAGGTCGTTGAACCGGAAGTTGTGCCCCCACGCGACCGCGCGCTCCCACAGGCCCCGGTCGTCAGTGGCGATAATCCCGCCCTCGCCGATCGAGATCGACTTGCCGCACAGGGAGAACGCGGAGATGTCGCCGAGCGCGCCGACCATCCGGCCCTTGTACCGGGAACCGTGCGCGTGCGAGGCGTCCTCGATCACCTTGATCCCGCGCGGCCTGGCGATGTCGAGGATCGCGTCCATGTCGACCGGGTAGCCGAGCAGGTGCACAACGACGATCGCGCGGGTGTTGTCGGTGATCTTCCGCCGGACGTCCTCGGCCGATATGTTCAGCGTTTCCCGGTCCACGTCGGCGAAGACGGGCGTGGCCTTCAGCGACATGATCTGCACGCAGGAGGCCCAGTAGCTGAGGCTGGGCACGATCACCTCATCGCCCTTGCCGACGCCGCAGGCGAACAGGGCGCCGAGCACCGCGTGCGTGCCCGAGCTCTCGGTCAGCGCGTGCTCGACACCCAGCCACTGCGCGAAATCGCGTTCGAAAGCGGGCACCACGGTGTCGTTGAAGAAATCGGGTTCGCGGAGGATTTCGAGGACGGCCTCCTCCTCCGCGGTTCCGAAGACGGGCCACCGGAAGAGTTCTTCGGCCGGACTGTCGATGACCGGTTCGCCGCCGAACAGGGCAAGCTCGCTCACCATCGTTCCCCTTCTGCGTGGTAGCGCTCGCTTCCGTCGCGGAGGATGGTAAGCGCAAGCCCGGCTGGCGTGGTCAAACTACAGACGCATGACGTGGTCCGCCGACCGGTGCTCTGCCACGATGGCGCCGTGGAGATCGATCTGGGCGCCGTGTCCGATGAACGGCAACGCGTGGAGAAGCGAACCGCCGAACTGTTCGATCTGATCGAGAACTTCGACGCCGTGCTGCGCACCGTCGGATCGGACGAAGTCGCCAGGTTCGAGCTGCTCTGCGAGCAGATGTTCAGCAGTTTCGTCTGCCCGGACGAATCGGTGGTGTTCCCGGGTGCTGCGCCGCTTTCCAACCTCGACACGGGTGATGCGATGCCCGGCGTGTACCCGCCGTTCGCCGCGGCGCTGCGGGACGAGGTCGGGCTGGTCGACACCGACGGACATCACTACTACGGCCCGGAAGCCACCGCGGAACTGGTCGAAGCGGCGCGGCGATTCCTGGCGCGAACGGGATTCCTGGGCGGAGAGCCGCTTTCCGGCTTGGAGGTCCTGCCGTCTGCGGGCACGGTGCACGGCTACGACGCGCTGTGCAAGGTGCTCGTGCGGAACCAGGCGGACACCGTCATCGTTCCGGAACTCGGCTACGGGTTCTTCCTCACGCAGCCGCACCGGGTCGGCGGCAGGGTCGTCGACGTGCCCTGCGACGGCCGGGGACGCGTCACCGCGAGCAGCCTCCGGCAGGTGATCGAGGAGCAGAACCGGTTGCTCTGGCAGGACTGGGTGCAGGACCGGGAACTCCTCTTCGGTCGCGCAGCCCGCAAACTCGCGGCAGCGGGAATCGTTGCGCACGAAGGCGAGAACACGCGCCGGCTGGCGGAGATCAGCGATGCCATGGCGGCCGACCCTGACGCGTGGCGATCCGCTGAAGTGGGCCGCCAGCTGTTGGATTTGACCACAGGGCAAGGAGAATACGCGCTGAGGCGCGTGCGGGATGCGCTCCGGCCGCCTTGCGTCGTCGCCTTCCTGCACATCCAGCCGACGATCACGGGGCACGTGTACTCGCAGTCGGAGGTCGAGTCGCTGGCCGCGGTGCTCGCTGCGGCAGAGGTGGTCGCGCTGGAGGACATCGCCTACCACTCGATCCGCTGCGATCTGCGCGATCTACCGTCGATGCAGCGCACGAACGCGCTGACCCACACCATGATCGGGCTGTCCAAGCCGATGGCCATCGCGAACTTCCGCATCGGCCTGCTCTACGCCGAGAAGAGCCAGTCGGACCGGATAAGGCGGGCACTGGAGAGCACGACCGGCTACATCAGCACGATGCTGCAGCGCGCGCTGACCGCCGGGCTGAACTCCGAGGAGTACGATCGCTACACCACCGAACGTTCCTTCGGCGCGGACGGTTACGAGTTCCGCGGGCGGCTGGTGCACCAGTTCCTGACGGGAGGCCAGGGCGAACTCGCCGGAGCCGCACGGGATCTGGCCATGCGCCAAGCGCGGCGGTGCCCGGAACTGGCGCCGTTCGTGGACGGGTTCCTCGCCACCGGGCTGTCCAGCTGGCTGCGCCCGTTCAACCGGCCGGACGCGGGGTTCTTCCAGGTCGTCTCGTGCGCGCCGATGCTCGACTCGGAGAGGTTCCGCGGCCTGGGCGTCCGCAGCTCGTTCGACGTCTTCGCCCTGCTCGCCTACGTCTTCGGCATGCGAACCATCCCGGAGGAGGGGATGCGACCGGGCACCCGGGCCGGAACCCGGCTCAGGATCGCGTTCTCCGTCGAGCCCGACGTCCTGGCGGGTCTGTTCCTGCGCGTCTTCGCCGGGCTCAGCGTGCTGGCCGAAGGCTGATCACCGCCCCGCCGGGACCGGGCAGGTGGTGTCCGGGCGGTAGTCGCACGGGCCGGGCCGGCCGAGCGCGAGGCTCAGCTCCGTGACGTGCAGCGCCAGCCGCCCGTAGTGCTCGGTGAACGCGGCCCCGCCGCCACCGCGCAGGCACTGCGCCATGTCGCGGAGACCCTGGTCGAAGTTCAGCCGGTGGGTGCTGTCGTAAGGCCATTGCGGTTGCGGGCTGAGCACGGGCCGCTGGTCGAGCAGCACCGGCCCGTCGACCGACCACATGTCGGGCAGGAACAGCTCGCCCTCCTCGCCGACCACCAGGAGCTCGCGGCACCGGCGGGCGAGGGCGCCGACGGTGATCCGGCTCAGCCGGCCACCGGCGTGCCGGAGCACCGCGATGCACAGGTCGGGCCCGGCTGGCGCCCCGTACTTCGACTCGACCCGCACGGCGGTGTGGCCCTGCACGTGCTCGACCGGGCCGCAGAGCGCGACGGCCCATGTCAACGCGTACGGGAGGTGGTGCAGCACCGGCCCGACGCCGAATTCGTCGGCGAGCGGCCACGGCACGCCCCGCGTGCTGCGCCACGAATGCGGGCTCATCCGGTGCAGCGGCCCGTCGTCCAGATCGCAGTAGAGGTGGCTGACCGGGCCGACGCGGCCTCCGGCGATGGACTCCAGCAGGTACCTCGCGGCGGGGGAGCGGTGCACCGCCGGGGCGGATCCGAGGGCGAGGCCGAGCCGGATCGCGAGCCGGACCAGGTCCCGGCCCCGGTCCAGGTCCATGACGAACGGCTTCTCCGAGAAGACGTGCTTTCCCGCGCGCAGCGCGCGTTCCGTGATGTCGGCGTGCGCGGCGGGTGGGGTGAGGTTCACGACCACCGAAACCGCGGGGTCGTCGAGCAGTTCGTCGAGATCGGCGCACGCCCTGACCCGGTAGGTGCTCGCGAAGCTGCGCGCCCGGGACTCGTCGATGTCGTACGCCGCAACGATTTCGAGCTCGGCCGGATCGCTCGCCACGCACTGCGCGTAGAAGTCGGCGACGTACCCGCAGCCGACGATGCCGAGCGTCAATGCGGTCACCAGCGCACCTTCTTCCGTCGAGAGGTCGTGGAGTGTCATTCGAGGTGCACGCCCGACTCCGCGAGCAACAGTGCGGTGTCGGCGTCGATTCGGATCGTTGTTTCGCCGATGACCTCCTGCCGCCGCGAACCCGGCAGGTAGCAGCCGGCCTCCCGCAGCTGATCGGCGATGCCTGCCAGCGAGGCTCCCGCGCCGAACACCACGACGAACGCGTTGGTGCGCCCGCGCTCGTTGGCCGCCGTGTGAACCTGCGAAAGCATTGCCAGCGCGGTGGAAAGGCCGAAACCGCGGACCCCGCCGAACGGCCTGATCGCGCCGTCTGCGAAGAAGGCATCGGGGTCGGTCGTGGGGCGCCCGGCGTCGTCGACGACGTCGGGCCGGTCCAGCGGCAGCCCGGCGCTTCGCCGGCGAGCGACCTCGTAGAACGGGGTGGCCGCGGTCGATCCGTCGTAGACCGCGCGGACGCCGTCGCCGTCGGACACCCCGATCGCCAGCGGATTGCTGCCGAGCAAGCGTGTTGCCGAACCCGGCGGCGCGACCAGCGCGCTGTGCTCGTCGAGCGCCGACGTCACGGTCAGCATGCCGCACATGCCGCGATCGACGACCCGCCACAGGTATTCGGCCAGGCGGCCGGTGTGCCGGAGCCCGCGAACCCACGCCAGGGCGGTGCCGTGCTCGCGCACCACGTCCGCGCACCGGTCCACGACCTTGGCCAGCGCCGGATGTCCCGGTGAATCGTGCGCGTCGAACTGGAGCAGGACGTTCTCCTGCGAGAGCAACTCGACCGCGGCGCGCGGATCGACCAGGCCCCGCCGCAACTCGTCGAGGTAGGCCGGAACCAGGCGCAGCCCGTGGGATCCGTAGCCTGCCACGTCGGCCAGCACCAGGTGCCTGGCGGTGATCTCGGCGTCCGCCGCTCGGTAACCGGCCTGCAGGAACCGTTCCGCGATGCACTCGATCACGTGGTTTCGGTCGACGATCCGTTCGCGCAATTGGTTTTTCCTTGCTCTTCCGGAGTTTCGACGTGTTCGCAGCGTAGTTCTCCTGCGGCGGCAGGCAAGGAAGCGTCCGACTGCCCGGATCGGTGTCCGCGTTGTGCGACGAGATCCGGATGCGGGACGATCCATGCGGAGCATTGGTCCTAGGCGGCTGCGGGAATGACGAGGACTGCGATGCACGGTCGGCCTCTACCGGACAGCGGAGTCGTAGCCGAAGATCTGCGTGGCGAGCAAGGGGAATTCGGGGACCTGGTGTCGGCCCTGGAGCACGGCCTCGCGGCGGCGCGCGCGAACCGGAGCTCGGACTGCCCCGCGGTGGAACTCCTCATCGAGCTGGCGGAGGCGACGCTCGTCGCGGCGCAGGCCGCAGCCGGGCGATCCCGGTGCCCGTCCTGCGCGTTGCGCGAGGTCCTGGCACATGTCCGGGCGGTTTCGACGACGGCCAGGTTCGCGCTCGCGGCGGCGGCGGACCACCAACGCGCCGCCGGGCTACCGGTGTGCCGGGGCGAGCACCCGAACGATTCGAGCCACCATCCGTGAAGCCGCCCACTATCTCTTGTGGATGATCGTGGAGTTCGAGGACCGGTCGGCGCGGTGCACCTGATGCACGGTGGACGGTGCGGGGACGCTGCTCCCGAAGGCGATCGACGTGCGGCTGTCGGACCCCGTCGTTACCGTCGCTGCACACGGACATGACAGGGAGCAGTGATGAGCGAGCTGACCACCGCCCAGCCGGCGGGCACGCCGACCTGGATCGACCTCGGCATCCCGGACCTCGATCGGGCGATGGCGTTCTACGGGGCGCTGTTCGGCTGGGAGTTCGAGGTGGGCCCGGAGGAGACCGGCCGGTACACGATGTGCCTGCTGCGCGGCAAGCCCGTCGCGGCGCTCATGCCGAACCCGGATCCCGACGCCGCGGAGTTCTGGTGGAACCTGTACTTCGCGACCGATGACTGCGACGCCACTGTGGCCAAGGCGGTCGACGCGGGCGGCTCGGTCCTGGCGGGCCCGATGGACGTGATGGACAAGGGCCGGATGGCGATCATCAGGGACACCACCGGCGCGCAGTTCGGGGTGTGGCAGGCCGGCGCGCACCTCGGTTGCGAGATCGTCAACGAGCCGAACTCCTTGCTGCGCAACGACTTGGTGACCCCGCGGCCGGGGCCTGCGCGCGACTTCTACGCCGCGACCTTCGACTACGTGCTGGACGGCAACCCGGACATGCCGGGCGCGGACTTCACGTTCCTGCGCAGGCCGGACGGCCACGAGATCGGCGGCATCTTCGGCGACCCGAACGCCGGGAAGTCCCACTGGGCGACCCTGTTCCAGGTGGCGGACGCCGACGCGGCGGCGCGACGGGCCGTCGAGGCCGGCGGCACCGCGGGCGAGCCCTTCGACATGATCTACGGCCGGCTGGCCAGGATCACGGACCCGTTCGGCGCGGAGTTCGAGGTGGGCTCGCCGAAGGCGAGCTGAACCCGCGGCGGGAAGCGGTTCCTACGACTGGGGATTGACGCGGACTACGACCTGCGGACTACCGGAAGACCAGTGCCGGGGATGACGCGGTATTACGCGCCTGCCGAATACGTTCGTCCGTGTTGACCGGTCGCGAGCAGTGCAGGGTCGCGACCTGAGAAGACACGCGCCACGGGCGCGGACAGGAGAAGTCACGTCATGCTCTCAGTCGTTCAGCAGGCCGCCCTCGCCGCCGACAGCGGCCTGTACTCGGTCGGGTTGATCGTCGCCACGCTCGCGGTGCTCGGGTACGTCGTCCTGGTCGTCGGGGCGGTGATCAGCATCCTCGCGTCGCACCAGGGCATCGGGATGAAGCTGGTCTGGATCGTGCTCGTGTTCATGGCGCCGTTCCTGGGCAGCCTCCTCTGGTTCTTCATCGGCCGCCGGTCCACGCGCTACCCGTACCGGACCGCCTGATCCTGCGGCGCGCCGGCTCCGCCGCCACGACGGCGACCCGTCGCGGGCGGCCGGAGCAGGCCGGAGAATGCTTGAGCGGCAAGGAGTTCTCGTCATCGGCCGGTTCAGCCGGGCGTGCCGCCGGTGCGGGTGCCGGTGGCGCTCGTGGTTTGCCGTAAGTTCTGGGCATGGCAACCGGTGGAGATTCCGCAGGTGGGGCGCAGCGTCCGCTGCTCGTGCTCGGCAAGATCGCGGAGATCCTGAACGCGTTCACGCTGCGGCAGCCGTCGCTGACGTTGCGGGAGATCCAGCAGGCGACCGGGCTTCCGCAGTCCACCGTGCAGCGGCTCGTGACGAACCTGGTCGCGCACGGGTTCCTGGACCGCGCCGAGGACCGGTTCCGGCTCGGCGTGCAGATGGCCTACTGGGGCGCCGCCGCGGGCAAGGACCTCGACGTGCTGGGCGTGGTCAACCCCGTGCTGAAGGACCTGCGCGACGCGACCGGCGAGACGGCGTGCTTCTTCCGCGTCGAAGGCGAGCACCGGGTGTGCGTGGCCGTCGCCGAGACCCACCACGCGCTGCGCAGGACGATGTCGGTGGGCGACATCGCGCCGATCACGGTCGGTTCCTCCGGCCGGGTGCTGCTCGCCTGGAACCCGGGCCTGGCCGAGCGAGTGCTCGACGCCGAGCTGCCCAGGTTGACCGAGAGCACGGTGACCGATCGGGACGAGCTGCACCGGCTGATCAGGCAGACGGCGGCCGAGGGGTACGCGATCACGGTGGGCGAACGCGTCGACGGGGCCTCGGGCCTGGCGGCGCCGGTGTTCGATTCGGCCGCCGACCTCATCGGCGCGGTGATGGTGCACGGGCCGACGCTGCGGATGCCCTACGAGAAGTGCGTGGAGTGGGTCGATGTCCTGGTGGAGCACGCGGAGCGGATCACCCGCGCGCTCGGCGGCCGGTACCCGAGCTGAGCGGGTAGAGCTGCTCGCGGGAGAGAGCAGCGTTGCGCCCGGCTCCTGCTTGCAGAGGCCGAGAGCGTTCGAGATCGGGCGGCTGCGGAGTCGTCACGAGGAACGCTGAGCGGGGGTCTCCTGGCCGTGCGCGAGCGCCCAGGGGAACGCGGTAGCGCTGGAGCGGGCGCCTTGGGCGGCGCGGGACCGGTTGGGTTCGCCGAGTTCGTCGAGGAGTTCGCCGGAGAGCTCGACGATCCGGGCGAAGGTGCCCGGCGTCAGCCAGTCCGGGCGGAGCGCGAAGAGCAGGTCTTCGGTGCTGGTGTTGCCGCCGGCCCCGGGGGCGAACGGGCAGCCGCCGAGGCCGCCGAGCGCGCCGTCGACCTCGGCGGCTCCGGCGGCGATGGCGGCCAGCGAGTTGGCCACGCCGAGCCCCCAGGTGTCGTGCCCGTGGTAGACGATCCGGCGCGGTGGGGCGTTCCCGGCGATCTTGGTGATCAGGCTGGTGACCTGGCCGGGGACGGCCTGGCCGAGGGTGTCGCAGACGACGATGTCGGCGGCGCCTGCCGAGCGCGGGTCGGTGGCGATGTCGAGGACCCGCCGCTCGGGCACGAACCCGTCGAAGGGGCAGGTGAACGCGGTGGCGATGCACAGCTGGATGCGCCCGCCAGCGTCCCGCGCGTGCTCGACCGCCCGGGGCATGGCGGCGAGGCTGTCCTCCGTGGCGCGTCCGATGTTGGCCCGGTTGTGGCTGTCGGAGGCCGACAGGCAGTACTGGAAGTTGACGGCCCCGGCCTCGGCGGCGCGTTGCACGTGGCGTGGGGTGGCCACCCAGACCCAGCAGCGGGCGAGCTCGTCGGGGCTGAGCCGCTCGACGACTTCGAGGGTGTTCGCCATGGCGGGCACCAGGTCGGCGCGGGCGAGCGAGCCGACCTCGACGGCGGGCACGCCGAGGCGCAGCAGTTCCCGGACCACGGCCACCTTGCGTTCGGTCGGCAACCGCTTGCCGGTCAGCTGCAGGCCATCGCGCAACGTCACGTCGCGGAGCGCGGCCCGGGGCTCGCCGGTCACTTCGGCTCCTCGTCGGCGCGCCGGCCCAGCAGCGCGCCGAGCACCTCGTCGGTGTGCGCGCCGAGTTCCGGTCCGGGCGAGCGAACCGGGAGCGACGTCGGGCCGATGACCGGGACGACGCCGGGGAATCCGACCTCGACGGGCTCGCCCGCGCCGGTGTCGACCGCGAGCTCCTGGATCATCCCGCGCGCGCGGTACTGCTCGTCGGCGCAGATGTCGGCGGCCGTGTAGATCGGCCCGGCCGGGACTCCGGCGGCGTCCAACGCGGCCAGGACTTCCGCGCGGGTGTGCGCGCCCGTCCACTCCTCGATGGCGGCGTCTAGCTCGTCCCGCCGCGCCCAGCGCCCCGCGTTGGTCTGCAGGTCCGGGTCGTCGGCGAGGTCGGGGCGGCCGATCGCCTGCATGTAGCGGCGGAAGATCGAGTCCCCGTTGCCCGCGATGACCACGCTGCTGCCGTCTCGGCAGGCGTAGGCGTTGGTCGGTGCGATGCCCTCCATCCGGCCCCCGACGCGGCGGCGCTGGACGCCGTGCGCGAGGTAGTCGGGCACCAGGGATTCCATCACCGAGAAGACCGCTTCGTGCAGCGCGACGTCGACGACGCGATCGGCCAGCGGTGGCCGCTCGGCGTTGCGCGCCGTCGAGCGTTGCAGGAGCGAGGCGACGATGCCGAAGGCCGCGTGCAGCCCGGCGATCGAGTCCCCGATGGACACTCCCACGCGGGACGGCGGCCGATCGGCTTCGCCGACCAGGTCGCGCAGCCCGCCCATCGCCTCCGCCACCGCGGCGAAGCCGGGCCGGTCGGCCAGCGGCCCGGTCTGGCCGAAGCCCGAGATGCGGGCCAGGACCACGTCCGGGTTGGCGGCTTCCAGCACGTGCGGCCCCAGGCCCCACTTCTCGAGCGTGCCCGGCCGGAAGTTCTCGATGACGACGTCGCAGTGCCGCACCAGCTCCAGCACCGCGTCGCGGCCCCGCTGGGTCTTCAGGTCCAGCACGACCGACTTCTTGCCGCGGTTGATGGTGTGGAACAGCATCGACGTCGATCCGGCGTGGAGCCGCCAGCCCCGCAGCTCGTCGCCGGTGCCGGGCCGCTCCACCTTGATGACCTCGGCGCCGAAGTCGGCGAGCATCCGCCCGGCGGTGGGGGCGGCGATGTAGTTGCCGAGTTCGAGGACGCGCACGCCCGCCAGCGGGAACCGGCTGCTGTCGTTGTGCATTTCTCCCTTTCCGCGAACGGGCTTCCGATCGCCGGACGAGGCTGAGCGCGCGGATCGGCCCCGCCACGACGTCATCCGCATTATGGACACAAACCCACGATGTGAGTCAACCGTCGGACTGGGGCTGACTCGCGTCCCGCGCCGAAATGCTGCGATCGCCGGTGTCGCATGCGAGTTCGCCGGGCCGAAGCTCCCGGAGGCAGCGCAACGCGCTCGCGGCGGCCAGCGTCGCGAGCGCGTTGCGTGGATCAGGGCGCCGCCTCGGCGGCTGGCGGTCAGGTGTTTCCGTTGCGTCGCTTGGGGAAGCGGGTCACTGGTACCGGACGTCGGTGCTCAGGTAGGACACGGCGTCCTGCAGTCGGTCCAGGGCTTCCTTGCGGGTGCTCTCCATCCATTCGGGGTCGTTGTCGTCGCTGCGCCACACGCCCCACAGGCTGATCAGGTACAGCATTGCGACCGCCGCGTGGTTGGAGGCGTTGAGGATCTGCGCGCCGGCGTCATCGGGATTGGTGTGCTCGGCGATGGTGACGAGCTGGTGCTGGAGGAGCAGGACGCGCCGGTGCAGCAATTCCAGGGACTCGCCTGGATCCCCGTCGGTCGCCAGGATCCAGCCCTGGACGACGTCGTCGTTGTGGTCGCCGATCTGCTCGGCGACGAGGCGTTCGACGTGGGTCAGCAGCGCGCCGAGCAGGAACGGCATGTCGCCCGGGCCGGTGCCCTCGTCGGGGGTCTGGATCTCGGCGCCGAGGTTGCCCATGGCCCGGACGACGGAGTGCGGAGTGGGTGGTTCGATCTGCGTCATGATCGTGATCATGTAAAGCGCGTTCACCCGTTTGGCGTTTTATGCGTGATTCTGCATGAATCGTCGCCCGGAGCCCGGCCGCGCTCGGCGCTATGCCTGGGTGAGGCGCATCGAGACGTACGCGTTGATCCCAGTCCGCTTGGTGTGCCGCACCTTCTTGCGCTTGAACTCGCGGAAGCCGAGCTTCTCGTAGAGGCCGAGCGCGGGCGCGTTGGTGTCGGCGATGTCTTCGAGCACGTACGTCTTGAACTGCGGAAAGGCGAGCATGTGCCGCAGCAGCGCGGTCGCCACTCCGCGCCCCCGGAAAGCCGCGGCCGTCGCCACGAACTCGATCGACGCCGTTCTCGGCTCGGCCTGCGCCCACGACTGCTTGAACTCCCGCCGGAAGCCGATATCGGCGATCGTTCCCTTGATCAGCCCCAGGTGCTTGCGCAGCACGCGCGCGTCGTGCCTGGTCGAGACCTCGACGCCGTCGGTGCAGGCGGCGATCGCGGCCGGGCGGCCGTCGACGAGCGCGACGTGGAACAGGTCGAGCACGAGCATGTGCTCGAAGGTCTCGACGAGCTTGCGGCGATCCTTCGAGAAGTACTCCAGGTGCTCGCCGAACCCGTCTACGTAGACCTCGGCGATCGCCGTCCGGTACTCCTCGCCCAGCTCGCTCCCGCGCCTGACTTCTACCGTCACCGATCCTCCTTGATCAACAGTGCTGTCACGACGGACGGGTCCGGGGGAGTGAAGTCCGCGCCCAGCACGAACTTCATCGACGCGAGCCCGTCGAGCAGGGCGAAGAAGCACGTCGTCAGGTCGCCGGCGGCGCCGCCGGCGAACTCGCCGCGGCGCTGACCCCGCTCGATCAGCTCGGTCGTGCGCGCGGCGAGCGCCCGGTGCTGCTCCGCCAGTCGCTCCGCGTGCGGCAGCCGGTCGGGCATCACCAGCGCCTGGCTCATGATCAGGGAGAACTCGGCGAACCCGTTGTCGGCCGCGAGATCCGCGGCGAACTCGCGCACGAACTCCCGGATCGGCTCCGCCGGCGGCGCTTCCTGCTCGATGGCCTGCTCGAATGCCGCCGTCACCCTGGCCAGGCCGTCCGCGGCCTGGGAGGCCAGGTCGTCGAACAGCGCTTCCTTCGTCGCGTAGTGCCGGTACATCAGGCCCGTGCTGATCTCGGCCGCCTGCGCGATGTCCCGCACGGACGTGGCGGCGAAGCCCTTCCGCGCGAACAGGCCGATCGCGGCGGCCTGGATCTTCTCGTGCGTGTCGGAGCGCATCGCCGCGTACTGCTCGGCCGTCCTCGGCATTCCCGCCTCCACCGCCGTATTTTTGAATGAACTAATGTTCACTCTAATCTGTCGGCCCTGGATCGCATTTCGCCGCCTTCGCGCCGATGGGGCGGCGCTCGTCGCCCTGAAATTTCCAGTTGATGGAAAATTCCAGTGGATGTATCTTGGCGTCGTGGAGGAGTCGCGGCGCGAGCGGAAGAAGCAGCTGACCAGACGCCGGATCGTCATGGCGGCCGTCAGGTTGTTCGAGGAACAGGGGTACGAGCAGACCACGGTGGCGGAGATCGCCGCCGTGGCGGATGTCGATCCCAAGACGTTCTTCAACTACTTCCGCAGCAAGGACGAGGTGCTGTTCAACGACGTCGAACGGGACTTCGACGTGCTGCTCGGGGCGATCGCGGAACGCCGGCCGGAGGAGGGCCCGGGCGAGGTGCTGGCGCGGGCGGTCCAGGCCTACGCCGCTCATCGCCGGCCCAAGGTCCCCCGCCGGGAGCCCGCGGAGCTGTCGGCGGCGGCCCGGCTGGCGCTGACCACGCCGGCGCTGCAGGCCAAGGGGCTGTACCTGCTGTCGGACCTGCAGCGGCGGATCGCCGGTGAACTGCTGGCGGCGTTCCCCGGCCGGCTCGACCAGATCACGGCGGCGGCGATGACCGGCGCCGTGCTCGGCGCAATCCAGCAGGCGAGTCTCGCGAGTGTCCAATTGGGACAGTCGCAGGACGAGCTGTGGGAGGCCGCCCGGCGCGGTCTCGACGTCGCCCTGCACGGCCTGGTTTCGGTGCGACCGCCCGCGGAAAGCCCGGATCCGTCCGCAGAGAGGACCAGCTCATCATGACCGAAAGCGTCCGGCGCCTCGCCCGCGAGGCACGACGGGACATGCGGCAGGGCCCCGCCGCCATCGCGCGGCGGCAACGCGCCCGCCTGGCCGAGGCGGTGGCCCACGCCCGCGCGAACTCGCCGTACTACCGCGAGCTGTACCGCGACCTGCCCGCCGCTGTCGACGACCCGGCGCTGCTCCCGGTCACCGACAAGAAGACGCTGATGGGGCACTTCGACGACTGGGTCACCGACCGCCGGGTGACCCGCGAGCGGGTCGAGGCGTTCGTCGCGGACCCGGACCTGGTCGGGGCGCGGTTCCAGGACCGGTACCTGGTGGCCACCACCTCCGGCACCAGCGGTCTGCGCGGGCTGTTCGTGCTGGACGAGCGGAACCTGGCCGTGCCGACCGCCCTCGTGTCACGCACCCGCGGCCTGCTGGGATTCCGCGACGTCGTCCGAGTGCTCGCCCGCGGCGGCCGCACCGCCGTCATCGCCGCACCCAGCGGCCACTTCTACACCGTCGCCTCGGCGGAGCGGTTCCGCCGCGACCACCCGCGGCTCGGCCGGATCATGCGGTCCTTCCCGATCGACCAGCCGCTGCCGACCCTGGTCGACGAGCTCAACCGGTACAACCCCGCCAACCTCGCCGGTTTCCTGAGCACGCTCACGCAGCTCGCCGAGGAGCAAGAGGCCGGCCGCCTGCGCATCCGCCCGTCGGTCGTCATGCCGGGCGGTGAGACGCTGGCGGCCGACGCCCGGGACCGGATCGCGGCCGCGTTCCACGCCAAGGTCCGCGCCGCCTACGCCGCCACCGAATGCGACTTCCTGAGCGTCGGCTGCGCGCGAGGTTGGTACCACGTCAACAGCGACTGGGCCGTGGCCGAGCCGGTCGACGCCGACCACCGGGCGGTCCCGGCGGGGCAGCCGTCGCACACGGTCCTGATCAGCAACCTCGCCAACCGGGTCCAGCCGTTCCTGCGCTACGACCTCGGCGACAGCGTCCTGCTCCGCCCCGACCCCTGCCCCTGCGGCAACCCGCTGCCAGCCATCCGGGTAGCGGGTCGCGCCGCCGACGTGCTCACCTTCCCCGCAGGCAACAGCGGGCACGTCAGCATCTCGCCGATGCTCTTCGGCACCGTGCTGGATCGCGCTCCCGGCGTCGACCGGTTCCAGATCGTCCAGACCACGCCCACCACGCTGCGCGTGCGTCTGCAGCCCAGGGACGGCGCCGACGCCGACCGCGTATGGCAGGCGGTGCGCGACGAGATCGGCCACCTGCTTGCGGAGCGCGAAGCCGACCACGTGACGCTGGAACGCGGCGAGGAGCCGCCGCAGCGGTCATCCGGTGGCAAGTTCCGCCGGGTCATCCCGCTCACCACGTCATGAGCGGTGGCGAGGGTTCCCCACCCCCGGCGGGAAAGTGCTTGTCCTGACCGGACTTCCGGCGCGCCTGCCGAGATCCCTCGGCAGGCACGCGGCTTGCTAGTGGCCGGGGACTTCGACCTCGGTGCGGTCGCCGGACCAGAGGGTGTGGAAGGTGCCGGGCTTGTCGACGCGCTTGTAGGTGTGCGCGCCGAAGAAGTCGCGCTGGCCCTGCACCAGCGCGGCGGGGAGCCGCTTCACCGCCAGCGAGTCGTAGTAGCTGAGCGCGGAGCTGAAGCCCGGGACCGGCACGCCGGAGAGGGCGGCCGTCGCGACGACGCGACGCCAGGCCGCCTCGCCATCGGCGACGGCCTGCGCGAAGTAGGGCGCTTCGAGCAGGGTGGCGATGTCCGGGTTCTCGTCGTAGGCCTCGGCGATGCGGTTGAGGAACTGGGCGCGGATGATGCAGCCGCCGCGCCAGATCTTGGCGATCCGGTCCTTGTGGATGTCCCAGCCGTACTTCTCGGCTCCGGCGATGATGGCGTCGAAGCCTTGCGCGTACGCGACGACCTTGGAGGCGTAGAGCGCCTTGGCGACGTCGTCGGCGAAGGAGGCGTCGGCCTCCTGCACCGCCGGCCGCGAGTTCACGATCCGCTGCACTGCCGCGCGCTGCGTCGGCTTCGAGGAGACGGCGCGGGCGAACACGGCCTCGCCGATGCCGCCGACCGGGACGCCGAGGTCGAGCGCGTTCTGCACGGTCCACACGCCGGTGCCCTTCGAACCGGCCTGGTCGAGAACGATGTCGACGAAGGGCTGGCCGGTGGCGGGGTCGACCTGGCGCAGCACCTCGGCGGTGATCTCGATCAGGTAGGACTCCAGCGGGCCCTCGTTCCACCTCGCGAAGACGTCGGCGATGGCCGCGGGCTGGAGGCCGCCGACGGTGCGCAGCAGGTCGTACGCCTCGGCGATCAGCTGCATGTCGGCGTATTCGATGCCGTTGTGGATCATCTTCACGAAGTGGCCCGCGCCGTCGGTGCCGACGTGGGTGACGCACGGTTCGCCCTCGGCGATGGCCGCGATCGAGGCGAGGATCGGCCCGAGGGTCTCGTAGGACTCCGCCGAGCCGCCCGGCATGATCGACGGGCCGTGGAGCGCGCCCTCCTCGCCGCCGGAGATGCCGGCGCCGACGAAGTGGATGCCGGTGGGGGAGATCCGCTGCTCCCGGGCGATGGTGTCGTGGAAGTTCGCGTTGCCGCCGTCGACGATGATGTCGCCGGGTTCGAAGCGCTCGACGAGCTGGTCGATCACCGCGTCCGTGCCCGCCCCGGCCTGCACCATGATGATCGCGGTGCGCGGCCTCGCCAGCGACGCGACGAAGTCGTCGATCGTCTCGCTCGCCACGAAACCGGCCTCGGGGTGCTCGGCGAGGAGCTCCTCGGTGCGCGCGTACGTGCGGTTGTACACGGCGACGGTGTTGCCTTCGCGCGAGGCGAGGTTGCGGGCCAGGTTCGAACCCATCACCGCCAGACCGACGACGCCGATGTTCGCGGTTGCTGTCCTGGTGTCCATGTGGACCTCTCTGGTTCGGATAGTGCGTGCAGCGCTTTCCCGACGATCACGTCGATGGGCGCGTCGATGTCGACGCTGAAACCCGGTTCGTGCTCGGCGAGGGCCTCGAGCGTGCCGAGCTGGCTCGCCAGCAACGACGCCGGCATGAAGTGCGAGCTCCTGGCGCCCATCCGGGAGCGGATGACGTCGTGCCCACCGTCGAGGTGGACGAACACCGTGCCGGGAGCCTCGCAGCGGATGGCGTCCCGGTAGGCGCGGCGGAGCGCGGAGCAGGCGAGGACGAGTCCGGTCGCCTCGTGGGCGCGAAGCGTTCGGCCGACGTCGTGGAGCCACGGCCACCTGTCCTGGTCGGTGAGTGGAGTGCCGCTGGCCATCTTCTCCACATTGGCGGCCGGATGCAGGTCGTCACCGTCGATGAAGCGCACGCCGAGTTCCGCGGCGAGCCGGGTTCCGACGGTGGTCTTGCCGCATCCGGAGACGCCCATCACGACCACGGGTGGGGGCTCGATGTCTGGTGCTGCCATCGTCGTCCGCTTCAGAAGGCGAGCAGCACTTTGCCGGACACCGAGGCGTCGGCGGCGACTCCCAGCGCTTCCAGCGCCTCGCCGACGGGGAAGGTGTGGGTGATGATCGGGTCGATCACCAGCGAACCGTCGGCGATCGCCGCGATCACCTCGTCGATCTCGTCGTTGAACCGCAACGAGCCGACCAGGCGGAGCTCCCGGGTGATCGCGAGCGAGACCGGCACGGGCTG
Source organism: Saccharopolyspora sp. NPDC050642 (assembly GCF_040654735.1). NCBI lineage: Bacteria > Bacillati > Actinomycetota > Actinomycetes > Pseudonocardiales > Pseudonocardiaceae > Saccharopolyspora > Saccharopolyspora sp. NPDC050642. The sequence continues at coordinate 41,948 of NZ_JBFAIN010000006.1, read as the reverse complement.
GTCACCGGTCGGCAGGAGACCGACCATGACCACCGTTCCGCCGCGGGTGGCGCCCTTGATGGCGGACGCCAGCCCGCGGTGGTTGCCGGAGGACTCGAACACCACGTCCGCGTCGACCGCGGCGATGGCCTCGGCGTCGGTGGCCGTCAGGGTCCGCGTCGCCCCGAGGGCGGCGGCGATTTCGAGGGGCTTGTCGTGCAGGTCGACCGCCACGATCTCCGCGGCACCGGCGCGCTTGGCGACGGCGACGACGAGGGCGCCGATGGGGCCGCTCCCGATGACGAGCACGCGCTTGCCGCGGAGGTCGCCCGCCTGCGAAACGGCGTGCCAGGCGACGCTGGCCGGTTCGACCAGCGCCGCGACGCGGAGGTCGAGCCCGGCGGGCAGCTCGCGGAGCATCGTCGCGGGGAGCACGACCTCCCCGGCGAAGGCGCCGTCGGTGTGGGGGAATCGCGCGGCGGAGCCGAGGTAGCGCACGCCGGGGGAGAGGTTCGGGCTGTTCGCGGGGAACCGGACGTCGGTGTGCTCGCGAGTGGCCGGATGGACGGTGACCGGTGTGCCCGCGGCCGGTCCCGTGCCGTCGGCGGCGGCCCGCACGACGGTCCCGGCCACCTCGTGCCCGAGGATCATCGGAGCGCGCAGGATCGACTCCCCGACGGCGCCGTGCTGCCAGTAGTGGAGGTCCGACCCGCAGATTCCGCCGTAGGCGACCGCGATGACGGCCTCCCCGGGCTCGGGCGACCGGACGGCGATCTGCTCGACCCGCACGTCGTCGGCACCGTGGGCGACGACGGCGGTCGTGGTGCTGCTTGTCATGAACTTTCCCGTTCTCAGGGGTGGTTTCAGAATGGGTTGCGTGGCGGTGCGGGTAGCGGAACCTCAAACGCCGTCTGGGCTCCGGGATCCCCGACTTACGTATGACCAATACTCGGCGTCGGGGCTGTCCTCGCCAGACGACGTCTGAGAACCCGCGGCGGTGCAAGTTGAGTCCCACACCGCATGCGGCTGACGCCGCATTCCGAACGAACCTCTCAGACGACGACCGTCATGCCGCCGTCGACGAAGATGACCTGGCCGTTGACGTAGTCGGACGCGTTGGAGGACAGCCACACGGCGGGGCCGACCAGGTCGGCCACCGTTCCCCAGCGCCGGGCCGGCGTGCGGCCGAGGATCCACTCGTTGAACGCCTCGTCGTCGACGAGTTTCTGCGTCATCTCGGTGTGGATGTAGCCGGGCGCGATCCCGTTGATCTGGAGCCCTTCGCCGGCCCATTCCGCCGTCATGGCCCGCGTGAGGTTGCGCAGCGCTCCCTTCGCCGCCGTGTAGGGGCCGATGGTCGGCCGCGCGAGATCGGTCTGGACCGAGCAGATGTTGATGATCTTGCCCGCGTGGCGCGGCAGCATCCGCCTGGCGACGGTGCGGCCCACCACGAACGCGCCCGTGAGGTCGATGTCGATCACGCGCTGCCAGTCCGCGAGGCTCACCTCGACGAGGGGTTCGCGGTGCTGGATGCCGGCGTTGTTCACCAGGACGTCGATGGCGCCCACTTCGGACTCGATCGACTCGACGGCCGCCGCCACGGCGTCCTCGTCGACTACGTCGAACGCCCGTGCCTCGACCCGGTCGTCGCCGAAGCGCTGGGCGAGCACCTCGCGCGTGGCTTCGAGGCGAACCGGGTCGACGCCGTTGAGCACGATCGTCGCCCCGGCGTCCGCGAGTCCTTCGGCGATGCTGAGCCCGATCCCGCGGCTCGAACCGGTGACCAGGGCGACCCGGCCGGTGAGGTCGAAAGCTGAGGTCATTTCGCTGATCTTCCTGGTCAGTAGAACTCGACTGTGTTCACGCGGTTGAGCAGGCTCCGTCCGTCGAGCAGCCGGGTGGCATTGGCGGCGAAGAGCTCGGCGATGAGGCGGTCCTCCGCGGCGTCGAGCGCGGCGGTGTGCGGGCTCACCAGCACGTTGTCCAGTTCCCACAACGGGCTGTCGGCCGGCAGCGGCTCCACTTCGAAGACGTCCAGCGCGGCGAAACCGACCTGGCCGGACCGGAGCGCGTCGATCAGGGCGGCCTCGTCGATGACGGTGCCGCGGCCGACGTTCACGACGGAGGCCCCGGGCCGGAGGGCGTCGAAGAACCGGCCGTCGAGGAGGTGCTCGGTCGCCGAGGTGCCGGGAAGCGTGTTCACGACGGCATCGACCGCCGGTGCGACGTCGATCAGCCGGTCGGGATGCACGACCTCGGCAACGCCGGCGACGCTGATGTTGTTCCGGCTCGTGCCGATGACCGTGGCGCCCAGCGCGTGCAGCTTCTGGGCGACGACCCGGCCGATCCCGCCGAGGCCGAGCACGAGCACCTCCTGCTCGCTCACCTGTCCCATCGTCCAGCGGCCGCTCCACTCGCGGTCGCGTTGCTGGCGGTTCAGGCGAGGCAGGCCCTTGGCCCCCGCGAGCACGCCGAGAACGGCGAACTCGGCGAGCGGCGCCCCGTGCACACCGGCCGAGGTGGTGAAGAGCACGCGGTCGAGCTCATCGGTGCTGAGCTCCGCCGCCTTGACCTGGCCCCCGCCGCCGGCGGCCATCGTGTGCACCCAGCGCAGCCGCGGGTTGGCCCGCACCGCTCGCGCCAGTGCCGCCGGGTCCACGTCGGGGATGCCGTAGAGCGCGTCCGCCGAGTCGATGGCGGCCTCGAAGGCGCGCTGCTGCTCCGGCGTGCGTCGCCAGGACGGATCGCCGGCGAAGTCGGCGGGCCACCGCATGGGTGGGAGGAGCGCGTGGTCGACGACGAGGTCGATCCGCGGTTCCAGCTCCAGGATTCGCGCGCAGTTCTCCTCGGACAGCGGCGCCGCGACGGCGACCCGCAGCCGGCCTGTTCCCTGGTTTTCGGTTCCCATCAGGCGAGCTGGCTCCGCAGCGCCTCGACCTCGGCGTCCAGGCCGGCTTCGCGCGCGACGATCTCCTCGACCCCGGCGAGCGCCTCGTCGACGCGGTGCGGCGGGATGACGATCACGCCGTCGTCGTCGGCGGCGACGATGTCGCCCGGGTTCACCACGACGCCACCGATGGCGACCGGTTCGCCGATGCTGCCCGGTCCGTTCTTGAACGGGCCCGCGGGCGTGAGCCCGCGGGCGAAGACGGGCACGCCGAGCTTTTCGATGATCGCGCAGTCGCGGACGTAGCCGTCGACGACCGCGCCGACGGCGCCGAACACGTCGAACCGCTGGGCGAGGTTGTCGCCGATGATCGCGCGGCCGTCGTAACCGAGGGCGTTGATCACGAGGATGTCGCCGGGCCGGATGTGGTCGAGCGCGGCGATCACGGCCTTGTTGTCGCCCGCGACGGTGAGCACCGGCAGCGCGGTGCCGACGGCCTTGGCACCGCTCCAGATCGGCGCGATCCCGCCGTCGACGATGTTCAGCCGGTCGAGGGCATCGCCGAGGTTGGCCACGGAGTGCCGGCGGAGCTGTTCGAGCACGTGCTCGTCGACGCGCTCCCATCCGGTGTTGACGCGCACGTTGTCTTGGGTCATCGGAGTCTCCTCAGGGCGGGCCCGCCAGAAATGCGAAAGAATTCTCGTTTAGTGCGAGCAAGTGTGCCTCCATCCGTGCCGCGAGACAAGGCTGAACCGGCGAAGTCGGTCCGGTATTGCGGGGAGAAGCACTGGTGGAACGGGATGGAAGCGCAAGCTTAACGTCGCCGCAATCTTCGGGGTTGACCGTCCTAAACTGTGAATCTATTCTCATCTGCGAGTCGAGTCGCACTCCGGTCAGGTGCCGTCGGCGACCTCGCGAGGACTCGGAAGGCCGGCGGAACACCTCGTCACATGGGGCAACAGCCGATCGCGGCCACCTTCAGCGCACGATTGCCAGGACACCGTTCACGGAGTCCGCGACACCGAAAGTGAACCCCATGACCACGTCAGATCGACTCGACGCGACCGCGGTCGGCGTCGTCACCGCAGACGGCAAGGTCGTCCGGAAAGCCACCATCGCCGGCTCGATCGGCTCCTTCGTCGAGTGGTACGACTACGGCATCTACGGCCTGCTCGTCACCTACCTGGCGATCAACATCATGGGCGGCGCCGAGGCGGGCGGGCTCTTCCTCACCAACGTCGGCTTCCTGGTCAGCTTCATCGCGCGCCCGTTCGGCAGCGTCATCTGCGGATACCTGGGGGACAAGCTCGGCAGGAAATCGCTGCTGGCCACCCTGCTGGTGCTGATCTCCGCCGCGACCGCCGCGATCGGCCTCATCCCCTCCGCCGAGGTCATCGGCGTGGCCGCGCCCGCCCTGCTGCTCCTGCTCCGCGTGCTCCAGGGCTTCTCGGCCGGTGGCGAGGTGGCCGGCGCCATGTCCTTCGTCGGCGAATACGCCGAAGACCACCGCCGCAACTACGCGATGAGCTTCATCGCCGTCGGTTCGTTCGTCGCGCTCATGTTCGGCAGCGCCTTCTCCGCGGTCCTCATCACGACGCTCGGCGACGACACGATGACGTCCTGGGCCTGGCGCGTCCCGTTCCTCCTCGCCGTCCCGCTCGGCTACGTCGGCTTCTACATCCGCCGCAAGCTGGAGGAGACCCCGCACTTCGAGGCGCTCCGCGAGCGGAACACCGTCGTGCGAAACCCGCTGAAGGAGGCGTTCACCTCCAAGCGGCACCTCAAGGCGATCGCGATCACGATCTTCCTGCCCGCGCTCAACGGTCCGGGCTACTACCTCCTGTTCGTGTACATGCCGACCTATCTGAAGACCTCGCTCGGCGAGCACGACTTCTCGATGCTGCAGGCGCTCACCGTCACCGCGTTCAGCCTGATCGCGATCGTGATCTGCATTCCGCTCATGGCGCGGCTGTCGGACCGCATCGGCCGCAAGCCGGTGCTCGCCATCTCCGCGGTCGCGATGGCCCTGGTCTCCTACCCGATGTTCCTGCTCATCACGACCGGCGACTTCGCCCTCGCCTGCGTCGGCACGACCGTCCTCGCGATCGCGTTCTCCGGGCACGCCGCGGTGGTGCACACCGTGCTCGCCGAGATGTTCCCGACCACCGTGCGATACTCCGCGTACAGCATCGGGTTCAGCATCTCGACGATCATCTTCGGCGGCAGCGCCCCACTCGTGATGACCACCCTCATCAAGGCGACCGGGTCCAGCCTGATCCCGGCCTTCGCCTCGATCGCCACCGCCATGATCACCCTGGCCACCATCGCGTTCCTGCGCGAGACCAAGGGCCAGCCGCTGGCGTCCAGCTGAACCGCAACGAATTCCGGGAGACAACATGGGAATCAATTCCGTGGCCGTCGTCGCCGACCTCGGCGAGAGCTTCGGCAACTACACGATCGGCGACGACGGCGCCCTGCTCGGACTCGTCACCTCGTCGAACATCGCCTGCGGCTTCCACGCCGGCGACCCGCGCGTGATGGACCAGACCGTCGCCGAATGCGTCGCCCGCGGCATCGAACTCGGCGCGCACCCCGGGTATCCGGACCTCGTCGGGTTCGGCCGCCGGCTCATCGAGGCGTCGGAGGAGGAGATCCGCACCGACGTCCTCTACCAGATCGGGGCGCTCGACGCCTTCGCGCGAGTGCACGGCGGCACGATCAGCCACGTCGCGCCGCACGGCCGGATGGGCTCGATCGCGCAGACCGACGCCAAGCACGCCCGCGCCATCACGGACGCGATCGCCGCGTACGACAAGGACTACATCGTCATCTGCCAGCGCGGCCTGCTCGCCGAGGAGGCGCGCAAGCGCGATCTCGCGGTCGGGTACGTGTTCCTCGCCGACCGCGGGTACGGCGACGACGGCATGCCGGTCCCGCGCTCGCACGAAGGCGGCCTGATCCACGACCCCGAGCTCATCGGCGAGCGGGCCGTACAGGTCGTGCAGGAGGGCACCGTGCGCTCGGTCAACGGGAACGTGGTGCAGCTCGGTCACGACGCCGACGTGCTGCTCCTCCACGGCGATCACCCCACCGTGCTCGAGAACGGCACCGCGCTGCGCGCCGCGCTCGACGCTGCGGGCATCCGCGCCACCGGCCTGCAGGACGTCCTGACCGAGAAAGCGGAGGCGGCGCTCGTCCGCTGAGAGGTCGAGCGCGCGATCTAGACGATGACCACTGCACAACCCGGCATCGCCGTCGAACCGTTCGGGGATTCGGCGGTGATGGTGAAGATTCCCCATGCCGACCAGTCGACCCGCAGGGCGGAGATCGTCAGGTTCCGCGACCGGTTCCTGGCGCGCCGTCCGTGCGGCGTGCTCGACGTCGTATCCGGTCTCGAATCGCTGCTGATCGAGTTCGACCCGCTGGAAACCGCGCCGCAGCACGTGGCGTACGCGGCTCGGTTGCTGGCGGAACTGGCGCCGGCCGACGATCCGGCGCGGGCGCGCGCGTTTCACGAGTTCGCGATCCCGGTCGTCTTCGACGACGAGACCGGGCCGGACCTGGCGTCCGTCGCCGAGGAGGTGGGCTTGGCCCCGGCCGAGGTGGTCGAGGCGATCGCGGGATCCACCTTCACGATCTCCCTCCTGGGGGCGGCGATGGCGCCGATGATGGACGGGCTCAGGGTGCCCCGGCCCGTGCGCCGCCGCGCCGAGCCGCGAACGGACGTCGTCCCCGGGGCGATCATGATCGCCGGCACCAACGCGATCATCCAGCCGTTCCCCGGGCCGACCGGCTGGCGGGTGGTCGGGCGCACGCCGCACACGATCGTCGACATCTCCCGCCCGGATCCGGTCTCGTTCGGCACCGGCGACATCGTGCGGTTCGTGCCCGTCACGCGGGACGAGGCGACGGCGCTGCACGGCGACTTCCTGCTGCCGGTGGAGGTGTCGGCATGACGGCCGTGGCGTTGGAAGTCATCGACACCGGGTGGATCACGACGTTCCAGGACCTCGGGCGGCGTGATGCCGAACGCCTCGGCGTCCCCACCGGCGGCGCCGCCGACCAGCACTCCGCGGTCGTCGCGAACCTCCTCGTGGGCAATCCCCGGGACGCGACGCTGATCGAGAGCCTGGGGGGCGAGCTGGCGCTCGTCCCCGACCGCGACGTGCTGGTCGCCGTGACCGGCGCCCCCGCTCGCGTCACCGTCGGTGGCGCGGCCGTCGGCAGCTGGTCGCCGGTGGTGGTGCCGGCGGGCGCCGAAGTCCGGGTCCGCGACGTGCGTCTCGGCACCCGGACGTACCTGGCCGTGAACGGCTCGATCGCCGCGGAGACCTTCCTCGGCAGCGCGGCCCCGGATGCGCGGATGGGGTTCGGGCAGACCATCGCCAAGGGCTCGCGCGTGCTGCTGGACACGGAGTTCCGCGGCTTCCGGCGCGGGTTCTTCGGCCAGCCGCTGTTCCGGCTCCCCGTTCCGGCCTTGCGGCTCGATGACGGCCCCTGGGTCGTCGACGTCGTCGAGAGCCATGGCATTCGCTCGATCCCGGGCATCCGCGAGCTGATCGAGGAGTCGGCGTACGTCGTCACCGATCGCTCGAACCACGTCGGCCTGCGGCTCGACGGGCCGGTGCTGCACCCGGACACCGACACCGAGATCGTGTCGCACGGGGTCCCCGTCGGGGCGCTGGAGATCCCGCACGCGGACGAGCTCATCGTCCTCGGCAGGTACCGGAGCCTGACGGCCGGCTACCCGATCGTCGGCGTCGCCTCGCGGGCGTCGCTGCCGTTGCTCGGTCAAGCCGGCCCGGGGCGGGAACTGCGGTTCCGGTGGATCGACCGGGAGAGCTCGGTCCGCCGGTTCGCGCAGCTGGAAGGCGAGCTTCGGGCGCTGGAGCACGCGGTGGCGGAGGCGCTCGACGCGCTCGGCTTCGCGGCGCACTTGCCCCGGAACTAGTTGAGAATCTATTCTCATTTGCGAGACATTTCGCGTATCTGTCCGTGGGAGGAAGAACGGTGACGACGTTGGCTGGCAAGACCGCGCTCATCACGGGGGCCGGCAGCGGGATGGGTCTCGAGACCGCCCGGCTGCTCGCTCGCGACGGCGCCACCGTCGTGCTGATCGGCCGGCGGCAGGAGGCGCTCGACGGCGTCGCGGACGCGATCCGCGCCGACGGCGGGGCGGCTCGCGCGATCGCGGCGGACGTCACCAGCACCGCGGACGTGACCCGGGTCCTCGACCAGGTCCACGCCGAGCTCGGCCCGGTCGACGTCCTGGTCAACAACGCGGGAAGCTCGTCCTCGGTGCTGAACCCGCAGTGGCTTCCGCACGAGGAGTGGCGGCAAGTCCTCGACGTGAACCTCACGGCGGTCTTCCAGCTGACCCAGGCGGTGCTCCCCGACATGCTCGGCCGCGGCACCGGAACGATCGTCACCGTGTCATCGCTCGCCGCCGTGAACCCCAACCTGCTCGGCGGCGCCGCCTACGGGGCGGCCAAGGCCGGCGTCCGCAACTTCATGACCTTCCTGCACAACACGTTCCGCAACCAGGGACTGCGGGCGATCACCGTGCTGCCCGGCGAGGCGGACACCCCCATCCTCGACAACCGGGCCCGGCCGCCGGCGGCCGCGGAGCGCGCCAACATGGTGCAGCCCGAGGACGTTGCGGAGGCCATCCGCCTCGCCGTCACGCTTCCCCAGCGCGTCGTCCTCCAAGAGATCGTCGTCGCCCCCACCCGCCAGCGCGACACCTCGGCCGACCTCGAGATCAGCCGCTGGGCGGGTGCTCCCGCCGATGCCACGCCCCAGGACTGAACGCCCCTTTGCTCCAGGAGACCCGCATGTCGCTCACCGTCACGACGCAGCTGCCCGAATTCGCGCCCGCCGAAGCCGTCGCCCGGATCGCCGCGGCTTCCCGCCGGAAGCAGCAACCGCAGTCCTCCGGCGACCTCGTGTCGCTCGCGATGGGGGAGCCCGACTTCGACACGCCCGAGCAGGTGACCGAGGCCGCCACCGCATCGCTGCGCGCCGGGCGCACCCACTACTCGCCGCTGCTCGGTGAGGCGGAGCTGCGCGAAGCACTCGCCGGGAAGCTGCACGGGATCGCCGGAACGCCGGTCTCCGCCGCCGACGTCCTGATCACGCACGGCGGAACCGCCGGCCTCGCCGCGTCGATCCTCGGCATCGTCAACCCCGGCGACAAGGTGGTCATCCCGGACCCCACCTATTCCCTCTACGCCGACCTGGTCAGCATGGCCGGCGGCGTCGTCGTGCCCGTCCCGCTGGCGGCGGACCTGCACTGGGACCTCGACCGGCTGGCCGACGCCCTCGCGGGCGCGAAGCTCTTCGTGTTCTGCAACCCGAGCAACCCGACCGGGATCGTGCACAGCCGCGCCGAACTGGACGCGCTCGCCGGCCTGCTCGACGGCACGCCCACGATCGTCATCTCCGACGAGGCGTACGCCGACCTCGACTACACCGGACGGCCCTTCGCCTCGGCGATCTCGGTCGATGGCCTGCGCGACCGCACCATCTACTGCCAGACCTTCTCCAAGAGCTACGCGATGACCGGTTGGCGGGTGGGCTACCTGTGGGGCCCGTCGCCGCTCATCCAGTCCGCCGCGCGCATCCACAACACCTTCAACGGCTCCGTGAACACGTTCATCCAGGACGCCGCGCTCGTCGCGGTGCGGACCGGTGATGCCGACATCGCCAGGATGCGAGCCGCGTACGAGCACCGCGGCGAGATCATGCGCGCGGAACTCGCCGCGATCCCGGGCCTGGCCCTGAGCGCACCGGAGGGCGCGTTCTACCAGTTCCCGCGCTACGACCTCGACATCCCGTCGGCGGAACTCGTCGCGAAGCTCCGCGAGTTCGGCGTCGCGGTGCGTCCGGGCGGCGAGTTCGGCGCGCACGGCGAGAACCACCTGCGCCTGTCGTACGCGGCGAGCGAAGAAGCGATCCGCGCCGGCGTCGCCCGGCTCGGCGAAGGTCTCGCCGCGCTGCGCCGGTCGCACGGCTGATCGGCGACGAGCCGTAAGATCGCCGTGACCAGGGCGATGCGCGAAGGGCGCGCCTCGAGGGACCGCAGTTTCAATTGAAACTGCGGCCTCCGGGAGTCCCGGCGCAGGTTTCGATGCGCGGGCGTCGGAAGGGAACTAGCTGAGGAGCAGGGGGGATCGTGCGCAGTGACACGGAGCGGAATCGACGGCGGCTGATCAAGTCGGCGGCCTTCCTCGTCAGCCGGCGCGGCACCACCGTGAAGATGACCGACGTCGCGGAGCGAGCCGAAGTCGCGGCGGCCACGGCGTACCGCCACTTCGGCTCGGTCGACGAGATCCTCGCGGAGTACCGGTTCGACGTCGGGCTGATGTTGCTCAAGTTCAGCCAGAAGTCCGAGAGCCACGGGGTGGCACTGCTCGCCGACGTCAGCGCCGAGTGGGTGCGCCTCGTGGTCAAGCACGGGCGCGCGATGGTGCACACCCGGTCGGACGAGGGCTATCTGGCCCGGCTTCGTTCCGGTGCGCGCTACCTGACGGTTCAGGAGGAGGCGCTCGCGCGGCCGATCGCCGAAGCGGCGGCGGAGCTGGGCCTGCCGGAACCGGGCGACGAAGGCATCTTCCTCTGGAACATCCTGTTCGACCCGCGCGAGATCTTCGATCTGATGGACACGGTGGGGCTCACCGAGGAACAGGTGAGCCGCCGCCTGGCGGCGGCGTACTGCGGAAGCCTCCGGGGCTGGTCGGCCGACGACGCCCGGGGCTGAAACCCCGGGCGCCGCGCCACACCGGTCAGCTCGCCGCGGTGTCGTGGAGGGATGCCTTCAGGACGTCGCGGTTGAACCGGGCGATCGTTTCGAGGGGGATGCCCACCGGGCACACCACCGTGCACTCTCCGGTGTTGGTGCAGCCGCCGAAACCCAGGTCGTCATGGGTTTCCAGCATGTTCTCCGCGCGGCTGAGGCGTTCCGGCCGGCCTTGCGGGAGGCTGCCGAGGTGGGTCGCCTTCGCCGCCGTGAACAGCATCCCGGAGCCGTTCGGGCAGGCCGCCACGCAGGCGCCGCAGCCGATGCAGGCCGCGGCCTCGAACGCGCGGTCCGCGTCGCGCTTGCGCACCTGGACCGCGTGCGCGTCCGGCGCGCTGCCGGTCGGTGCGCTGATGTAGCCGCCGGACTCGATGATCCGGTCGAACGCGCTCCGGTCCACCACCAGGTCGCGCACGACCGGGAACGGTTTCGCCCGCCACGGCTCGATCGTGATCGGCTTGCCCTCGTCGAAGTGCCGCATGTAGAGCTGGCAGGTGGTGGTCTCCCGCTGCGGCCCGTGCGCGATCCCGTCGATCATCATCCCGCACATGCCGCAGATGCCTTCGCGGCAGTCGTGGTCGAACGCGACCGGCTGCTCGCCGTCGGCGGCGAGCCGCTCGTTGAGCACGTCGAGCATTTCCAGGAAGGACATGTCCGGCAGCACGTCGTCCACGACGTACTCGACGAGCCGCCCGTCCGAGTCCTGGTTGTCCTGGCGCCAGATGCGCAGGGTGAAACGCATGATCGCCTCCGCTGATCACTGGTAGCTTCGCCGGCTCGGCCGGACTTCGTGGAACTGCAGGTGCTCGCGGTGCAGCACGGGGGAGTTGCCGGTGCCGGTGAACTCCCAGGCCGCCACGTAGTCGAAGTTCTCGTCGTCGCGCAGCGCCTCTCCGTCCTCGGTCTGGTGCTCCGCGCGGAAGTGCCCGCCGCAGGATTCCTCGCGGTGCAGCGCGTCGACGCACATCAGCTCGGCGAGTTCGAGGAAGTCGGCCACCCGGCCGGCCCGCTCCAGCGACTGGTTCAGCTCGGCGCCGGTGCCGGGAACTCGGAGGTCGCGCCAGAATTCCCCGCGCAGCGCGGAGATCTGGTCGATCGCCGCGCGGAGCCCGGCCGCGTCGCGCTCCATTCCGCAGTGCTCCCACAGGATGCCGCCGAGTTCGCGGTGGAAGGAGTCGGCGGTGCGACCGCCGCCGACCGAGAGCAGCCGGTCGATGCGCTCGCGGACCTCGCCGGCCACCGCGACGGCGTCCGGGTGGCTGTCCGTCACCGTCTCAGCAGGACAGTCGGCGAGGTAGTCGCCGATCGTGCTCGGGAGCACGAAGTAGCCGTCGGCGAGGCCTTGCATCAGGGCGCTCGCCCCGAGCCTGTTCGCGCCGTGGTCGGAGAAGTTAGCCTCGCCGATCACGAACAGCCCCGGGATCGTGCTGCGCAGGTCGTAGTCGACCCACAGGCCGCCCATCGTGTAGTGCACGGCCGGGTAGATCCGCATCGGCACCCGGTACGGATCCTCGTTGGTGATCCGCTCGTACATCTCGAAGAGGTTGCCGTACTTGGCCTTCACCGCGGCCGCGCCGAGCCGCTCGATCGCGTCGGCGAAGTCGAGGTACACGCCGCGCCCGCCGGGCCCGACCCCGCGACCCTCGTCGCAGACGTTCTTGGCCGCCCGCGAGGCGATGTCCCTCGGCACCAGGTTGCCGAAGCTGGGGTAGATCCGTTCGAGGTAGTAGTCGCGCTCGGCTTCGGGGATCCGCTCCGGCGGGCGGGTGTCGCCGCGCGCCTGCGGCACCCACACCCTGCCGTCGTTGCGCAGCGACTCGCTCATCAGCGTCAGCTTGGACTGGTGTTCCCCGCTGACCGGGATGCACGTGGGATGGATCTGGGTGAAGCACGGGTTGGCGAACAGCGCGCCGCGGCGGTGCGCGCGCCAGATCGCGGTGGCGTTGCAGCCCTTCGCGTTGGTGGACAGGTAGAACGCGTTCCCGTAGCCGCCGGTCGCGAGCACCACCGCATCCGCGAGGTGGGTGGACACCCGGCCGCTGACCAGATCGCGGACCACCACGCCGCGCGCGCGGCCGTCGATCACGACCAGGTCGAGCATCTCGGTCCGCGGGTGCATGGTCACCGTCCCCGCGGAGATCTGGCGGGCGAGTGCCTGGTAAGCGCCGAGCAGCAGCTGCTGCCCGGTCTGGCCGCGCGCGTAGAAGGTGCGGGAAACCTGGGCTCCGCCGAAGGATCTGGTGTCCAGCAGCCCGCCGTACTCGCGCGCGAACGGGACGCCCTGCGCGACGCACTGGTCGATGATCTGGGTGCTGATCTCGGCCAGCCGGTGCACATTGGACTCCCGGGCGCGGAAGTCGCCGCCCTTGATGGTGTCGTGGAAGAGCCGGTACACGCTGTCGCCGTCGCCGGCGTAGTTCTTCGCCGCGTTGATCCCGCCCTGCGCGGCGATGCTGTGCGCCCGGCGGGGGCTGTCCTGGTAGCAGAACGAGGAGACCTGGTAGCCCAGCTCGCCGAGCGTGGCCGCGGCCGAACCGCCGGCGAGCCCGGTGCCCACCACGATCACCGTGCGCTTGCGCTTGTTGTTGGGGCTCAGCAACCGCGCGGAGAACCGGCGCTGCTCCCAGCGGCGAGCGATCGGCCCGTCCGGTGCCTTGCCGTCCGCGATCGGCTCGCCCTCGGTGTACAGCGGCATCGTTGCCCTCATTTCAGAATCCCGGTCACCACGGCGAACGGCACGGAGAGGAACCCGGCGGTGATGGCGATCGCGACCACGAGCGCGGTCAGCTTCGCGGCTCGTTGCCGCGCGGCGGTCATCGCCCCGAGGCTCTGCAGGGCGCTCCACAACCCGTGCCGGATGTGCAGGCCGAGGGAGCAGACCGCCAGCGCGTAGAACAGCGCGATGTACCAGCGCTGGAAGCTGGCCACCACGTTGCGGTAGACCTCGCCGTGCACGCCGTGCGGGTTGACGTGGCCGGTCGTGAGGTCGAGCAGGTGGTAGACGACGAAGAAGGCGAGGATCACGCCGCCCCACCGCATGGTGCGCACCGCGTACCCCGCCTGCACCTTCGGGCGGCGCCGGTAGCCGACCGGCCGGGCCGCCCTCGCCCGGCGCGCCAGCTGGTAGGCGGCGGTCGCGTGCAGCAGCACGGCGGCCAGCAGCACGAGCCGCACGACCCACACGAAGCCCTCGTACCCCAGCAGGCCGTCGAACAGCCTGCGGAGCCACACCGCGTACGCGTCGATGCTGGCCGGGGAGATGAAGACCTTGAGGTTGGACAGCATGTGCGCCACCACGTACAGCAGCAGGATGGCGCCCGACGCCGCCATGGCGATCTTCTTGCCGGCCGTCGACGACCACAGCCTGCCGATCGACGTCCGGCGGCGCCCGCGCCCGGCCGCGGGCCTTCGAGCGCGGGCCGGGAGCGCGGGTTCGACTCGTTCGTCTTGGAGAGTCACGAAAGCAAGCTAGGCGCGGCGCTCCGGCACTGTCCAATATGGTGAGACGCTGGGCTCGATAGCCCGAGGCGATCGCCGCTCGTGAGGGGTCTCGCGGCGCCGCAGGTGTGTCCCAGGTCTCGGCACCGGCTGGTCCGGATGTCACATCGGGCCCGTCGCCATCGTCAGTTCTCCGGGACGCGATGGGAGGGGCGGCCATGGCACTGGGCCACGGGGTCGGCGAGCGGTCGGATCTGCCCGCACCGCTCTGGCTTGCGCTCTACACGGGCGCGGCGGCGGTGCTGGTCGGTCAGCCCGGTGTTCCGCCGATGAACTCGACTCCGCTGGGCAGGTCGCCGGTGGCGGCCGTGCTGCGCAGGAAGTCCAGCAGCGCTGTTTCGAACGCGCGCACCGCGTTCGTCGGCGCCGTGTCGGTCCTGCGCGCGAGGCCGATCGTGCGGCGCAGGCCAGGGCGAGCGAGCCGGGTGCCGCGCAGGCCGGGGCGCCCGGAAAGCACCATCCTCGGCACGATCGCCGCCCCCAGCCCGGCCTCGACGAAGCACAGCACGGCATCCATCTCGCCGCCCTCGACGGCCAGCTTCGGGGTGAAGCCGGCCTCCGCGCACGCGCGCAGGGTCGTCTCCCGCAGGTCGTAGCCCTCGCGGAACAGCACCATCTGCCGGTTGCGCAGCGCCTCGATCGGGATCGGCGCGCTCGGCCGCTTGGTGCCGGTGGCGGCCGTTGCGACGACGAGCTCCTCGGTCAGCAGCGGCGTGATCGACAGCGAGGGCTGGTCGCTGACGCCGCCGGTCGGCAGGACGACGAGGGCGAGGTCCAGCTGACCGTGGAGGAGCGCGCTCGCCAGGTCGCGCGATCCGTTCTCCCGCACGGAAAGCCGCACGCCCGGGCGCTCGCGGTGGAAGGCGCGCAGGGCGTCGGCGAGGACCGTCACGCACAGGCTCGGGGGCGCTCCGAGGCGGACCAGCCCGCCGTGCACGCCGACCACGTCGGCCACTTCGCGCTTGGCGACGTCCGCGTCGGCCAGCATCCGGGTGGCGATCGGCAGCAGCGCCTCCCCGGCGGGCGTGAGGATCACCTCGCCGCGGGCGCGGATGAACAGCTCGGCGCCCAGTTCTGCCTCCAGGGCCCGGATCTGGTTGCTCAGCGAGGACTGCGCCACCTTGACCGCCTCGGCCGCCTTGGTGAAGTGCAAGGCGCGCGCGACGGCGAGGAAGTAGCGAAGCTGTTGCAAGGTCACCTGGCACCACCCGAGTCCACCACCAGCATCCGCTCGGTCGCGGACCTGGCCCGTTGCGTAGAGCATGCCTGACAACGGGCGCGCCTTCCCCGCGGTCCCGCACGCCTGGGCGCGATGTCACAAGTCGTGCGGGACCGCTCGTCATGCCTGGGGAATCTGCTGGGGGTGGACTCGGTGCGGTTCAGAGGCGGCCGCCGGCGTTGGTGTCGCCGGAGAGCCGTTGCGCCAGGTACACCGGGACCGTCGAGAACACGATCAGCACGGCCGCCACGACGTTGACGATCGGGGCCTGGTTGGGGCGGAACAGGTTGTTGAGGATCCAGATCGGCAGCGTTTCCATCCCGGTGCCGAGCGTGAAGGTGGTGACGATGATCTCGTCGAAGGACAGCGCGAACGCCAGCAGTCCGCCCGCCAGCAGCGCGGAGCGCAGCATCGGGAACGTCACCAGGCGGAACGTGGTGGCTCCGCCCGCGCCGAGGTCCATCGACGCCTCCTCCAGGTTGCCGCCCATCCGCCGCAGCCGGGCCACGACGTTGTTGAACACCACCACGATGCTGAACGTCGCGTGCGCGACGATGACCGTGAACAGGCCGAGATCGATGCCCAGGATGGTGCGGAAGGCGTTGTTGAGCGCGATGCCGGTGACGATCCCCGGCAACGCGATCGGCAGGATGATCAGCAACGACACCTGGTCGCGGCCGAAGAACCGGAACCGCTGCAGGGCGAATGCGGCCATCGTGCCGAGGACCAGCGCGATCGCGGTCGAGGCCACGCCGACCAGCGCGCTCGTCGCCAGGGCGTCGAGGGCGCCCTGGTTGCCGAGCGCCCGGTGCCACCACTCCAGGGTGAAGGACGACGGCGGCCAGGCGAACGTGGTGTCGGCGTTGACCGAGTTGAGCAGCACGACCAGCAGCGGGAAGTAGATCACCGCCAGTCCGAGAACGAGCGCGCCCAGCAGCACCAGCCGGGTCGTTCGGGAAGCACTCATCGCAGCGGCTCCTAGAGGGGCTGTTTCGGGAGTGGGCCTAGGTCTGGTCTTCGAAACGGGTTCCCGGGTCCGCAATTTCCATTGAAATCGAACCTCCGATTTCAATGGAAATTGCGGGAGTGGGGTTCAGAGGTTGTCGAGGGCGCCGGTTCGGCGGACTGCCGCCAGGTAGCAGAGCATGATCACGACGGGGACGGTGGCCACCGTCGCGGCGAAGGGCAGGTTGTTGGCGGCGCCGATGTTGTCGTAGACGACGTTGCCAAGCATCTGGTTGGTGCCGCCGACGATCTTGACCGCGATGTAGTCGCCCAGCGACAGCGAGAACGTGAAGATCGAGCCCGCCACGATCGCCGGGAAGACCAGCGGCAGCACCACCGACCGGAAGCTGCGCCACGGCTTGGCCCCCAGATCGCCGGAAGCGTCCACAAGGGAGTCCGGGAGGCGTTCCAGGCCCGCGTAGATCGGCAGGATCATGTACGGCAACCACAGGTAGGACAGCGTGATCACGGTGGCGAGCAGCCCGTAACCGGGGGAGTCCAGGCCCAGCGGGCTCAGCAGCCAGTGCACCACGCCGTTGCCGGAGAGCATGACCCGCCACGCGTAGGCCTTGACCAGGTAGCTGGCCCACAGCGGGGTCATGATCGCGATGACCAGCAGCCGTTGCGCCCTGGGCGACGCGAACTTGGCCATGTAGTAGGCCATCGGGAACGCGATCACCGCGTCCACGACGGTGACCAGCAGGGCGATTCCGACCGTGCGCAGCGTGACGGTCCGGTAGACCTCGTCGGTGAGCAGCGTCGCGAAGTTGTCCAGCGACCACTCGATCACCACCTGGCCGGTGAACGGGTCGGTGCTCCAGAACGCGGTGATGAACAGGGCGGCCAGGGCACCGAGGTAGGCCAGTCCCAGCCACAGCATCGGCGCGGACAGCAGCAGTCCCAGCCGAAGCCGCGGTCTGCGGTACAGCAAGCTCGACGACCGGCGCGGAGCGCGCTCGGCGGAGGCCGTGGTTGTCATCTCTCTCGATCCTCGCTCGTCGGGGGTGAGCGGCCGGTGGACGCCCCTCGCACCCACCGGCCGCGGTTCGCGTCAGCCCTTGATCTCGGTCCAGGCGCGAGTCCACTCGCCGTAGTCCTTGCACTTCACGTCGGTGCGCCCGTCGAGGCACTGCTCGATCGGCGTCGTCCAGTACCAGATCTGCGAGGCGTAACCGGCGTCACCGGCGTGGTAGGTCGTGCAGTGGTTGCGGTCCTCGGTCAACTCGCACGCCTTCGGGTTGGCCGGGGATTCCCCGAAGTACTCGGCGACCTTGGCGTTGGCCTGCGGGCTCACGATGTGGTTCAGCCACTTGTAGGCGCAGGTCTTGTGCTTCGACTTCGACGAGACCATCCAGGTGTCCGACCAGCCGGTGGCGCCTTCGGTGGGCAGCGTGGCGGCGACCGGGGCGCCCTCGGACTGGGTCAGGTTCACCGTGACCTGCCAGGCGGTTCCGACGTGGGCGTCGCCGTTCTTGAGGGCCTGGCTCTCCTTGAGGTAGTCCGACCAGTACTCGCTGACCATCGGCCGCTGCTGCTTGAGCAGGTCGACGGCGGCCTGGAACTGCGCGTCGTCGAGCGCGTAGGGGTTGGTGATGCCCAGTTCGGGCCGGTGCTTCATCAGGTAGAGGGCGGCGTCGGCGATGTAGATCGGCGAGTCGTAGGCGATGACCTTGCCCTTCTGCGGCGAGTTCGGGTCGAACATCACCGACCACGAGTCGGGGGCGGGCTGGACCTTGTCCGTGCGGTAGGTCAGCAGGTTCGCGCCCCAGCCGTGCGGCACGCCGTACGAGGTGCCGTCGACGCTGTTCCACGGCTTGTCCTTCAGGAACGGGAACACGTCGTCGTAGTTGGGGACCAGGGCGGTGTTGACCGGTTCGACGTCGCCCGCCGCCACCAGCCGCAGCGAGGCGTCACCCGATGCGGAGATCACGTCGTACTGGCCGGTCTTCATCAGGTTCACGGCCTCGTCGGAGGTGCCGAACGGCTTGACGTTGACCTGGCAGCCGGTTTCCTGCTCGAACGGCGTCACCCAGTCCACCGCGGGGTCGTTGGACCCGTCCTCGGCGTAGCCGGGCCAGGCGAGGACGTTGAGCTCGCCCTCGGGCTGGCCGAGCGCGTCGAGGGCGGGCAGCGCGGGCGGCTTGAAGCCGTGGCCGCCGGGCGCGGGGTTCGAGGAGCCGGCCGTGCCGCAGGCGGCGACCGCGGTGGTGGCGGCCAGCACGCCCGCGAGCAGGCTCATCTTCTTGCGGTTGCGCATCGGATTTCTCCCGTTCGTCGGAGGGATCAGCGATCGGCTTCGGTGAGTTGGAAGCTGTGCTCGTCGCGCCAGACGAGGCGGACCTTGCTGCCCGCTGGGTGGTCGACGTCGGAGGTGCCGGAGTTGGGGCGCACCACGGAAAGCCGCGCGCCCGCGTCCAGCGACACCTCGTAGCGCACCGACGCCCCGGCGTAGACGGCGTCGGTCACCGTGCCGGCGGCGCTGGTTTCGCCCAGTGCCGCGCCGCGGTCGAGGTCGGCGTCGATGCGGATCTTCTCGGGCCGGATGCTGTAGACGCCCGGCCTGCCGATGACCGCTTCCGCGTTGGAACCGCTGAGCAGGTTCGAGGTGCCGACGAATCCGGCGACGAACGGGCTGGCGGGCTGTTCGTAGACCTCCGCCGGGGTGCCGACCTGCTCGATGCGGCCCTGGTTGAACACCGCGATGCGGTCGCTCATCGTCAGCGCTTCGTCCTGGTCGTGGGTGACGAAGATGAACGTGATGCCCACCTCGCGCTGGATCTGCTTGAGCTCCAGCTGCATCTCCTGCCGGAGCTTGAGGTCCAGCGCGCCCAGCGGTTCGTCCAGCAGCAGCACCTTGGGCCGGTTGACCAGCGCTCGCGCCAGCGCCACGCGTTGGCGCTGGCCGCCGGAGAGCTGCGAGGGCTTGCGGTCGCCGTGCTCGCCCAGCCGCACGCTGCGCAGCGCCTGCAGGGCGCGCTCGCGGCGCTCCGCCTTCGGCACCCGCTTGACCCGCAGCCCGTACTCCACGTTGCCCAGCACGGTCATGTGCGGGAACAGGGCGTAGTCCTGGAAGACCGTGTTGACGTCGCGTTGGAACGGTGCCGCCCGGCTGACGTCCCGGCCGTCGAGTTCCACGGTGCCGCTGGTGGGCAGCTGGAATCCGGCGATCATGCGCAGCACCGTCGTCTTGCCCGATCCCGACGGCCCGAGCATGGAGAAGAACTCCCCGCCGGCGATGTCGAGGTCGACCCCGTCGACGGCGTGCACCTGGCCGAAGGACTTGCGCAGATCGCGCAGCCGCACGGCGGGCTCCGCCCCGCTCGTCGCCGCGGCCGGCGGGCTGCCGACCAGCGGTGAAGTTGAATTCGGCGACATCGTCTGCCTTTCCTGCTCTAGACGCGGTCCTGGAAGTGGCTTTGCCTGTTTTCTTTGAAGCGGCGCAGCCGCTTAGCCCACGCTGGCAACTTGCACCGCCGCGGGTTCTCAGACGTCGTTTGGCGAGGGCATCCCCGATGCCGCGTATTGGTCATACGCAAGTCGGGGATCCCGGAGTCCAGACGGCGACCGCAATTCCCGCAGGGAGGGCCGTCACCCGCACCGCCACGCAAAATGCGTTTGGAAATTCAAGGCTGGTCAGAAAGCGCTCATGACGTGCTTGATGCGCGTGTAGTCCTCCAGGCCGTACAGCGAGAGGTCCTTGCCGTAGCCCGATTTCTTGAAGCCGCCGTGCGGCATCTCGGCCACCAGCGGGATGTGGGTGTTGATCCACACGCAGCCGAAGTCCAGCTCGCGGGACACCCGCATGGCGCGCCCGTGGTCGGCGGTCCACACCGAGGAGGCGAGGGCGTAGTCGACGCCGTTGGCCTTGGCCAGCGCTTCGTCCTCGTCGGCGAAGCGCTGCACGGTGATCACCGGGCCGAAGACCTCGTTCTGCACGATCTCGTCGTCCTGGCGCACATCGGAGATCACGGTCGGCTCGAAGAAGTAGCCCTGGTCGCCGACGCGCTTCCCGCCGCTGCGGACGACGGCGTGATCGGGCAGCCGCTCGATGAACCCGGACACCCGCTGCAGCTGGGTCGCGTTGTTCAGCGGGCCGTAGGCCGCATCGTCGTCGTCGGGCTTGCCGGTCCGGGTCGCGCCGGCCTGCTCGACCAGCGCGGCGACGAACTCGTCGTGCACCGATTCGTGCACCAGCACCCTGGTGGCGGCGGTGCAGTCCTGCCCGGCGTTGAAGAACCCGGCGGCGGCGATGCCTTCCGCGGCGGCGGCGATGTCGGCGTCGGCGAAGACCAGCACCGGCGCCTTGCCGCCGAGTTCCAGGTGCACGCGCTTGAGGTCGGCGGCCGCGGCCCCGGCGACCTCGATGCCGGCGCGCACCGAGCCGGTGATCGAGGCCATCGCCGGGATCGGGTGCGTCACGAGCTCGCGGCCGGTGTCGCGGTCGCCGCAGAGCACGTTGAACACGCCCGGCGGCAGGAATTCGGCGCAGATCTCGGCCAGCAGCAGCGTCGACGCCGGGGTGGTGTCGGCGGGTTTGAGGACCACGGTGTTGCCGGCGGCCAGCGCGGGCGCGATCTTCCAGATCGCCATCAGCAGCGGGTAGTTCCACGGCGTCACCTGCGCGCACACGCCGACGGGTTCGCGGCGCACGTAGGAGGTGTGCCCGGCCAGGTACTCGCCCGCGGCCTTGCCCTCCAGCACCCGGGCCGCGCCGGCGAAGAAGCGCACCTGGTCGAGGACCATCGGGATTTCCTCGGCGTGGGTGAGCGCGAGCGGCTTGCCGGTGTCGGCGGATTCGACGCGCACGATCTCGTCGGCGCGGGCCTCGATCGCGTCGGCGATGCGGGTCAGCGCGAGCTGGCGTTCGGCGGGGGTGGTGTCGCGCCACTTCCGGAACGCCGCCGACGCGGTCCGCATCGCGTGGTCCACGTCCTGGGCGTCGGCGACGGGCGCGGTGCAGTAGGGCCGGCCGGTGACCGGATCGATGATCTCGGCCACCCGGTCCGCGCGGGATTCGGTGTACTCGCCGCCCACGAAGTGCTTGAGCTCCACTGGATAGCTCCTAGTCAGAGGGGCAGGGGGTCTCGGTGGGACGAAAACATATAAGACCATATGTAATAGAACAAGAGTTTCCGGCAAGATTGGTCCCGTAGGACCGAGAGGAGCCGGGGAAGCGCATGGGCGAACGGGTGCCGCATCGCGCGCGATCAGCGATGTTCGCGCCGCTGGACCAGACCGGCCGCGTGGAGGCGGTGACCAGGCGGCTGGTCGACGCCATCACGCTGGGTCTGCTCGCCGACGAGGAGCAGCTGCCGAGCGAAGCCGAGCTGGCCGGCCAGCTCGGGGTCTCGACGGTCACCATCCGCGAAGCGCTCATGGCCCTGCGGCAGCAGGGGCTGGTGGAGACCCGGCGCGGGCGCAGCGGCGGCAGCTTCGTGCGGGCCCCGCGCGACCACGGCGGCGAGTTCTGGCGCGAGCGGCTGCGCGAGGTGAGCCTCGGCGAGCTGCGCGACCTCGGCGACCACTACGCGGCCATCGCCGGGGCGGCCGCCCGCCTCGCAGCCGAGCGCAGCTCGCCGGAGGACCTCGAACGGCTTGAGCAGGCCGCCGACGACGTGCGCGGGACCAGCGGGAACGGCACTGCACGCGCGGAGCGGCAGTTCCACCTCGAAGTCGCCGCCGCGGCCCAGTCGAGCAGGCTGACCCAGCAAGAGGTCCAGCTGCAGGGCGAGCTCGGCGCCGTGCTGTGGCTGTCGGCCGGATGCCGCGGGGGAGCCGACCGCTCCCACCCCGAGCACCGCGCGATCGCGGAGGCGATAGCGCGCGCCGATGGCCCACTGGCCAGAACGCTCACGGAGAAGCACATCCTCGCGGCCGTGGATCGAGCGGCCGAAGTCCACCTGGAGCTGACCCGGCAGTAGTGCATTCCGGGCACCCGGCACATGTGCCGCGAAACGGCCTGGCGCAATGGGCGCACCGGCGGGCGGCATGCCGCTACGCTGACCCAACCCCAACATCGGCAGCCGGCGACGCAATCGGCACGTGCATGAGGTGGTCGCATCGTGAAGGACACGCGCACACTGGTCGGCGACGAGGTCATCGACCACGTTTCGACGCTGGTGGAGGACGTCTTCGCGCGCTTGGCAACGATCCGCAGCGGTGCCGAAACCCTGCTCGCCGAGGATTCGTTGCGGGCCCGCGACCTGGCCCGGCTGCGGCCGGAGGTGGTCGGCGCCCTCGGCGAGCTGGTGACCGGAGCGGGTTTCATCACGGCGCCGAACCTGCTGGTCGACCAGGAACTGGGCTTCCAGTGGTGGACCCTGACGCCGGGTGAGGAGCCCGCGCAGCTCCTCATCAGCCTGGACCCGGCCAGCGAGCACTTCCTGGACTACACGCGGCAGCCCTGGTTCACCATCCCGCGCGACACCGCGCAGCGTCACATCACCGGCCCCTACGTCGATTACCTGTGCAGCGACGAGTACGCGCTGACCTTCACCGTGCCGCTGAACGTCCGGCAGGGCTTCGCCGGAGTCGTCGGCGCGGACGTGTTCGTGAAGGACTTCGAGCGCGCGGTGTTCCCGCACCTGCGCGACCTCCGCGGCCGAGCCGCGCTGGTCAACTCCCAGGGAAGGTTCATCGTCTCCAACAACGTCGGGCAGGCGACGGGCGCGCTGGCCCGCGAACTGGACGTGCCGGCGTGGTGGAACGCGGGCGCGATCCCGCGCGCCGAGAACGGCGTGGTGCTCAGGCGCTGCGGCGAAACGCCGATCGCCCTCGTGGTCGACCGAACCGGAACCGCTGCGTCCTGACGCGGTCCCAAGCCCGGGTCACCGGATGGTCCCGCGATGCGGTGCGGGCCGTTCGACCGAGGATTGTTCCGGTATCGCGGGAGATTCGGCCATCGGCAGGGTCAGGACCATGGTGAGCCCACCGCCAGGGGTTTCGTCCGGGGTGAGCGTGCCGTGCATGGCTTCGGTGAGGCCGCGGGCGAGGGCGAGCCCGAGCCCGACACCGGTGTTCTTGTCGCGGTCGCCGAGGCGTTGGAACGGCAGGAAGATCTTCTCGTGGTCCTCGGGCCGGACGCCCGGGCCGCGGTCGATGATGCGGACCTCGACGTGGTCGGCGAGCGCGCTCGCGGTCACGAGCACCGGCCGGCCGGGCGGGTTGTAGTGCAGGGCGTTGCCGATGAGGTTGGCCAGGACCCGTTCGAGCAGACCGGGATCGGCGAGGACGTCGGGCAGCGCCTCGGGGATCTGGATCCGCACCCGGCCGTCCGCGTCCAGGCCGTCGAGCGCCTGCGGCACGGCATCGGCGACCGCCAGCTGCCGGGTGACGATGCCGAGCGTGCCCGCCTGCAGGCGGCTCATGTCCAGCAGGTTGGCGACCAGCCGGTCCAGCCGGACCAGCGATTGGTAGGCGGTGTCGAGGAGTTCGGCCTCGTCCTCCTCGCTCCAGGCGACGTCGTCGCTGAGGAGGCTCTCGACGGCGGCGGTGGCCGACGCCAGCGGGGTGCGCAGGTCGTGGCTGACGGCGGCGAGCAGCGCGGTGCGCATCTGGTTCGCGGCGGTGAGCTGCCGGGCCTGCTCGGCCTGCTCGGCCAGCCGGTGCTGGTGGAGCGCGACGGCGGCCTGAGTGGCGAAGGCTTCGAGCACGCGGCGGTCGGCGGCCGGGAGGGTTGGGCCGCGCAGGGCCAGCGCGAGGTCGCCGCCGACGGCGATGTGCGTGTCGCCCGCGTCCGGGCTGGGGCACGGCGGCGCACCGGCGGCGTCCACGACGTGCCAGGCCCGCGGATCGTGCTGTTCGTCCGGTGTGCGGCCGGATTCGGGCCGCCGCTCCAACAGGGTCGCGGAGTCCTGCCCGAAGGTTTCGCGGAGCCGGGACAGCAGTGCGGACAGGGGGTGTTCGCCGCCCAGGACGCTGCCGGCGAGGTTGGACAGGACGGCGGCTTCGGCTCTCGCTCGGGCGGCTTCGCGGGCGCGGCGGGCCGCGAGGTCGACGACCGCGCTGACCGCGATCGCCACGACCGCGAAGACGATCAGCGCGAGGAGGTTGTCGGGATCGGCGATCGTCCACACGTACAGCGGCGGGGTGAAGAAGTAGTTCAGCACCAGGAATGCGGCCAGCGCGGCGGAGATCGCGGGCCAGCACCCGCCGACGAGCGCGATGCCGACGACCAGCACGAGGAACAGCAGGATCTCGCTGGGCAGCGAAAGGTCGTTGCGCGCGAGCTCCAGGAGCGCGGTCAGCAGGGGAATTCCGAGCGCTGCCAAGGCGAAACCGGCGATGCGGCGCCGCCGGCCGACGCCCGGCGCGAAGGTGGGCAGCCACTGCCGGTGGCCGACGTGCTCGTGGGTGACCATGTGCACGTCGATGGGGCCGGAGCGGGCGGTGGTCGTGACCCCCACGCCGCGGGAGAACAGCTGCGCCAGCCGGCCCCGGCGGGAAGCGCCGAGCACGAGTTGGGTGGCGTTGACGCCGCGTGCGAAGTCCAGCAGTGCGCTGGGGATGTCCTCGCCGACGACCTGGTGGTAGGTGCCGCCGAGGTCCTCGATCAGCGCGCGCTGCCGCGCCAGGTGCGCGGGACTGGCGTCGGAAAGCCCGTCGCCGCGCACGACGTGCACTGCGAGGAGGTCCGCGCCGCGGGCGCGTTCGGCGATCCGGGCGGCCCGGCGGATCAGCGTGTCGCCTTCGGCGCCGCCGGTGAGCGCGACGACGACGCGTTCGCGAGCCTCCCAGGTGCCGTTGATGTCGTGCTCGGCGCGGTAGCGGTCGAGCTGTTCGTCGACCTTGTCGGCCAGCCACAGCAGCGCGAGTTCGCGCAGCGCCGTGAGGTTGCCGACGCGGAAGTAGTTGCTCAGCGCCGCGTCGATCTTCTCGGGCGGGTAGACGTTGCCGTGGGCCATCCGGCGGCGCAGGGCCTCGGCGGTCATGTCGACGAGTTCGACCTGCTCGGCGCGGCGCACCACCTCGTCGGGCACGGTTTCGCGCTGCGGGATGCCGGTGATGTGCTCGACGACGTCGTTGAGCGATTCGAGGTGCTGGACGTTCACCGTGGAGATCACGTCGATGCCCGCGTCGAGGACCTCCTCGATGTCCTGCCACCGCTTGGTGCGGCGGGAACCGGGCACGTTGGTGTGGGCGAGCTCGTCGATCAGCGCGACCTGCGGGTGGCGGGCGAGGACGGCGTCCACGTCGAGCTCGGTGAACACGGCGCCCCGGTAGCCGAGCGTCCGGCGCGGGAGGACCTCCAGGCCGTCGAGGAGTTCGGTGGTGCGGGGGCGGTCGTAGGTTTCGACGAAGCCCACGGCCACGTCGGTGCCCCGATCCTGGCGGCGGTGGCCCTCGCAGAGCATGGCGTAGGTCTTGCCGACACCGGGCGCGGCACCGAGGTAGACGCGCAGTCGTCCGCGTGGCATCCGCCCTCACCTCCGCGGCTACGGCCGTTCGGGTGCTCACGACCAGTGTGCGCACCCGTTCCCGGCTCACGCCACGGGCCGGGACACCCGGGCCGGTGCAACCGCGACCTCGGGCGAGGAAGCGCTCTTCGCGAGTTCCGCCTTCGGTCGCCGGTCGCCCGCAGGCTGCTCGGCTCTGGGGGCCGGGATGGTCTCCACGACCACCGGCCGCTCGTGGCGGGCCGCCCGGACATTGCCGAGGAGCGCGCCGAGCAGCGCCGCACCGGTCAGCGCGGCCAGTCGAACGGTGTCGCCGGAGCCGTTCCAGCCGAGGTCGCCGTGGGAGTGCACGACGAAACCGTTGAACAACATCCAGCCCAGCACCGCGGTGACCAGCGCGCCGGTGGAGTTGCGGACGGCGAAGCCGTAGCCGCCTGCCACGAGGCACAGCACGACCAACCCGGCCACCTGCCCGCCCGACCACCAGACCGCCACGGCCGTCGGCGCCATCCCCGCCACGACCGCGAAGAAACCGACCGCGGATGATGTCGCGGGCCTGGCCACCGACCGGCGAACCAGGCCACGCCGGAACACGACCATCACGACGCCCCCGGACCTGATGAGCACCGTCTTCCATCGGCGGTGACCTGTTCAGTGAAGCTCGCCGAGGGGCCCTCGGACGGGCTCTTGACGCGATCCCTACAGGTGGCGGGCGGACCTTGACGGCGGGATGACCCCGCGAAGGCGTCCAGCGCGCAGCCGCAGGCGGCGAGCGCGCAGCCAGCGCCGTCCCGTCCCGGCTCCGGTCCGGTCCTGTCCCGGTCCGCAATTTCCATTGAAATTGGACCTTCAATTTCAATGGAAATTGCGGACCGAGGGCGGAACCCGGGCATCCCGGGGGTTGGGTCGGTGGGGCGGGTCAGTCGTCCAGCAGCCGGGCCATCGCGGTGCTCGCCTTGAGACCCGAGCCGGTCAGCACCGCTACGACGACGTCGTCGCCGGTGAGGCGGCCCTCGCGCACGAACCGTTCGAGGGCGGGAACCACCTGGGCGCTCGTGGGTTCGGCGTAGAGGCCGGTCTTCGCCAGGGCCAGCGTCGCCGGGCGGAGTTCTTCCTCGGGCACCGCGGTCATCGCGCCTCCGCTGCCGCGGATCGCGCGCAGCACCTCCTGGTCGCGTACGGGGTGTGCGATGGACGTGCCCTCGGCGAGCGTTGGGGCCCATTCGGCCGGTTCCACGCTGTCCGCGCCGGAGTCGAACGCCCGCACCAGCGGGCTGCACCGCGCCGGCTGGCTGACCAGCAAGCGCGGGACCCGGTCGATCTCGCCGGCCCGGTGCAGCTCGCCGAAGCCCGCGGCGCAGCCCAGCACGAGGCTCCCGGCGCCGGCCGGGACGACCACCGCGGACGGGGCGGTGAAACCGAGGTCCTCCCAGATCTCGTAGGCGATGAGCTTGATGCCGTCGAGGAAGTGGGGGTGCCAGTTGTGGCTGGCGTAGAAGCGTTCGGCCGACCGGCGGAGCGCCTCGTCGGCGGTGTCCTGCCTGCTGCCGGGCACGAGTTCGACCGACGCGCCGTGGATCCGGCTCTGCAGGATCTTGGCCGGGGACGTCGCTTCAGGGGCGAGGATCTGCGCGTCGATCCCGGCCGCCGCGCAGTAGGCGGCGACGGATGAGCCGCCGTTGCCGCTGGAGTCCTCCAGCACCGCGGGGACGCCCTGCGCCCGCAGGGTGCTGATCATCACCGAGGTGCCGCGATCCTTGAAGCTGGCCGTGGGGTTGGCCGACTCGGCCTTGACCGCGACATCCAGCCCGGCCAGCCGGCGGTGCAGCAACGGGGTCAGCCCCTCGCCGAGGCTGACCGCCGGGGTGTCGGGCAGCGCGAGCGCGGCGGCGTAGCGCCATTGCGAGCGCACGCCCGAGTCGATGCGCTCGCGGGTGATGCCCGGCAGCGGCTCGACCAGCAGGGGAGATCCGTCGTCGCCGCACCAGCGCGGCTCGTCGATCGGGTAGCGGCGGCCGGCGCGGTCGACCAGCTCGGGTTCGCCAGTGCTCACGATGTCTCCTCGGCTCGGGTGGACGGTTTGGCAGGGGAGCGCGAAAGTCATTGCCCCGCAGGGACGTCCAGGCGCTGGGTGAGTCCCTCGGCGATGTGGTCGATCGCGAGCTTCGCGCGCCGGGTCAGGTTCTGGGCGGAGTCGTAGACGGCGTAGATGTTCGCGCCGGGAGTGGGGACGTCGTCGAGCAGCTGGACCAGCGCGCCGGTGCGCAGCATCGGGGCGACGTGCCACCGGGAGCGCATGAGCAGCCCGTGGCCTTCCACGCACCACTGCGTCGCGACGTCGCCGTCGTTGCTGACCATGGAGCCGGGGACCTTCACCGCGGTCTCCTCCGATTCGGTGCCGAATCTCCAGACGGCGTAGTCGGAATCGTTCTCCCGGATCACGATGCAGTCGTGCTCGGGGAGCTCGTGGATCGACCGCGGCGGGTTCCGGTTCGCGAGGTACTCCGGGGCGGCGCACACGACGCGCCGGTTCGGGTGCAGGAGCCGGGCGCGGAGGCTGGAGTCGCGCTGCCTGCCGACCCGGATGGCGAAGTCGAACCGGGTCCCGGCGATGTGCAGCGGCAGGTGGGACAGCTCCAGGTCGATCTCGACATCGGGATGCAGGTCCTTGAACCGCCCCAGCAGGGGAGCGATGTGCGTGCGGCCGAGCCCGATGGTCGAGTGCACCACGACGTGGCCGCGCAGCTCGTGGCGGCGCTCGCCCACCTCCTCCTCGAGATCGCTGATCAGCGGCAGCAGCCGCGCCGCTCCCGCCGCGTAGCGCCGGCCCTCGTCGGTGAGGTCGAGCCGGCGGGTGCTGCGGGTGATCAGCTGTGCGCCGAGCCGCCTTTCCAGATGTGCCAGTCGTTTGCTGACCGCGGAGGTCGACACGCCCCACTGCCGCGCCGCCTGGGTCAGGGTCTCCGAGCGGGCGACGCCGTCGAAGAACTGCAGATCGTCGAGCTCTGGCAGATCCACGGCGTCCTTCTTTCGTCTCGCGCAACACTGTTGTGCCGAATCAGGTCTTTTTGGTCCACTTCGTGCGTCCTACGCTACATGGAAATCGCCCGCGGGACGCGGGACGAGGTCGGGCCGATCCGCCGGACAAAGCCGATTTCGACTGCGCCGCGAGGAAATGCGGCCACCGGAGGAATTCCAACATGACCAGCACGCATCGCATTGCCGTGATTCCCGGCGACGGCATCGGGAAGGAGGTCGTGCCCGAGGGCGTGCGGGTGCTGACCGCGGCCGCCGAAACCTTCGGTTTCGCCCTCGACCTCGTGGACTTCGACTTCGCGAGCGCCGACTACTACGTCGAGCACGGCCGGATGATGCCGGAGGACTGGTTCGAGCGGCTGCGCGGTTTCGACGCGTTGTTCTTCGGCGCGGTGGGGTGGCCCGAGGTCGTGCCGGACCACGTGTCGTTGTGGGGCAGCCTCCTGCAGTTCCGGCGCCGCTTCGACCAGTACGTGTCGCTGCGCCCGGTGAAGCTGCTCCCGGGGGTGAAAAGCCCGCTCGCCGGGCGCGTTCCGGGCGACGTGGACTTCTACGTGGTGCGGGAGAACACCGAAGGCGAGTACTCCAGCATCGGTGGCAAGATCTTCGAGGGCACCGACCGCGAGACGGTGGTGCAGGAGACCGTCATGACCCGCAAGGGCGTCGACCGGATCCTGGAGTTCGCCTTCGAACTGGCGCGCAGCCGACCGCGGCGGCGCCTGACCTCGGCGACGAAGAGCAACGGGATCTCGATCTCGATGCCGTACTGGGACGAGCGGGTGCGGAACATGGCCGCCCGGTACCCCGACGTCGAGGTGGACAAGTACCACATCGACATCCTCACCGCGAACTTCGTGATGCACCCCGACTGGTTCGACGTCGTCGTGGCCAGCAACCTCTTCGGCGACATCCTCTCCGACCTCGGTCCGGCCTGCACGGGCACGATCGGCGTGGCGCCGAGCGCGAACATCAACCCGGAGCGGAACTTCCCGAGCCTCTTCGAACCGGTGCACGGCTCGGCGCCGGACATCGCGGGCAAGGGGATCGCGAACCCGGTCGGCCAGATCTGGTGCGCCGCGATGATGCTGGAGCACCTCGGCGAGCACGCCGCCGGCGCGGCCGTGCTGCGAGCGGTCGAGGACGTGCTGGGCCGCGGCGGAGCGCGGCTCACGCCGGATCTGGGCGGCGACGGCACGACCGCGGAGCTCGGAGCCGCCGTCGCCGACGCGGTCCGCGGCGCCCGCTGAGAGCGCTCCTGTCCGGTCGATCGGCTCCCGGATTTGCCGCCGCCGCCCGGAAATCGATTGGTCTCGCGGTTCGGTCGCGCCGTTTTCCGCGCAACTCTCAGAAGGATCTCAATGATGAGCACATCCGCAGAAGTCGCGACGAGCAGGACAACAGGCCGGGGCAGGAGCTGGAATCCGCTCAAGGCCACGGTCGGGGACGTTCCCCTCGTCGTGCCGGTCCTCCTGGTCGCCCTGGTCGTCGTCGCCGGGGTGTTCGGCCGGATTCCCGAGAACATGATCGGCGGTCTGGCCGTCATCACCGGCTTCGGGATGCTGCTCGGCCCGTTGGGCAACCGGCTGCCGGTCGTCTCGAAGATCGGCGGTGGGGCGCTGCTGTGCCTGATGGTGCCGTCGGTGCTGGTCCACTTCGGAGCGTTCAACGAGACGATCCTGAACGCGACCGCCGCGTTGATGAAGGAGGCGAACTTCCTCTACTTCGTCATCTCGGCGCTGGTGGTGGGCAGCATCCTCGGGATGCGCCGCAGCACGATGCTCAAGGCGCTGGTGAAGATCTTCCCGCCCCTCGTGGTCGGCACCGCGGTCGCCGTCGCGGCCGGACTCGGGGTGGCGGTGCTGTCCGGCTACCCGCTGCGAGAGGCGTTCTTCTTCATCGTCGTGCCCATCATCGGCGGCGGCATCGGCGAAGGCGTCATCCCGCTGTCGGCGGCGTACGCGCATGCGCTGGGCGGCGAGCAGGCCGACTTCGTCGCCCGGCTGATCCCCGCAGCCGTCATCGGCAACATCGTCGCGATCATCTCCGCCGGCCTGCTGCGCCGCCTGGGCGACCGGCGACCGCACCTGGACGGCGGCGGCGACCTGGTCAAGCAGAAGCGGCACGAGGCCGAGGAGGAAGTCGAGCCCGGTCAGGACGCCGCGGCGAACCACGGGATTGGTGTGCTGGTGATCTGCGGCCTGTTCGTCGCCGGGTACCTGGCCGAGCCCGTGCTGCACCTCCCGGCGCCGGTCCTGGTGATCGTGTTCTCGGTGATCTGCAAGCTGCTGAACGTCTTCCCGGACAGCGTGGAGCACGGCGCCCGGGCCTGCTACGGGATCGTCTCCGGGCACTTCATCTACCCCGTCATGATCGGCCTCGGGATGCTCTACGTTCCGCTGACCAGCGTCTTCGGCGTGATCTCGGTGGGCTTCGTGGTCACCTGCGCGGCGGTGGTCCTGACGATGGCGGCGTCGGGCTTCCTGGTCGGGAAGTGGCTCGGCATGTATCCCGTCGACGCCTCACTGGTCACGGTGTGCCACAGCGGACTCGGCGGCACCGGGGACGTGGCGATCCTCTCCGCGTCGAACCGGATGGTGCTCATGCCGTTCGCCCAGATCTCCACGCGGATCGGCGGGGTCGTGACGGTCATCGGCGCGGCCGCGCTCATCCAGGCGTTCGGCTGATGGGGCGGGGCTGGTGGGGCTCATCGGGAGGTGCGGCGGGCCAGAGGTTGGATCAGCTGGGCGACTTCTTCGGCGCGAGCCGCGATGCGCAGTTCACCGCGATCGCGGAATCGTTGCCCGGCAAGCGGATCGGCAGGCCCGAGGAGATCGCCGACGCCGCCCTTTTCCTCGTTCGACTCCGTGGACGTCGGCGGGAACAACGCCGGAAACTCCTGGCACGCGGAGAACAGCTCTCTGCTCGAACCCGCTCGGAGGGCTTTCGGCTCTTGCTCGGCCACAACGTCTGCCCAAGCCTGGAGCACAAGGGCGCGTGGCCGCTTGCGGGCACCAGGCTCCCTGATGAGCATGGAGGAGGTACTCCGATGGCGGAAGCGACTCAGCCGGAGCGGCCGGGCATGGCGGATGGGGTGTGCAGCGAGTTCACCGTTTTCACGAAGATCAAGGCGGGCCACGCGGATGCGCTGCGCAAGGACATCGCCGACCTCAGGAGCGGATCGTCCAGGGAGGAGAATCGAGCAGCATTGAAGGAGATCGGCACGTTGCACGACGCACGGCATGCGATCTTCGATGACGATTCCCGGCACATGTTCGCCAGCGTGTTCGACGGGTCCTGGGACACCTACATCGATGACTTCGCCAAGACGGTTGTCGGGGCGAACTTCGAGAAGATCTTCTCGCACGCGGAAGGGTTCCCCGGCATCGCCGATCCCAACGTGAAGGACTGGTTCGTCGCCCACCAGGCGCCTGCGGAATTCTTCATCAGCTCCTATCCCGATCTCACCGTCCAGCAGATCTGGAAGAACCAACGCGTGAACGAGGCGTTCCAGGCGGTGCTCGACACCCCCGAGTTCCGGGCGGCGCTCGACGATCCGGCCAACGCGGCGCTGCTGGCCACGCCGGCCTTCCAGAAGCTGCTCGACGAGGCCGCGGGCTAACGCCGAGGAACCCTCGCCGAGTCGATCACAAGTCCTCATCGGGTGATTCCGGTCGCGGTGCCAGGGCTTCGGCGGTCGACTGGGGCGTGGAACGGGCAAGCCAGGCCGCAGTGGCAGGTGGGAGTGCGTGCCGGCCGCGCGGCGTCATCCGAGTCGTGTGGAGACCTGATACGGGGGCACTACGTTCATGGACGCAGCGGGAAGCAGCAGTACACCGAGCGTGAGCGTCGAGATCGACGACATCCAGAGCGGAGCGCTTCGTCCCCGGCCGGTGCCGTACGTCGGCAGGTTCTTCTTCCTGCGCGTTGACGACCGCCAAGCCGGGCGTGCCTTGCTGCGGCGGCTGCTCCCGGCGATCGATGCCGGGCTCCCCAGCGTCGATCCGAGTCAAGGGGCCTGGGTGGCCGTGGCCTTCACCTACCAGGGACTACGAGCCCTCGGGGTTCCCCAGGAGTCGCTCGACAGCTTCCCGCTTCCGTTCCGGCAGGGCATGGCGGCGCGGGCGGCTGTGATCGGCGACGTCGGCGAGAGCGATCCGGCCCAGTGGGAGGCGCCGTTCGGAACTCCCGACGTTCATATCGCGGTGAGCGCGCTCGCGCCCGATGCGGCGAGTCTGGAGAAGGCGCTGGAGCGAGAACGCGCCGCCCTCCGGGAGACGCCCGGTGTCGAGGTGATCTGGCAGCAGGAGGTCCAGCAGCTCCCCACCGGCCGCACCTCCTTCGGCTTTCGCGACGGCATCAGCCATCCGAGCATCGAGGGGGTCGGGCTTCCCGGCTCCAATCCTCACGAAGCCCCCCTCAAGGCCGGTGAGTTCATCCTCGGCTACCCCGATGAGACCGGAAACCTGCCGCCCATGCCGCGACCCGAGGTCCTGGGGCGCAACGGGACCTACCTGGCGGTGCGCAAGCTTCACACCAAGGTGGCGGCCTGGCGGCAGTACCTGCGCGCGAACACCTCCGGTCCCGAGGAGGAGGCGTTGCTGGGGGCGAAGATGATCGGACGCTGGCCGAGCGGCGCACCGCTGACCCTCTCCCCGGAGCACGATGATGCGGAGTTGGCCGCGGATCCGCGCCGCAACAACGACTTCCTCTACCGGGAGGACGACGATCGCGGCTTCAAGTGTCCCGCTGGTGCGCATATCCGGCGGGTGAACCCGCGCGATGCCAACATCATCGGGGTGGCACGGATGCACCGCATCATCCGTCGCGGTACCAGCTACGGCCCGCCGCTGCCGGAAGGCGTGCTCGAAGACGACGGCGCCGATCGCGGACTCGTCGGGGTCTTCATCTGCGCCCACCTGGACCGGCAGTTCGAGTTCATCAAGTCCGAGTGGGTCAACGATGGCAACTTCATCGGGTTCCCGGGGGAGAAGGATCCGGTGGCCGGGCACCACGGCGGAACGGGCAGCGTCACCATTCCGGGGAAGCCGGTCCGGCGCCGCCTGCAGAACTTGCCGAGCTTCGTCGCCACCCGCGGTGGGGAGTATTGCTTCCTTCCCGGCCTGCGCGCCCTGCGCTGGCTCTCCGAGCTGGAGAACTGAGTGCCAGGACCGATTCACTTCCTCGGTACGCGCTCTCGCCGACCCCGCAGTGCCGGCCGACCCGTTCATCGACCGCATGACGAAGGAAGGTCGAGATCATGGCAACAGGGTTCATCCCCTACACGCGGGACGTCGAAGTCGCTGATCCCCAGTTCGACCAGAACCTGCAGACGGTGATCGGGAAGACGGAGCGGTACGTTGCCGAATCGGTCGAATCCGAGGGCACCGGCCGGGCTGTCCGCGACGCACATGCCAAGGGATATGGACTGGTCCGGGCGGAGGTCGAGATCCTGGGCGGGCTGCCCGCCGAGTACGCGCAGGGTGTTTATGCCGCGCCGGGAAAGCACGGGGCGCTCATCCGCTTCTCCAATGGTTCGCCCCACGCCGGAGCCGACGCGCGGCTCGGCGCGGCGACCGGACTGGCGCTGAAGATCTTCGACATCGATGGTCCGACCCTGCTGGAGGACGAGCCTGACACGCGCACTTTCGACTACGCCAACATCAATGCGCCGATCTTCTTCTGCAACACGGTCGAGCACTACCTGTTCATCCAGGACCTGTTCCTCCAGGCCCCGGCCTACTTCGCGGAAGGCCGCCCTGGGGTGCATCGCTTCTACCGGGATTTCGTGACCGGTAAGGGAACGCTCGACCAGGAGGATTGGGCCTGGGACGAGTTCCTGGCCTTCCTCCGCCTGTCGCAGCTGCCCAAGGTGAACGTGCTGCTGTCGAGCTACTGGACGATGGGCGCGGTCCGGCACGGCGACTACATCGCCAAGGTGCGCTTCGCCCCGGACCCCGTCTCCGCCGACGCGGTGGTCCGGCGTGCCATGGACATCGCCTCGGCGCCGGAGGTCTTCCGGCCGGCTTTGGTGGCCGAGCTGGGGGAGCGCCCCTACGCGTTCGACATCCAGGTCCAGCTGTGCACCGATCTGGAGCGGATGCCGGTCGAAGACGTCACCGTGGAGTGGCCGGAAGGGCTCTCACCGTTCGTCACGGTGGCCAAGCTGCGGATCCCGCAGCAGGACATCTCGGGCGAGGACAACCTGGAGAAGATGGATGCGCTGTCCTTCACACCGTGGCGGGTCACGGCGGAACACGCGCCCCTGGGCAACATCATGCGGGCACGCAAGGAGGTTTACCGCCGCTCCTCCATGCTGCGTCACAAGCTCAACCAGCAGCAGCGCGAAGAGCCCCGCAGCGCCGACGAACTGCTGCCGTAGCCCCTAGCGGTCGGCTCGGTGGAGCGAGTCAGCCTGATCGTCCCTGATCCCGCCCGGAGGCCACGTTGGACAAAGCTCTCGGTGATGTGCTGGGCCTGGCGGCCGGTGTCGCCGTCAGCCCACTCCCGATCGTCGCGATCATCCTCGTCCTGGCCACGCCGCGGGGACGTCTCAACGGACCGCTGTTCGCAATCGGCTGGGTTGTCGGGCTTTCGGCGCTGGGCGCCGTGATGCTGGCGATCGGCGGGCCGGCCGGTGCCTCCACCCACCAGCAACCGGCCACCTGGGTGGGGGGCCTCAAGCTCGCACTGGGGGTGCTCCTCGTCCTCCTCGGCGCCCGGCAGTGGCGCCGGCGGCCTGTCGACGCCTCGCAGCAGGTGCAGTTGCCGAAGTGGATGGCTGCGATCGACCGCTTCACACCGATCAAGATCTTCGGGCTTGGACTGGCACTGGCGGCGGCCAATCTCAAGAACGCACCGCTGACCCTCGCCGCGGGTGCCTCGATCAGCTCGGCCGGGCTTCCCGTCGGGCAGCAGATCGCGTCGCTGGCGGTGTTCGTGATCATTGGTTCGCTGGGACTTCTGGTTCCGCTCGGGGTCGTCCTGTTCATGGGCGAGCCGGCGAAGAACATGCTCGACGGGTGGAAAGATTGGGCCGTGCGGCACAACACCGCCGTGATGGCGGTGTTGTTCTTCGTGCTCGGCTTGAAGCTGTTCGGCGACGGTCTCGGCATCCTCATCTCTTGAAGACGAAGCGTGGATCGAGGCCAGGGCGCGCTGTTCTCGGGTGCGCGATCAGTGCCGCTTGCGCGATCGCGCTACGCCCGGCCGGCGCGGCGGAAGCCCGCTGATCTTCAGGATTCCGGTTCCTCGTCTTCCCAGAGACCGGTCTTCTCGAGCATCTCGATCACGTAGTCGGCGCCCTCGACGACATGTTCTTCCATGAGCGTCCGCGCCTTCCGGGCGCTGCGCTTGCGCAGGGCCTCGACCAGGAGGGCGTGCTGTTCCCTGGTCAGCTCGACGTGGGATTCGAGCGAGGCGTAGAAGCGGTTCGGCAGGTGCCGCACGACGCCCGCGAGCAGGAGCGCGAGCCGGTGCGAGTCCGCGGCGAGGTTGATCTCGCGGTGGAAGGCGTGCCCGAGATCGGCGATGCGGTCCTTGTCGCCGGCCTCGATGGCCTCGTCGAGCTGCTCGATGACCGACTTGAGGCGGTCGACCTGCTCCGGGGTGATCTTCTTCGCGGCGCGCGCGGCGAGCTCACCGGCCAGCCTGGCCTGCGCCCAGAACAGGTCCCGCACGTCCTGCCGAGTGAAGGGGGCCACGACGAAACCGCGGCGGGGGACCAGCTGCACGAAACCCTCGCTGTGCAGCGTCAGCAGGCCCTCGCGGACGGGGGTGTTGCTGACGCCGACGGCCTCGGCGATGGGCTCCATGCGGAGGAAGTCGCCCGGCTTGAAGTGCCCGGACATGATCTGCTCGCGGACGTAGCTCGCCACCTCGTCGGGCAGCTGCCTCCGCTCGTTGCCGCGGACCGCGCCGTACGCCACCGACACTCCCATTCCACGCTCTCGAAAGCCTCCCGATCATCATATCTCGGGGCCGGGTTCATCCGTGCCTGTTGCGGATCGGGCGGCGGCCGGGTTCACGGCCGGGAGCAGGCGCTCGCCGGTTGCCGGTTCGCGAGGAGATCTTCGGTGAACCGCTGCGCCGCGGGCTGCGACGCCGCGAGGACCTGGCGGTGATCCGCGCCGTCGTACGCCTCGTAGCCGATCGAGGGGGAGCGTTCGCACAGGGACTTCACCAGCTGGTCGGTTCCCCGCTTGTTCACGAGCACGTCCGTCGTGCCCTGCAGGACCAGGGTCGGGACGCGCAGCGCCAGGCCCTCCGGTTCCTGCGACTTCAGGTACGCCGTCAGGCGGTCGAGATCCGCGCCCTCGCGGAAGACCCGCTCCGCCCGCACCGTCGAGGCGGCCTCCCGGATCCCGTCCTGGCAGGTCGCGCGCGCCGCGTCCAGCACCGGGCGGACCTCGTCGGCGAGCAGCTGTTCGGGCACGATTCCGGGATCGACCACAGCCGCCCCGATGAGCATCGTGGGGAGGAACGGCAGCGCCGCCCGGACGCCCTGCTCGCCTGTTTGCTGCTGGAAGTACGCCGTCGTCTGGCTCGTCTGGAAGCCGCCCGGCGCGATGGACACGGCACCGCGCAGCGACAGCCCAGCGGCTTGCTGGTCCGCTGCCGCGGTGAACAGCGCGGCGTGGCCGCCCTGGCTGTGCCCCACCGCGAACCAGTCCGATCCGACGCCGGGGTCGACCTGGCGCGCGGCGCGGACGATGTCGGCGACCGCGTTCGCCGCGCTGGGCCCGTTGAGGTAGGGGTGTTCGCCGGGGGTGCCGAGCCCCTCGTAGTCGGTCTGCACCACGACGTAGCCGGCGGCGATCCACCGGTCCAGCGTCTGGTCGACGAGCCCGACGTAGGAGTGCGCCGGGCTGCCCGGCCGGTCGGCGGACGGTGCGCAGACGTCGGCCGTGCCGGTGGTGCCGTGCGCCCAGCTGATCACCGGCCAGCCCGCCTGCGGCGGGGGAGACTTGGGCACCGAGACCGTTCCCGAGACCGTGATCGGCTTCCCGGCGGCGTCCGCGGAGGTGTAGGAGATCAGCCATTCGCCCTGCGCGCTGGGCAGGCGCCGGTGGTCCAGCGGGACCGAGCTCGACAGGGTGCCGCGTTCCGCCGGCGCCGGCTCGGGGGTGTCGCCGGTGCTCGCGGAGCAACCGGACGCGACCAGTCCGGCCGTGAGCAGCGCGGTCAGCGAGGTGGTTAGGGACAGCCGGTTCACGGGCGTTCCTCCCGGGCGGTCGGGGTTCGAAGTCCCGCAGAGACAACCTCGTCGGCACTCGGCGGGGGCCGCCGATCCCACTCACCGGTACTACCGGATCCCGCTGCGCGGTGAACTCCGATAGGCATGCGGTGATGGCCGCTGCGCCGGATTTCCCAGGCGAGGCCGAACGAACTGGTGTGAGGAGCACGAGGACATGACACGCCGCATCGCCGTGACCGGCTCGGCATCGGGCATCGGCAAGGCCCTGGTGGAGATGCTGAAGGCGCAGGGGGACACCGTGATCGGTGTCGATCGGGACACCGCGGACGTCCGGGCCGACCTGTCCACCGACGAGGGACGGACCCGGGCGGTGGCGGAGGTGGCCGAACTCGGCGCGGGACGCCTGGACGGCGTGGTCGCGTGCGCCGGCGTCTCGCTGCCCGATCCGATCGCCGTGGGCGTCAACTACTTCGGCGTCGTCCGGCTGCTGGAGGGGCTTCGGCCGTTGCTCGCCGCCGCTGAGCAGCCGCGGGCCGCGGTGGTCGGTTCCATCGCCGGCACGCAGCCGGTCGACCAGGCCGTGATCGACGCGTGCCTGCGGGACGACGAGCAGGCGGCGCTGGAACGCGCGCGGGCAGCGGTCGAGGGCGGGGCCGGTTCCCGGTTGTACCCGTCGTCGAAATCGGCCCTCGCGCAGTGGCTGCGCCGAGTGGCCGTGACCGCGGACTGGGCAGGTGCGGGCATCCCGCTCAACGCCGTGGCACCGGGAGTGGTGCTCAGCCCGATGGCGGCGCCGCTCCTCGCGGACGAGGCGATGAAGAAGGTCATGGACGAGGCGGTGCCGATGCCGCTGAACGGATACGCGGAACCGGGCGTGATCGCCGCGGCGCTGGGCTGGCTGATCAGCGCGGGGAACACGCACATGACCGGCCAGGTGATCTATGTGGACGGTGGCGCCGAAGCCACCCTGCGGGGCCCGGGGGTCTTCTAGTGGCCGGAAACGGTCGAGAACGGGGCTGCGGTGTGCGACCGCAGTTCCGTTCTCGATGCGCAGGAACCAAGGCGGCCACCGGCCCTGGCACCTATCGAGGTGAACGGTCTGTGCTCCGCTCCGGATGGATGAAGTGAACGGCCTGTTTGCCTCGTCCATTGAGGTGAACAGGCCGTTCATGCCACACCAGCCGGGCGAGGTCGTGCCACGTCGCCGGATGGGTGCGGTTCCGCCGGGACAGCCCCTACAGCGCGTGTTGGCCGCGGAGGGGGCCGGTGGAGAGGGCGCTGATCAGGGCGATGGCGCCGCACACCGCAGTTGCGAGGAAGGCCAGCACGAAGCCCGATTCGGCGTAGTGCACCCCGGTGCCGAGATAGGTCGCGCCCGGCAGCAGTAGCAGCACCACCAGCACCTGCGATCCGAGCGAACTGCCGAAACTGCCCACCAGGTTCAGCATTCCGCCGCTGACCCCCTGCACGTCGGCGGGCACCGCGTGCATGATGACGTTCGGGAGCGAGGCCGAGGCGGCCCCGATGCCGAGCCCGAAGATCAGCTGCGACAGCAGGACGATCCCCGTGGTGTCGTGGACGAACGCGATCAGGGTCGCGCCGATGGTGAGCGCCGAGGCGCCGAAGGCCATGCCGGCGCGGGGCCCGAAACGCCGCGAGACCAGCCCGCTGACCGGGCCCGCGATCATCGCGGATACTCCTGACGTGGCGACGAATCCGGCCACCTCGAACGCCGACGAGCCGAACCCGAAGCCGCCTTCCGGAGATGACATCACGAACATCGGCACCAGCATCGAGTTGCCGACCAGCGCGAACTGCACGCAGGCGTTGGCGATCATGGGCAGCCCGACCCAGCGCCGCGTGAGGAGTCCGATGTGGACGAGCGGATCAGCGGCACGCCGCTCGTAGGCGACCCATCCCGCGATGAGCAGCACGCCCGCGATGATCCCGCCCAGCGTCGGCACCGAGACCCAGCCCGCCTTCTTGGCCATCCCGACACCGGCGAGGAAGGCCAGCGCGCCGAGTCCCAGCAGCGCCGCCCCGGTCCAGTCCACGCCGACCTTGGCGCGCAGCCCGCTCTCGGGGATCAACCGCCACACCAGCAGGCCCACCACGACCGCGTAGCAGAGCTGGAACCAGAAGATGCCGCGGAAGGAGAACGTGCCGAGCAGGATTCCGCTGATGAACGGGCCGATGATCGTGCTGGCCCCCATCCCCGTGCCGATGAAGCCCAGCGCGATCGGGATCAGCCGCTTCGGCAGCACGTCCCGGACCAGCCCGTACGCCAGCGACAGGACGGCCAGGCCGAAGCCCTGCAGCGCGCGACCGGCGATCATCAGCGGCAGCACCGGAGCCGTCGCGCACAGCGCGGTGCCGACGGCGAACACGGCGGTGCAGGCCAGCGCGACCTTCTTCTTGCCGTAGATGTCGCCCAGCTTGCCGCACACCGCGAACGCGATCGCGCCGACCAGGGTGACGGCGGTGATGATCCAGGAGATGTCCGGCGATCGGTACGCGGCGGCGATGTTCGACAGCACCGGCGTCACCATCGTGTAGGTGAGCCCGGTGATCTCCACCAGCAGGACGAGAAGCGCGATGATCGCGTAGTTCTGCGCGGTGGACCGCTCCTGGCGAACGGATTCGCCGTCGGCGTCCGGTCCGGTGGGCGCAGATCTTTGCGGCAGCGATGCCTGATCCATTCTGGACTCCTCGCTGAGTCGGATTGGCTGCGGTGATCGTCGAGATCGGGCCGGCGGGGCGGAGTTCTGGCCGGCCGCGCGGCGCCCGGGGCACGTCGTGGCGGATGCCCGGAGCGGGCGTGCCAGCGGACGCTAGCGACTCGACCAGGGGGCAACCGAAGAGGTCTCGGTCACCGAGACGGATGCGGAACCGGTCGCCCGCGGTGGAGGAGATGCTCAATCAGCGGGATCGGGCCGGTGCGCTGCGCGCTCCACCACCATGCTGCCCCCACGCACGACGGACGCGGAGGAGCGGGTCGATGGGCAAGCTGGACGGCAAGGTCGCACTGGTCACCGGAGGCGCGCGGGGCATGGGCGCCGCCCACGTCCGCACCTTCGCGGCGGAAGGGGCCCGGGTCGTCTTCGGCGACGTGCTGGCCGACGAAGGCCGGCGGCTGGCGGGGGAACTCGGCGACGACTGCCGCTTCTTCCCGCACGACGTGACCGAGACCGACGACTGGTCGGCGATCGTCGACCACACCGTTTCGGCGTTCGGCGGGCTCGACGTCCTGGTCAACAACGCGGGCATCCTGCGGTTCCAGTCCTACGCCGACGCGAACGTCGCGGACTTCCGGCAGATCCTCGAGGTCAACCTGGTTTCGCAGTGGCTTGGCATCAAGCACGCCGCGCCGGTCATGCGGGAGGGCGGCTCGATCGTGAACATCTCGTCGGTCAACGGGCTGGTCGGGGGAGCGGGCTTCGCCGGCTACAGTGCCAGCAAGTTCGGCATCCGGGGCCTGACGAGGTCCGCGGCGCTGGAGCTCGGGCCGCGCGGGATCCGGGTCAACTCCGTGCACCCCGGCAGCGTGGCCACGCCGATGACCGGCAGGGAGGAGGACGAGCTGGAGGACCGGACCGGCGGGGTGATCCGCCGGCTGCCGATTCCCCGCTACGCCAGGCCGCAGGAGATCAGCAACGCGGTGCTGTTCCTCGCCTCCGACGAGTCGAGCTACTGCACCGGGGCGGAGTTCGTCGTCGACGGGGGAATGACCGCCGGAGCCGGGTTCTGAGAGGGCGTTCCAGAATGGGGTGCGGGCACGCGCGAGGCGTGACCGCCTGGCACGCAGGGCGTCGTTTCCGCGCGAAACCGGCGTTCTGCGTGGGGCGTGAACACCAGGGTGCCGAAGGTGTCGCTGGTGACCGCGCGGTAGGTGCCGGACAGGCCGTTGCCGTTCCAGTCCGCCTCGACCTGGTCGCTGG